>NZ_CP067169.1:300000-600000 GCF_028553885.1 Paracoccus aestuarii
ATCGGGCGCGGGCTGCTGACCGGCACGCTGATCGAGAACATGCGCCGCTATCGCGACGCGGTGGATGCGGGCCTGTTGAAGATCATGGCCAAGATGGGGATCTCGGTCCTGTCCTCCTATCGCGGCGGCCTGAACTTCGAGGCGGTGGGCCTGTCGCGCGCCATGGTCGCGGAGTATTTCCCCGGCATGCAGTCGCGCATCTCGGGCATCGGCCTGCACGGGCTGCAGGCCAAGCTGGAGCGTCTGCACCAGCTGGCTTTCCGCACCGAGAACGTGGAGCTGCTGCCCGTGGGCGGCTTCTACAAGCTGCGCCGCTCGGGCGAGAAGCACGCCTGGGAAGCCAACACGATGAAGCTGCTGCAGGTGGCCTGCGAAAAGGCCTCCTATGACATCTGGAAGCAGTTCAGCGCCACGATGCGGGCCAACCCGCCGATCCACATCCGCGACCTTCTGGACATCAAGCCCCTCGGCAAGCCGGTCCCCATCGAGGAGGTCGAATCGATCACCTCGATCAGGAAGCGCTTCGTGACGCCGGGCATGTCGCTGGGGGCGCTGAGCCCCGAGGCGCATATGACGCTGAACATCGCGATGAACCGGATCGGCGCGAAATCCGATTCGGGCGAGGGCGGAGAGGACCCGGCGCACAGCCACCCGCTGCCCAATGGCGACAACCCCTGCGCCAAGATCAAGCAGGTCGCCTCGGGCCGCTTCGGCGTCACCGCCGAATACCTGAACGCCTGCGAGGAGCTGGAGATCAAGGTCGCCCAAGGCGCCAAGCCCGGCGAGGGCGGCCAGCTGCCCGGCATGAAGGTCACCAAGCTGATCGCGCGGCTGCGGCATTCGACGCCGGGCGTGACGCTGATCTCGCCCCCGCCGCATCACGACATCTATTCGATCGAGGATCTGGCGCAGCTGATCTATGACCTCAAGCAGATCAACCCGCGCGCCAAGATCACCGTCAAGCTGGTGGCCTCCAGCGGCGTGGGCACCATCGCGGCGGGCGTGGCCAAGGCCAAGGCCGACGTGATCCTGATTTCGGGCCATAACGGCGGCACCGGCGCGTCGCCCGCGACGTCCATCAAGTTCGCGGGCCTGCCGTGGGAGATGGGCCTGACCGAGGCGCATCAGGTCCTGGCCATGAACCGCCTGCGGGAACGCGTGACGCTGCGCACCGATGGCGGTCTGCGCACGGGCCGCGACATCGTCATGGCGGCGATGATGGGGGCCGAGGAATACGGCATCGGCACCGCCGCCCTGATCGCCATGGGCTGCATCATGGTCCGCCAGTGTCAGTCGAACACCTGCCCGGTGGGCGTCTGCACCCAGGACGAGAAGCTGCGCGCCATGTTCACCGGATCGGCGGACAAGGTGGTGAACCTGATCACCTTCTATGCGCAGGAAGTGCGCGAGATCCTGGCCTCGATCGGCGCACGGTCGCTGGACGAGGTGATCGGGCGTGCGGATCTGCTGACCCAGGTCAGCCGGGGTGCGGCGAACCTGGACGATCTGGACCTGAACCCGCTGCTGATCACCGTCGATGGCGCGGACAAGATCGTCTATGATCGCTCCAAGCCGCGCAACGCGGTGCTGGACACGCTGGATGCGGAAATCGTCAAGGACGCCGCGCGGTTCTTCGAGGATGGCGAGAAGATGCAGCTGTCCTATGCGGTCCGGAACACCCATCGGACCATCGGCACGCGCACATCCAGCCTGATCGTGCAGAAGTTCGGGATGCGCAACAGCCTGCAGCCCGACCACCTGACCGTGCGCCTGACCGGCAGCGCGGGCCAGTCGCTCGGCGCCTTTGCCGCGCCGGGACTGAAGATCGAGGTCTCGGGCGATGCCAACGACTATGTCGGCAAGGGCCTGTCGGGCGGCACCATCGTGGTGCGCCCCGCCATGTCCAGCCCGCTGGTCGCGCATGAGAACACGATCATCGGCAACACGGTCCTCTATGGCGCCACGAACGGGTTCCTGTTCGCGGCGGGCCGGGCGGGCGAACGCTTCGCGGTCCGGAACAGCGGTGCGAGCGTGGTGATCGAGGGCTGCGGGTCGAACGGTTGCGAATACATGACCGGCGGCGTGGCCGTGATCCTGGGTCGCATCGGCGCCAATTTCGGCGCGGGCATGACCGGGGGGATGGCGTACCTGTATGACCCCGAGGGTCTGGCGCGCGACTACATCAACGCCGAGACCTTGGTGATGTGCCCCGTGACCCAGGATCATTGGGAGGATCAGCTGAAGACCCTGATCGAGCGCCACCTGAAGGAGACCGGGTCGCGTCGCGCCGAGGAGATCCTGTCGAACTGGGCCGAGGAGAAGGGCCATTTCCTGCAGGTCTGCCCCAAGGAGATGCTGCAGCACCTGCCCCACCCGATCGAGGCGGTCGAGGAACCGAGCGCGGTTCCCGCCGAGTGACGACGGACGCGGCCCTTGGCGGGGCCGCGTTCCTCATTGCGTGACGGTGCAGGTGGTCGCGCTGTCGCCTTGGGTCAGCGTGACCTCGTCGCCCTTGACCCACCATTCGGTCAGCCCGGCGACATAGCGCGCCCCCGAGGCGCTGACGACATTGACCAGCACGCTCGGCCCCTCCAGCCCCTGGATCAGGGCCAGGGCATCGTCGCCGGCGGTCAGATAGGTGACGCCCACCCGCGATCCGTCGGCGCAGTCATGGTCGGCCTGGGTGATCTGCGTATCGGGGCCCAGGGGCCAGGACAGCATGGGCTGGGCGGTGGCGGGGGCTGTCATCAGCAGCAGGGCGATGCAGAAACGCATGGGGCAGGGGCCTTTCGGTCGGGATCGGGGGGCGGCGCTTGACGCAGCCGCCGCCGCCATGAGACATGCAAACATGTTCCCGCGCCAGCCCGCATCCGACGCCCCGCCCGCATCGCGCCCTGCCGTCGTGCGGCGCGCACTGCTGTTCTGGCTGCGATTCGCGCTGCTGCGGGCGGTGCTGGTCATGGTGGGGTCGGTCACGGTCTATGCCTTCGTGAACCCGCCTTTGACCTGGACCATGCTGGGCGCCGCGCGCGAGCATCCGCTGGCCGAACGCCGGTGGGTGCCCTTGGAGGGGATCGCCCCGGTCATGGCCCGCAGCGTCGTCGCGGCCGAGGATGCCAATTTCTGCCTGCATTGGGGTTTCGACATGGTCGAGATCCGCAAGGTCGTGGCCTCGGGCTCGTCGCGCGGCGCGTCGACCATCACCCAGCAGACCGCCAAGAACGTGTTCCTGTGGCAGACCCGCAGCTGGCCCCGCAAGGCGGCCGAGACGATCCTGACCCCCCAGATCGAGGCCTTGTGGTCCAAGGCCCGCATCCTGGAGGTCTATCTGAACGTGGCCGAGTTCGGGCCGGGCGTCTTCGGCATCCATGCCGCGGCCGAGGCGCATTTCGGCACCACCCCCGATCGGCTGACCCCGGTCCAGGCCGCGCGGCTGGCCGCCATCCTGCCCGCGCCGCGCCATCGCGGCACCGGGGCGCCTTCGGCGCGGTCGCGATCCATCCTGGACGGTGCGCAGACCATCGCCCGCGACGGCCGCGCCGCCTGCTTCGAATAGCCCGCCGCGGTTGAAAGCGGGGGGGGCGGGGCGTATCAAGGCGGCGTTGCGAAAATAAGAAGTAGGTCTCGAGAGCAGTCCCATGAACACCAACACGCAGACCACGCGACTGTATCACACCGCCCTGTCGCCCTTTTGCCGCAAGGTCCGCTTGGTCCTGGCCGAGAAGAAGATCGAGGTCGAGCTGGTCGAGGAGCGATACTGGGAAGGGTCGCCCGACCTGGTCCGGCGCAATCCCGCAGGCAAGCTGCCGGTGCTGCGCTATCGCGGCAACCTGCTGGCCGAAAGCCAGGCGATCATCGAATATCTGGACGAGGCCGTGCCCGCCCCCGCGCTGATGCCGCAGACGCCGCTGGAGCGCCATGAGGTGCGGCGCCTGTGCGCCTGGTTCGACGACAAGTTCCATGTCGAGGTGACCCAGCCCATCCTGAACGAGCGCGTCTGGAAGAAGATCACCCGATCCGGCTATCCCGACAGCCGGGTGGTCAAGGACGGGCTGCGCGCGATCAAGGAGCATATCGACTATCTTTCGACCCTGCTGGAGACGCGGCGCTGGCTGGCAGGCAACACACTGAGCCTGGCGGATTTCACGGCCGCGGCGCATTTTTCCTGCCTCGATTACATCTCGGACGTGGATTGGGACCGGTCCGAGGCGCTGCGCGACTGGTATGCGACGATCAAGTCGCGGCCGGCCTTCCGGTCGGTGCTGGCCGATCAGGTGCCGGGGATCCATCCGGCCGCCCACTACGCCGAGTTGGATTTTGGCTGAGGAAGGGGGGGCCAGCCCCCCATCGCCTGACGGCGATCCCCCCCGGGGTATTTGGACAACGAAGAAGCGCGAGATGGAGGCGGAGGCCCGCGCGGTGGGATTCGCCGCGATGGGGGTGATGCGGCCGGACGGCGTGCCGGAGCTGGCCGGGCGGTTGGCGGATTTCGTGGCCCGGGGGCGGCACGGGCAGATGGGCTGGATGGCCGAGCGGATGGGTTGGCGGGGCGATCCGGCCGCGCTCTGGCCCGAGGCGCGGTCGGTGGTGATGCTGGCCGAGCTGTACACCCCCGAGGGCGATCCGCTGGAGGTGCTGGAGCGGCGCGACCGTGCCGCCGTCAGCGTCTATGCCCAGGGGCGGGATTATCATGATCTGGTCAAGAAGCGGCTGAAGCGCTTGGGGCGCTGGCTACTTGAGACGGCGCCCGAGCCGGGGCACGCCATCAAGGTCTTCGTCGATACCGCGCCGGTAATGGAGAAGCCCTTGGCGCAGGCCGCGGGGCTGGGCTGGCAGGGCAAGCACACGAATCTGCTGTCGCGCGATCTGGGCAGCTGGTTCTTTCTGGGCGCGATCTTCACCACCATGCCGCTGCCGCCGGATGCGCCCCAGGTCAGCCATTGCGGGTCCTGCCGGGCCTGTCTGGATATCTGTCCGACGGGGGCGTTTCCCGCGCCCTATCAGCTGGATGCGCGGCGCTGCATTTCCTATCTGACCATCGAGCACAAGGGGCCGGTGGAGCCGGATCTGCGGGCGCTGATGGGCAACCGGATCTATGGCTGCGACGATTGCCTCGCGGTCTGTCCGTGGAACAAGTTCGCGCAGGCGGGATCCGAAATGCGCTATCGCGGGATCATCGACGCGCCGCCCTTGGCGGAGCTGGCGGGCCTGGACGATGCGGGGTTCCGGGCGCGGTTCTCGGGCTCGCCGATCAAGCGGATCGGGCGGGATCGGTTTGTGCGCAACGTTCTGTATGCGATCGGGAATTCCGGGGATGCGGGACTGATCGCGGTGGCGCGGGGGCTGCAGGGGGATGCCGATCCGGTCGTGGCCGAGGCCGCGTCTTGGGCGGTCGCCCGGCTGGGTCCGGCCTGACGCGTCAGGGCGTGGCGGGGGTTCCCGACCCGTTCCCGCCGGGCAGGGCCAGCGGCCCATAAAGGATCAGCCCCGGCACCGATGCGGGCCCGTCGCGTTCCAGCATCGCGGCCAGCCCGGCCACGGTTCCGGGCAGCATGCGCTGGCCGGGATGGCCCACCGCCTCGGCCAGCAAAGCGGGGGTGTCCGGGGGCAGGCCATGGGCGATCAGCCCGCGCGCAAGGGCCGGAAAGCTGCGCTGGCCCATGAAGACCACGGTGGTCACCGCCGGATCGGCCAAGGCCGCCCAGTTGATGTCGCCGGGCAGTCCGCCGGTCACGTCGGCGCCGGTCACGAACTGGACCCGGCGCGCGGTCAGCCGCCGCGTCAGGGGCATGCCCATCGCCGCCGCCGCCGCGCTGGCCGATGTCACGCCGGGCACGATCTGGAACGGGATGCCGGCCCGGGTCAGGGCCTGGATCTCCTCCTCCAGCCGACCGAAGATGCCGGAATCGCCGGATTTCAGGCGCACGACCTGCTGGCCCGCACGGGCATGCGACAGGATCAGCGCATTGACCGCATCCTGCTTGGCCGAGGGTCGCCCCGCGCGCTTGCCCACCGCGATCAGCTGGGCCTGGGGGCCCGCATGGTCCAGCACCGGCCCCGATGCTAGGTCGTCGAACAGCACCACATCGGCCTGGGCCAGCAGCCGCGCCGCCTTCAGGGTCAGCAGCTCCGGGTCGCCCGGCCCGGCCGAGACCAGCCAGACCATCCCCGGCGGGGTGGCGGCGTCGGTGGTGGGGGGCAGGTCGGTCAATCGGGCGGCCTTCGATGGGGTTCGGACAGCAGCTATAGCAGCGATACGGGGTGTGACAATGGCGCGCAATCCCTTGGCGATGCGCGAAGGGCATGAAACTTTCCGTCTGCTGACGCGTGATGCAGGGCAAGACAGGAGGATTGGGATGACGGTGATCTGCTGGTTCCGGCGCGTGCTGCGGCTGGACGACCACCCCGCGCTGGTGGCCGCCGCGGCCCAGGGAGCGGTGATTCCCCTGGTGATCCTGGACCCGGCCGAGGCGCAGGCCGCCCCCGCCAGTGCGCAGCGTCAGGCCATGGCGCTGCCCCGGCTGGAGGCCGCGCTGCATTCCCGCCACAGCCGCCTGATCGTCCGGCGCGGCGATCCCGCCCAGGTGCTGGAAGACATCGCCCGCCAGACCGGCGCCAGCCATGTCCACACGACCGAAGGGTTCCCCTTCGCCTCCGATGACGGGCTGGAGGCGGCCTGCCAGCGGGGCGGCGCGGAATTGTGCCTGCATCCGCCCGCCGATCTGGTCGGGCGCGGCGCGGTCCGGACGGGGTCGGGGGGGATCTACAAGGTCTTCTCGCCCTATTGGAAGGCGGTGCGCCAGCAGGACATCGCCCCGCCCTTGGACGCGCCGCGCCTGTCATCGCCCGAGGACTGGCCCGCCAGCGACGGCACCGACTGGCCCGAGGCGAGGGCCGCGATGGACTGGGGCTGGGACGTGCTGGCCCCCCAGATCCGCGCGGGCGAGGATGCCGCCTTGGACCGGCTGGAGGAATTCCTGGATGCCGGGCTGGAGGGCTACAAGCCCGACCGCGACCTGCCGTGGAAGGAGGCGACCTCGGCCCTCTCCGATGCGCTGGCCGTGGGCGAGATCAGCCCCCGCCGCATCTGGGCCCGCGCCGCCCCCGGCCTGCACGAGGGGCGCCAAGGGATCGAGGCCTTTCTGTCGGAACTGTGCTGGCGCGAATTCGCGCGCGAGCTGATGCACGACTTTCCCGCCATGGACCGCCGCTGCTGGCGCGAGGAATGGGATCGCTTCCCTTGGCGGTCGGACAATGGGGATGCCGAGGCCTGGCGGCAGGGCCGCACCGGGATCGCCATGGTCGATGCCGGCATGCGTGAACTTTACGCCACGGGGCGGATGCACAACCGGGTGCGGATGATCACCGCCAGCTATCTGACCAAGCATCTGCTGACCGATTGGCGGGTGGGCCTGGACTGGTTCCGGCATTGCCTGACCGATTGGGACGCGGCCTCGAATGCGATGAACTGGCAATGGGTGGCGGGCTGCGGGCCGGATGCCTCGCCCTATTTCCGGATCTTCAACCCCGACACGCAGGGCGAGAAGTTCGACGGCAAGGCGCGATACCGGGATCATTGGCTGAAGGGCGAGGGCGCGCGCCTCTTCGCCGCCGCCGCGCCCCGGTCCTGGTCGGTGACCGATGACCGGCCCGAACCGGCGCTGAGCCTGGCCCAAGGCCGGGCACGGGCGCTGGAGGCCAATGAGAGGTTGAAATCATGACCAAGGCCCTGATCATCGGCGCCTCGGGCGGCATCGGCGCGGCACTGGCGTCGCGGCTGCGGGGGCAGGGGGCCGATGTCACCACCCTGTCGCGCCGCGAGGACGGGCTGGACCTGACCCGCCCCGAGACGGTCGCCGACCACGCCGCCCGCCTGAAGGGCCGCGATTTCGACCTGATCGTGAACGCCACCGGCGCGCTGGTCATCGACGGCCATCAGCCGGAAAAGACCATGGATGCCGTGGATCCCCAGGCCATGGCCGCGCAATTCGCGCTGAACGCCATCGGCCCGGCACTGGTCCTGCGGGATTTCGCGCCGCTTCTGGCGCGGGATCGGCGCTCGGTGCTGGCCAGCCTGTCGGCGCGGGTGGGCTCGATCGGGGATAACGGGCTGGGGGGCTGGGTATCCTATCGCGCGGCCAAGGCGGCGCAGAACCAGATCCTGCATACCGCGGCGATCGAATGGCGGCGCCGGAACCGCCACGCGATCCTGATCGCCCTGCATCCCGGCACGGTGGAAACGCCCCTGACCCGCAAATACGCCGCCCGCCACCCGACCATCACGCCCGAGCGCAGCGCCGAGGCCCTGCTGGCCGTCATCGACACCCTGACGCCCGAGGACAGCGGCGGTTTCTGCGACTGGAAGGGTCAGGTCGTGCCGTGGTGATCAGCCGAGGGCCGCGCGGATCTGTGGGCCGCCCGGCTTGGTGAAGGACCCCCAGGTGCCCAGGATCCGCCCGTCCGGTCCCAGCAGCACCTTGTTGAAGTTCCATTTCGGCACGAAGCCCGTCTGCTGCCGCACCCAGGCATAGAAGGGATGCACCTGCCCCTTGGCCACGGGCAGGATGTCGGTCATCGGCAGGGTCAGCCCGTATTCCATCTGGCAGTAATCGCGCGCCTCGGCGCCGCTGGCCAGTTCCTGGTTGAAATCGTTGGACGGCACGGCCAGCACCACCAGCCCGCCCGGCCCTTGGGCCTCATGCAGGGCCTGCATCTCGCGCAGCTGGCCGGAAAAGCCGCAAAGCGATGCGGTGTTCACCACCAGGACCGGCCGCCCCCGCCACTGGGCGGTGTCGTAATCGCCCCCGTCGACCGAGGGGAAGGTAAAGCTGGGCTGATCCGCGGCCCGCGCCGGGGCCAGACCCAGGGCGCCGATGGCGGTGGCGAGGGACAAAAAGACGCGTCGTTTCATGGCCGACCTCGTTCGGATGCGGGGGCATGATGGGATGCGCGGCGATTCGCCAGGATGCGACCGGACAGCGCAGCCGTCCCGATCACCGCCAGCGCGATGACGGTCCAGTTCCCCGGACGCCAGTTCTGCGCCACGACCCCCGCCAAGGCCCAGATCACCGCCACCGGATAGGCCCATTCGCCCGGCCTGCGCGCCTGCACCGCCAGCGCCAGGCCCGTCACCGCGACCAAGGCCAGGATCGCCGCCGCCTGCGGACCCAGATAGCCGAACCCCGCCAGCCAGATCCCCACCGACACGCCCGAGGCCGCCGTCAGCCACCCGGCATAGAGCGCCACCGGCCGCCCCTGCCACCATGGCGCGTCACGGCCCGCGCGCAGCATCGCCGCGACCGCGGTGGCCAGCATCCCCAGGATCATGATCGTGGCCAGGCCCGGCATCCGGTTCGCCACCGGGATCCAGAAGAACCCGATCGCCAGACTGGCCAGCAGCGGCAGGCGCATCGCCCGCCAGCCCGCGTCATCGGCGTGGCGCCATAGGCCATATCCCGCCCCCAGGATCAGCCAGGCATAGATCACCCCCCAGATGGAGAAGGCCCAGCCCGCCGGCTGGACCGGGGGATCGTCCTGGCGGATCGGGAACAGGTCGGGGTCATAGCCCGCGAATTCGGGAAAGATCACCGGCGAGGCCGCGAAGGCCACCGCCGCCGTCAGCACCAGGATGGACAGGATGCGGTCCGGGATCATGGGGGCCTCTCGGTTTCGGGGTGGTGACGGGTCAACGCGCGGCGGGGCGCGTCGTTCCTGCGGGCGAACTTGCCTCGGGGCGGGATTCTGGGGCAAGGTCTGCACCCGGTGGCAGGGGCGGGGCGGGGATGAAGCTGAAGGATTTTGCAAAGCTGGTGGGCATGTCGCCCACGACCGTCAGCCGCGCGCTGAACGGCCATTCCGAGGTGAACGAGGCCACCCGCGCCCGCCTGGTCGCCGCCGCCCGCCAGCACGGATACCAGCCCAACGCCCATGCCCGCACCCTGGCCATGGGCCATCCCGACACGATCGGCTGCGTCATCCCCATCGGCGGCCAGAACGAGATCGTGAACCCGATCTATGCCGATTTCCTGGCCGGGGTGGGCGAGGAATGCGCCCGCCGCCGGTTCGAGATCAACCTGACCGTGGTCCCCCATGACGACCAGCCCGCCGCCTATCGGGCGCTGGCCTCCAAGGGGCTGATCGGGGGCGTGATCGTCCAGTTCCCGCGCCATGACGACCCGCGCCCGGCGCTCTTGGACCGGATCGGGCTGCCCTATGTGGTGCATGGGCGGGTGACGGGACATCAGGGCCCCTATAGCTGGGTCGACGTGAACAACCAGCGCGCCTTTCACCGCGCCGCCCAGTTCCTGATCCAGCTGGGCCATCGCCGCATCGCCATCCTGAACGGGGACGAGACGCTGGATTTCGCCCGCCGCCGCCGCGACGGATACCTGGCCGCCCTGCGCGAGGCCGGGCTGAGCCCCGACCCCGCGCTGATGTCCAGCGCCGAGATGACCGTGGCCCAAGGCTATGGCGGGGCGCGGCGGATGCTGGGGCTGGCGGAGCGGCCGACGGCGATCCTTTGTGCGGCGACGATGGTGGCGACCGGCGTGCGCCAGGCCGCCGAGGAGATGGGCCTGCGCATCGGCCGGGACCTGTCGGTGCTGACCTTCGACGACGACCTGTCCTATTACGCCAATCGCGATGCGGTGCCGGTCTTCAGCGCCATGCGATCGCCCGTGCGGCGGGCGGGGGAACGGGCGGCGGCACTGCTGATCGACGCCATCACCGGGCGCCGTACCGAACCCGTGCAGGAGCTGCTGGAGGCCGAGCTGGTCATCGGCCAGTCCACCGCGCCTCCGCCCGGATGACGTCCGGATCGCCCAGGATCTGGCCCTCGGACGGGGGCAGGGCCGGGTCGGGGCGCAGCATCCCCGCCAGCGCGTCGCGGGCATCCAGCCGGGCCAGTACGCGCGCCAGCTCGGTCACCTGCATCGCGTCCAGGCAGGGATGGCCCGGCCGGTCGCGCAGGGTGATCCCCATCATCGAGGGATAGACCTCGGCCAGCACCACCCGGGCATCGCGGATCGGCTGGAACGGCCAGACGGCGATGACGGGATCCGCGCGCAACCGGTTCAGCCAGGGGATGGCGGTCAGGCTCTGGGCGCCGACGGCGCCTGCGCCGGCCGTCTGAAAGGGGGATTTGGGCCGCGCACCCGGCATGGGCCGGTCCGTGGCGCGCAGCGGCGGCAGCGGCGGGTCCGGGGGCCGCCTGCGCGGCAGGTCCGGCGTGGGCAGCCGCCGCACGTCCCCCCAGAAGGCCGGGCGGCCCAGGATGCGGTTCATCAGCGCCGCCTGGTCGCGCCAGGTGCTGGCATTGCGGTCGTCGTCGCGATGCCGCGCCGCCAGCCAGTCCCACAGCGCCAGCGCCGAGCCCTGCCCCGTCACCGCCTGGACCAGCCCGTCGGGATGGCCAAAGGCCACGTCCACCCCGATCAGCAGCCGCCCGCCCCCCGCGACGGCCCGCCGGATCAGCGCAAAGGCCTCGGCCCGGGTGGCGGGGTTGTCGCGCGCGCCCGTGGCATCGCCCAGCCACAGGGAATCGCGCCCGCGCTTGGGGCGGCCCGATGCCGACCAGTCGACGATCAGGATGCGGTCAAAGACCGGCAAGCCGCGCCTCGGCCCGGGCCAGGTCCTCGGGGGTGTTTATATTGGCGAAGGGATCGCCCGCCCACAGGACCAGCCCCGCCTGATGGGCCTGGGTGAAATCGCGCATCCGCCGCCGATCCGCGGCCAGGGCGCGGGCCAGCGCCGGGCGCAGCGCCACGGGCCACAGCCCGAAGGTCGGGTGATCGCGCGGCGGCCCGCCCTGTTGGGGCCCCGCGCTGGCGGCGATGGCCAGCCCCTGCGGCCCCCGCCCCGCCGCCAGCCGCGCGGCCAGATCGGCGGGGGGGCAAGGCGAATCGCCCGCCACCGTCAGCACGTGATCCGCGCCGATCGACGCGGCCCAATCCATCGCCGCCAGCACGCCCGCCAAGGGGCCGGGCCGGTCGGGCAGGCTGTCGGCCAGGACCGGCAGGCGGAATTCCGCGAACCGGGCCGGATCGCCATTCGCGTTCAGCGCCAGCGCCCCCGCCTGCGGACGCAGCCGGTCCAGGATATGCGCCAGCAGCGGCCGCCCGCCCAAGGGCAGCAGCGGCTTGTCGCGCCCCGCCATGCGGGTGGCGCGGCCTCCGGCCAGGATCATCGCGGGGGCGTTCGGGCGTCATCGCGCCATGGTGGGGCAGGGGCGGGGCGGGGGCAAGGGCGGGTAATCTTGACTTCTTTCGTCAGGCTTGCTAGGGCGGCGCAAATCCCGCAGCGACCCGAAGGCCCCGCCATGACCGACACCCTCTCCGCCCTTGCCGGCCTGCCCGTGATCGGGCTGATCCAGGGGGGCGGCTGGACGATGTGGCTGATCGCCGCCCTGGCCGTGATCCTGCTGGCGGTGATCCTGTGGAAGGTCTGGTCGCTGTGGCGCATGGGCCTGTGGGGCGGGCGCCATTCGCGCCGCGCCGTCGATCTGTGGGGCCGCGGCCGCTGGGCCGATGCACTGGCGCAGGTGATGGGGCGCCCCTCGGCCCGGGCGCGGGTGGTGCAGGCCGCGATCGGCACCTCGATGGATGCCCGTTTCGACGAGGCCGCCGCGCGCGAGGAGACCGCCCGCATCGCGCGCCAAGCCCTCTATCGCGCGCGCGAGGGGCTGCGCGCGTTGGAGCTGATCGCCACGATCGCGCCGCTGCTGGGCCTGCTGGGCACGGTGCTGGGCATGATCGCGGCATTCCAGGTGCTGCAGACGGCGGGGAACCAGGCCAATCCCTCGGACCTGGCCGGCGGCATCTGGGAGGCGCTGCTGACCACCGCCGCGGGCATGGCGGTGGCCATCCCGGCGGGCGTCGCCCTGTCCTGGTTCGAGAGCCTGTCGGACCGGCTGCAATCGGATCTGGAGGATCTGGCGACGCGCATCTTCGTCGCCCCCCGCGCGGCGCCCCGCCCGCATCTGGCCGAGGCCGCGGCGTGATCCCGGCCATTGATCTGGGCGCGCCCCGGCGCGCGCGGCGCATGTCGCTGACGCCGATGATCGACGTGGTCTTCCTGCTGCTGATCTTCTTCATGCTGGCCTCGCGCTTCGGGATGGATGCGGTGCTGCCGATCCAGGGTGCGGCGACGGGCGGCGGCGGCGACTGGCAGGGCCCGCCCCGGCTGGTGGACATCGCGCCCGACGGGCTGGCGCTGAACGGCGGCCCCGTTGCGCCCAAGGCGCTGGCCGATGCGGTCGCGGCGCTGATGCCCGATGCGGATGCGCCGGTGATCCTGCGCCCGCGCGACGGCGCCGACCTGCAGCGGCTGGTGGCGGTGATGGACCTGCTGCGGGCGGGCGGGGTCGGCACCCTGATCTTGGTGGAATAGGCCATGCGCATCGACATGCCCCCCCGGCGCCCGCGCGGCGAATCGATCATCCCGATGATCAACGTGGTGTTCCTGCTGCTGATCTTCTTTCTGCTGACGGCCCAGATCGCGCGGCCCGTGCCCTTTCCCCTGACCCCGCCGGAGGGGCAGTCGCCCGTCGCCTCGGACGGGGTCGAGGCGCTGTTCGTCGGCCCCGACGGCAGCCTGGCTTGGGGCGACGCGCGGGGCGAGGCGGTCTGGGACGCCATCGCCGCCCGCCCGGATCCCGGCCCGGTCGAGATCCGCGCCGATGCGGCCCTGCCCGCCGCGGTTCTGGCGGGGCTGCTGGCGCGCCTGCGCGCCGCGACGCCCGCGGGCGCGCGGCTGGTTGTGATCGGGGGCTGAGCTCATGCGTCTGCGCCGCACAGCCGAGATGGCGGGCTTCGTGACCATGGCGGGGGCGCTGATGGTCTCGGCCGCGGGGGTTCTGCTGCCCGAGGGGGTGACGCGCGGCGCGCCGGTGCCGGGCCCCGAGGCGGCCCCCGCCCTGGCTGCCGGCGGCGAGGAGATCCGGGCCATGGTCGAGGCCTGGGACGCCCCGCCCGTCGCCGTCACTGTCGCTGCCCCGGCGATGACGGCCCCCGAGCCCGCCCAGCCCGAGATCTCGCCGCCCGAGATGGCGCCCCCGCCGCCCGAGATGCCGGACCTGAGCCTGCCCGAGCCGATGGCACCCCCGAGGCGGCGCCCGATCTGCCCGCCCCCGTTCCCGAGCCGGAGCCTGCCCCCGAGCCGGAGCCCATGCCGGAACCGGAGGCGGAGCCGGAACCGAGTTTGGCCTTGGCAGCCTCGGCGCGGCCCGAGGCGCGGCCTGCGCGCCGCCAGCCCGAACCTGCGCGTCAGGCCGCGCCGCGGGCCGAGGCACCGAGAGCCGAGGCACCGAGGGCCGAGACGCCGCCTGCCGCGCCTCAGGCGCAGGCCCGGCAGGCGGGTGCGGGCGGCCAGCAGGCGCAGAGCGCCAGCGGCGGCGGCGGGGCCAGCGCGGCGCAGCGCGCCGATGCGCTGCGGCAATGGGGGCGCAGGTGGCCGCCTGCATCCAGCGCCGCGCGCCCGCACCGCGCGGGCTGCGGCAGGGGGACGGGCGGTCCTGGCGCTGGATGTGGCGCAAGGCGGGACGATCCGGGGGTGGGGCTGCGGTCATCCTCGGGGTGGCCGAGATCGACGCGGCGGCGGTGTCGGCGGCGCAGCGCGCCGGGCGCTGTCCCGGCGCGCCCGCCGGGCTGGACGCGGCCAGCTATCAGTTCGACCTGCCGATCACGATCGCCCCCCGCTGAGGCGGGCAGCGCGCGACGCCCCCATCGAAGGGGCGCCGCGCGCCGGGGACTGCGTCCCCGCGGGTCCCGGCCCCATCAGGCGTGGTGCAGGACCAGCGGGCGGTCCAGATGCCGCCCCACCGCCACCGGCGTGTCATAGAGCGCCGAGAGGACCTGTTCGGTCAGCACCCGGTCGGGCGGCCCCTCGGCCAGGATGCGCCCCTGCTTCATGGCGATGACGTGATCGGCCCAAGCGGCGGCATAGTTCACCTCGTGCACGACCATGGCGACGCTGCGGCCTTGGGCATCCACCAGATCGCGCAGCCGGGTCATCAGGGCCCGCGCATGGGCCATGTCGAGGTTGTTCAGAGGCTCGTCCAGCAGCAGCCAGGGCGTGTCCTGGGCGAAGGCCATCGCGATATGGGCGCGCTGCGCCTGACCGCCCGACAGCTCGTCCAGGAAGCGGTGGGCCAGCGGCGTCAGATCGAAGGCGGCCAAGGCGCGGGCGGTGATCGCCCGGTCGCGCGGGCCCGCACGGCCCTTGTGATGCGGCCAGCGCCCGAAGGCCACCAGCTGTTCGACCCGCAGGCGGCTGGCGATGGCGGTCTGCTGGCCCAGGATCGCCATCTGCCGCGCCAGCCGGTCCGTGGGGGTCGCGGCCACGTCCAGCCCGTCCACCGTGATACGGCCACGGCGGATCGGCTCCAACCGGCCGACCAGGCGCAGCAGGGTCGATTTCCCCGCCCCGTTCGGGCCGATCAGCGCGGTCAGCCGCCCTTGGGGCAGGGTCGTGGTGATGTCGTGCAGGATCGGCGCCGTGCCGATCCGGTGGTCCAGCCCCTCGATGCGGATCATCGGATGCGCCCCTTTACCAGCAGATAGAGAAAGAACAGCCCGCCCGCGAATTCCACCACCACCGACAGGGTGGCGGCCTGGCCCAGCTGACGCTCGAAGAGCCATTGCCCCCCGACCAGCAGGATCGCGGCCAGAAGCGCGCTGGCGGGCAGCAGGACGGCATGGCGCGCATCCCGCATCAGACCATGCGCCAGGCCCGACACGATCAGCCCGAAGAAGGCCACCGGCCCCACCAGCGCCGTCGAGACCGAGACCAGCACCGCCACCAAGGCCAGCGCCGCGATCAGCACCCGCGCATGGGGCAGGCCCAAGGACAGCGCCGGATCGCGGCCGAGCGCCAGCACGTCCAGCCGCCGCGACAGCCGCCATGCCAGGACCAGCGCCACGGCGGTCGCCAGGCCCGCATGGGGCAGCAGCGCGGTCTCGACCCGGTTGAAGCTGGCGAAGCTGACGGCCTGGACGACGGCATATTCGTTGGGATCCATCACCCGCCCCAGAAACCCCGAGACGGAGCGGAACATCACCCCCAGGATCACCCCGGTCAGGATCATCCGCGGCACGTCGCGCGCCCCGCGCAGCAAGAGCGTCCCGAACAGGACCGCCGCCAGCGCGGTCATCAGCGCGATCTCGGCGGCGAAGCGGGGGGCGGCGGGCAGGGCCGCCAGCCCCGATCCGCCGATCGAGGCGACCAGCGCCGTCTGCAGCAGCACATAAAGCGCGTCGAAGCCCATGATCGAGGGCGTCAGCACCCGGTTCGCGGCGACGGTCTGGAACAGGATCGTGGCGGTGCCGATGGCGGTGGCCACGATGACCAGCGCGGCCAGCTTGGCGGCCCGCAGCTCCAGCAGGAAGGCGCGATTGCCGGGGCCCAGCCCCTGAACCATCCACAGCCCCGCCAGCGCCGCCAGGATCACCCCCAGCCCCGCCAGCATCGCGCCGGGCCCGCGCAGGGCCGGGTGCCGGGCGGTCAGCACGCTATCCATGGGCCGGTCCCCGATGCAGCAGGACCAGGAACAGCCCCGCCCCCAGGATGCCCAGGATCAGCCCCGCCGGCAGCTCGTAGGGGTGGATGACCAGCCGCCCGATCAGGTCGCAGGCCAGGACCAGCACCGCCCCCGACAGGGCGATGACCGGCAGGCTGCGGCGCAGGTCGTCGCCCATCACGCGGGCGACCATGTTGGGCACGACCAGCCCCACGAAGGGGATCATTCCCACCGTCGTCACCACCATGGCGGTCACCACCGAGGCCACCGCCATGCCGAGCCGCATCACCGATCGCGCCGACAGGCCCAGCCCCGTGGCCACCTGATCGCCCAAGGCCAGGATGGCGAAGCGGTCGGCCGCGAACCATGCCAGCCCCGCCGCCCCGGCGGCCAGCCACAACAGCTCGTAGCGCCCCGAGATCACGCCCGAGAACTCGCCGCTCATCAGCCAGCTGCCGACATATTGCATCAGGTCCGTCTGCCAGCCGATGAAGGTGACCACCGATCCCAGCACGCCCGACAGGACCAGGCCCGCGATGGGGACCAGCATCACCTCGCGCGCGGGCAGGCGGCGGATCAGGGTCAGGAACAGCATGGTCGTGGCCATCGCCGCGACGCTGGCCGCGATCATGCGCAGCCAGATCGGGCTGGCGGGCGCCAGGATGGTGACGGCCAGCAGGCCCAGGGCCGCGCCCTCGGCCGTGCCGGATGTGTCGGGACCGACGAAGCGGTTCCTGACCAGGATCTGGATCAGCGCGCCCGCCACCGACAGCGCCGCCCCGGTCAGGGCCACGGACAGGCTGCGCGGCAGGCGCGATTCCATCAGGACCAGCGCCGCCTGCGGGTCGCGCAGGGCGGCGGTGACGGGGATGCTGGCGGCGCCGATCCCCAGGCTGGCCAGCATCAGGGCCGCCAGGGCGATCGACAGGGCGGGCAGGGGGCGCATGGATCAGGCCGGCGCGTCGCCGGAAAAGGCCGCGATCAGGCGGTCCAGCGTGCCCTCCAGCGCCGAATAGCCGCCGGCCGAGATATAGGTCTGGCCCGGATCCAGCACGACGACCTGATCCTGGCGCCAGGCGGTCGTGCCCGCGACCAGGTCCGATCGCAGCGTCTGCAGCGCGTCGGGGGCGGTCTCGCCGATGGCGGCGGCGCGGTCCACGACGACCAGCCAGTCGGGATCGGCCTGGGCGATGAATTCATGGCTGATCGCTTGGCCGTGATTGGCATTGTCGAGCCCGGGCACGGCCTCCTCCAGCCCGGTCGCGTCGAAGATCCAGCCGAATCGCGACTGCGCGCCATAGGCTGACATGCGCGTGCCGTTGGTCATCACGATCAGCATGTCGCCCTTGCCTTGGGCGGCGTCGCGCAGCCGCTCCAGCCGGTCGTCCAGGGCGGCGTTCAGGGCGCGGGCCTCGTCCTCGCGGCCAAAGAGCGCGCCATAGCCGTCGATGCGCAGCCGCGCATCCGCCAGAAGGTCGGCGCCCAGGGTCATGTCGATGGCCGGGGCCACGTTCGACACCGCGCCCAGCTGGACCGAGGACCGCCCGCCCACGATCACCAGATCGGGGGCCAGCGCGGCCAAGGCCTCCAGATCCGGCTCGAAGAGCGTGCCGACGGGGCGGGCGGACCGGGCGGCCCGGGCCAGTTCGGGGACCTGGATCGGGTCGATCGTGGCGGCGGGCATCACCCCCAAGGCCAGCAGCGTATCCAGCGCCGCCATGTCATAGACGGCGATGGTGGCGGGGTTCGCCTCCACCGTGACCGGGCCTTGGGCGGTGGGGATGGACAGGGGCTGGGCCAGGGCAGGGGTGGCCAGGGTGGTGGCCAGCACCAGCGGCAGAAGCGGTTTCAGCATGGCAGATCCTTTCGATGTCAGGCTCTGCGTGTGGCTGGGGTGATGGCTTCACGCGGCACGGGCTTAGCGCGGCCGGGCGTCGGTGGCAAGAATACCGGGGGCTTTTTGTCGGAAATGGCGTTGACAGGTTTGGCCGCGATTTTGCACAAGACGCAAAACGCCCCGAGGAGGCCCCATGATCCTGACCACCGCCTATGCATCCGAACGCGCCGAGGCGCTGATGGGCACGATGTGCAAGCATTTCGGCCACAAGATCCCCGTCGCCGATCGCGGCGATCACGCGGTTCTTGATTTCGGCACCGGGCTGGCGGTGCTGCGCGCCAGCGACGGCGTGCTGCACATCGCGCTGGAGGCCGACAGCGCGGGCGACGGCGACCGTCTGCGCGAGGTTCTGGAAAGCCACCTACTGCGCTTTGCCCATCGCGAGGATCCCGCCCCCCTGGTCTGGGCGGCCGAGTGAGGCGGCCCCGCCTGACGCGGCTGTGACGGGGGCTTCGGGCGGTTTCCGCTGGATCGGGGCGCGGGTTTCTGGTGGAAGGGGGGCAAATCCCGCGGCCCCGACACCCGGGCCGCCCCAGCCAGCCGGAGGCCGGAACCGTCATGAGTATCCACCTGTATCCCAACGACCTGCCCGAGGATCTGGACCTGGGTCCGGTCGTGGCCATCGACACCGAGACGATGGGTCTCGACCCGCGCCGCGACCGGCTGTGCCTGGTGCAGATCTCGTCGGGGGACGGGGATGCGCATCTGGTCCAGATCGACCGCGGCCAGACCGAGGCCCCGAACCTGACGAAACTGCTGACCGACCCCAAGGTGTTGAAGCTGTTCCATTTCGGCCGCTTCGACATTGCCGCGCTGGAGAATGCCTTCGGCGTCGTCACCTCGCCCGTCTGGTGCACCAAGATCGCGTCCCGGCTGGTGCGGACCTTCACCGACCGGCACGGGCTGAAGGTGCTGCTGAACGAATTGGTCGGCGTCGATGTCAGCAAGCAGCAGCAGACCAGCGATTGGGGCGCGGCGGATCTGTCGGACGCCCAGCTGGAATATGCGGCATCGGATGTGCTGCACCTGCACAAGCTGAAGGAGGCGCTGGAGGAGCGCCTGAAGCGCGAGAACCGGCTTGGTCTGGCGCAGGCCTGCTTTGACTTTCTGCCAGCGCGCGCCCATCTGGACCTGTTGGGCTGGGCGGATGAGGGAGACATCTTCCGCCACTGAGGCGGGACATGGGTATTTGGACAACGGAGAAGGGCGGAGCGTGGCGGATTACATCGAGACGGCGCGGCGGGTAATCGGGGTCGAGGTGGCGGGGCTGGAGGCCCTGTCGGCGGGCCTTGGCGATGAATTCTCGCGCGCGGTCGAGATGATCCTGGCGGTGCGCGGTCGGGTGATCGTGTCGGGCATGGGCAAGTCGGGCCATGTGGGGCGCAAGATCGGGGCGACGCTGGCCTCGACCGGGACGCCCGCGCAATTCGTCCATCCGGCCGAGGCCAGCCATGGCGATCTGGGCATGGTGACCCGCGACGACCTGGCGCTGGTCCTGTCCAACAGCGGCGAGACGCCGGAACTGGCCGACCTGATCGCCCATACGCGGCGCTTTTCCATCCCGCTGATCGGGGTGGCGGCGCGGCCGCAATCGACGCTGATGCGCCAGGCCGATCTGGGGCTGGTCCTGCCCGCAGCCCCCGAGGCCTGCGGCAACGGGATCGTGCCCACGACCTCGACCACCATGACGCTGGCCTTGGGCGATGCGCTGGCCGTCGCGCTGATGGAGCATCGCCGATTTACCCCCGAACATTTCCGCACCTTTCATCCCGGCGGCAAGCTGGGGGCGCTGCTGGCCAAGGTGGGCGACCTGATGCATACCGATCTGCCCTTGGTGGCAGAGCACGCCCCCATGTCCGAGGCGCTGCTGGTCATCAGCCAGAAGGGCTATGGCGTGACCGGCGTCGTCGATGGTGCGGGCGCGCTGGTGGGCATCATCACCGATGGCGACCTGCGGCGCCACATGCAGGGGCTGCTGGATCTGGACGCCGCCGCCGTGATGACCCCCGCGCCGCGCACCATCGCGCCGGGCGCCCTGGCCGAGGCCGCGCTGGCCCAGATGCAGGATCGCAAGATCACCTGCCTGTTCGCGGTCGAGGACGGCATGCCCCGCGGCATCCTGCATATCCATGACTGCCTGCGCGCCGGGCTGGTCTGAGATGAACCGCACCCGCATCGTCCGCTGGCTGCAGGTGGTGCTGCCGCTGCTGGCGCTGGTGCTGCTGTCGACGATGTTCCTGTTCTCGCGCGGGTCGGATGTGGAATCGCGCATCCCCTATGCCGAGGTGGACGCCCAGGCCGCCGCCCGCGACAGCCGCATCCTGGCGCCCGAATATAGCGGCGTGACCGATGACGGCGCGCAGGTGACGCTGCGCGCGGACCGTGCCATGCCGACCCCCGGCGGCGGGCAGGCGGGCGCGCTGCAGCTGGACTGGCTGCGGCCCGACGGGCTGTCGGCCCGGGTCACCGCCCCCGCGGGCGGGGCCGGGGACGGGGTCCTGCGGCTGGAGGGCGGGGTGCGGATGACCACCTCCAGCGGCTGGCGCCTGGACGCCCCCGACCTGGAGGCCGAGACCGCCCGGTCCGAGATCCGCGCCCTGAACGGGGTCGATGCGACCGCGCCCTTCGGGCGGATCACCGCCGGGCGGATGATGCTGGCGCCGTCGGCGCCCGACAGCGATCCGGCGATCTTGAATTTCTCGGACGGCGTGCGTCTGATATACCAGCCTTGAAACCCCCCAAGCGAAGGCCGCCATGACCCTGCGCCCCCTGATCCTTGCCCTGACCCTGGCGCTGCCCGCGCCGGTCCTGGCCCAGAACCTGGCCTTCGGCGGGATGCGGGCCGATCTTTCCGCCCCGGTCGAGGTCTCGGCCGACAATCTGACCGTCGATCAGTCCGACGGCAGCGCGCTGTTCACCGGCAATGTCGTGATCGGCCAGGGCGAGATGCGCCTGAGCGCAGAGGAGGTCACCGTCGATTACGCCACCGGCGGCCAGGACCGCATCAGCCGCATGACCGCGACCGGCGACGTGACGCTGGTATCGGGGCCCGACGCGGCCGAGGCGCAGCAGGCGGTCTATGACGTGGAAGCGGGCACGGTCCTGCTGACCGGCGACGTGCTGCTGACCCAAGGGCGCAACGTGCTGGCCGGGGACCGGGTGACGGTCGATCTGGCCACCGGATCGGCCCGGGTCGAGGGTCGGGTGCGGTCGGTCCTGCAGCCGGGGACGCCCTGATGCGCCGCGCCGCCGCCACGCCGGGCGGCCAGGGGCTGGTCGTCGAGGGGCTGCGCAAGTCCTATCGCAACCGCCCCGTCATCCGCGACGTGTCGGTGCGGCTGCAGCGCGGCGAGGTCGTGGCGCTTCTGGGGCCGAACGGGTCGGGCAAGACGACCTGTTTCTACTGCATCGCGGGGCTGGTCACGCCGGATGCGGGCCGGGTCGCCATCGACGGGCGCGACGTGACGCGCCTGCCGATGTTCCGCCGCGCGCGCATGGGCATCGGCTATCTGCCGCAGGAGATGTCGATCTTTCGCGGCCTGTCAGTCGAACAGAACATCATGGCCGTGCTGGAGGTCGCGCTGGACGATCCGCGCCACAGGCGCGACCGGCTGGAGGAGTTGCTGGCCGATTTCTCGATCACCCATCTGCGCGGCGCATCGGCCCTGGCCCTGTCGGGGGGCGAACGCCGGCGGGCCGAGATCGCGCGCTGCCTGGCGTCCGATCCGTCCTTCCTGCTGTTGGACGAACCCTTCGCGGGCGTCGACCCCATCGCCGTGGGCGAGATCCGCACCTTGGTCCACGCCCTGAAATCGCGCGGCATCGGCGTGCTGATCACCGATCACAACGTGCGCGAGACCTTGGGCATCGTCGATCGCGCCTATATCCTGCATGACGGGCATGTGCTGATGTCGGGTTCGACCGACCAGATCGTGGCCGATCCCCGCGTGCGCGAGGTCTATCTGGGCGAAGGCTTCACCTTGGGCTGAATCGGTCACGGGCCCGTGTGGCCCGTTGACAGATGCCGCGCACTGTCACCAAATCGAGATATGCGGGTGCGCAGATGGCGTCCCGCACATACCCGCCTTCGCCCTTGCCGGCCCCCGGGTCTGCATCGCGGCGGCGGGCAACCGGAGAGGAGTGACGATGCGCTACACCATCAGCGGAAAACACATCGATGTCGGAGATGCGTTGAGCACGCATGTGAAATCCGAAATGGGCGAGACCTTGGAGAAGTATTCCCAACGCCCGACCGATGCGGCGGTGACCTTCTCGAAAGACGCCCACCAGTTCCTGTGCGACGCCACCGTGCATCTGTCCAGCGGCATGACCGTCGCCGCCCGGGGCAGCGCGACCGACATCTATGCCGCCTTCGAGGCCTGCCGCGAAAAGATGGACAAGCAGCTGCGCCGCTACAAGCGCCGTCTCAAGGATCACCACAAGGACCATGCCGAGCCTGTTGTCTTTGGCCAGGCCGACAGCTATGTGCTGGCCCCCGAGGATGATGACGCGGAATCGCAGGGCGGCAGCCTGGAGCCGATCATCATCGCCGAGATGGAAAGCCGCGTGCCCACCCTGTCGGTGGGGGATGCGGTGATGCATATGGAACTGTCCGGCAGCCCGCTGCTGGTGTTCCGCAACGAGAAACATGGCGGCGTCAACGTCGTCCACCGCCGCGACGACGGCAATGTGGGCTGGATCGACCCGCGCGGCAATGGCTGATCGCCGCCGCGTCTGACGCCGGATCGGATGCCGCCCCCGGACGCCTGTCCGGGGGCGCAGAGTTTGGGAAAGACTGGACGCGATGCAACTTGCAGAAATCCTCAGCCCCGGCGCGGTGCGCTCGCTCGGGCAGGTCACGTCGAAGAAGCGGCTGTTCCAGGAACTGGCCGACCTGGCCCATTCGCAATACGGGCTGAACGCATCCGAGGTGCTGGACGCGCTGCAGGAACGCGAGAGCCTGGGCCCGACGGGCGTGGGCCAGGGCGTGGCGCTGCCCCATGCGCGGCTGCACGGGCTGGACAAGGTCGCGGGGCTGTTCCTGCGGCTGGAAAAGCCCCTGGATTTCGACGCGGTGGACCGCCAGCCGGTGGATCTGGTCTTTGCCCTGCTGGCGCCGGAGACCAGCGGCGTTGATCACCTGAAGGCCTTGGCCCTGGTGTCGCGCACGCTGCGCGACCAGGACCTGCGCGCCAAGCTGCGCGCCAATGACGACCCGGTGGCCCTGCATGCCGTGCTGGCCGCGGCGCAAGGCATCAAGGCCGCCTGAGCCTTTGCCGAAACCGGGGGGTTCAAATCGGACCGGATCGGCCCTATCCTTGGCCCCGTGACCAAGGAGGAGCCGACATGACCCGTCATCTTGCCGACCGTCCGCGCCTGCGGGGCCCGTCCCGCATCGGCGCCTTTCTGGACCAGGACCGCAAATCCGCGCCCGGTCCGGCCGTGCTGAAACTGCTGTCCCGCCCCAAGGACCGCGACGGCGCCACCCGCGCCAGCCGCTATCTGGACATCGCGCGGGGCCGCGAGGCGTGACGGCCCGGGGCCGCCGCGCAGGGCGGCCCCGAACCATGGCCCGTCAGGCGCGGACCAGCGCCTCGTAGCTTTCGGCCACGTCGCGGGTGATCTGGCCGACCTGGAAATGCCAGTCGCCGATCTGGCCCACCGGGGTGACCTCGGCCGCGGTGCCGGTCAGCCAGCATTCCTGGAAGGATTCCAGTTCATCCGGCAGGATGCGGCGTTCATGGACGGCATAGCCCTTGTCCTTCAGCATCTGGATGATGGTCTGGCGGGTGATGCCGTTCAGGAAACGGTCGGCCTTGGGGGTGTGGATCTCGCCATCCTTGACGAAGAAGATGTTGGCGCCGGTGGCCTCGGCGACGTAACCCTGCCAATCCATGAACAGCGCGTCGGAACAGCCCTTGGCCTCGGCCGCGTGCTTGGACATGGTGCAGATCATGTAGAGACCGGCGGCCTTGGCGGCGGTGGGGATGGTTTCGGGGCTGGGGCGCTTCCACTTGGCCACGTCCAGCTTCGCGCCCTGCCATTTGGCATCGCCGTAATAGCTGCCCCATTCCCAGGCCGCGACGGCCATGCGCACCGGGTTGCGCGCCGCCGACACGCCCATGTCCGGCCCCGACCCGCGCCATGCGACGACGCGGATATAGGCGTTGGCGAAGCCGTTGGCGCGCAGCACCTCCTCCTTGGCGGCGTCGATCTCCTCGGCGGAATAGGGGATGGGCATGTCCAGCAGCCGGCCCGATTCGATCAGGCGCAGCGAATGTTCGTGGCCCTTGAAGATCTTGCCGTCATAGCAGCGTTCGCCCTCGAAGACCGAGCTGGCGTAATGCAGCGCATGGGTCAGCACATGCACCTTGGCGTCGCGCCAGTCCACAAGCTCTCCATCCATCCAGATCTTGCCGTCGCGGTCGTCGTAAGCCAGCATCATATGTCTCCATCGCCCGCCCGGTTGTTCGTTTCTTGCGTCTGTCGGGGCGGAACAGGGCGGTTTGTTACGCAAGATGCTTGACGGCTAGCAATCACGCCCTAGAAAGTCAACAACGCTGCCATATCGGGGAGACGGGCCATGTCGGGGATCGCAATGCAGGAAAAGGCGCGGATGCAGGCCATGGTGGGCGAGGATCTGCTGTTCCTGACCGACGACCAGCTGCGCCGCGGGATCGAGGCGATGTTCTTCGCCTATCGCGCCTTCACCGCCGATCCCGACATGATCCTGGCCGATCTGGATTACGGGCGCGCCCATCACCGGGCGCTGCATTTCATCAACCGCGATCCGGGCCTGACGGTGACCTCGCTGCTGGCGGTGCTGGGGGTGACCAAGCAATCGCTGAACCGGGTGCTGCGCACGCTGATCGATGACGGGCTGGTGGACAGCCGCATCGGCAGGCGCGACCGGCGCGAACGCCAGCTGCACCTGACCCCCAAGGGCACCGCGCTGGAGCGCCGCCTGTCGGAATCGCAGCGCGCGCGGATGCGGGCGGCCTATCGCGCGGCGGGGCCGCAGGCCGTCAGCGGTTTCCGGCAGGTGCTGGAAGCGATGATGGACCCCGAGACCCGCGCACAGTATCAGGCCCTGAAGGATCTGCCCGAGGACCGCTGAGGCCGCCATGACCGCACCCGATTGTCACCTGCTGGTCGTCGATGACGACGAACGCATCCGCGCCCTTCTGGGGCGGTTTCTGCGCAAGAACGGCTATATGGTGACGATGGCGCGCGACGCGGCGCAGGCGCGGCGGCTGCTGGCGGGGCTGGAATTCGATCTGATCGTGCTGGACGTGATGATGCCGGGCGAGGACGGGCTGGCCCTGACCCGCGCCCTGCGCGAGCGTCTGGACACGCCCATCCTGCTGCTGACGGCCAAGGGCGAGACCGAGGACCGCATCAACGGGCTGGAAAGCGGCGCCGACGATTACCTGCCCAAGCCCTTCGAGCCGCGCGAGCTGTTGCTGCGGATCGGCGCGATCCTGCGCCGGGTGCCCGTGGCCGAGGTGGCGCCCCCCAAATTCCTGTCGCTCGGGGCGCTGCGATACGACACGGACAAGGGCGAATTGTGGAACGGCGACGCGCCCTTGCGCCTGACCGGCACGGAAACCGCGCTGCTGCGCCGCCTGGCCGCCAGCCGCGGCCAGCCCGTCAGCCGGTCCGAGCTGATCGAGGATCTGGGCCGCGGCGGCGACGAGGCCGAGGGCGGCGAACGCGCCATCGACGTCCAGATCACCCGCCTGCGCCGCAAGATCGAGCCCGACCCGCGCGAGCCGCGCTTTCTGCAGACGGTGCGCGGCACCGGCTATATGCTGGTCGTGGATTAGGGGCATGGAGGCGCCGCGCTATCAGGGATTCGAGCTGGATGCCGAGACGGCGCTAGCGCTCTTGGACTGGCAGATCGAGATGGGCGCGGACCTGCCGGTGCTGGACGCCCCCCTGGACCGGTTCGAGCTGCCCGCGCGCAGCCCCGCCGCGGCGCCCGCCCCGGAACCCGCCCCCGCGCTGGCCTTGGGCGCCGAGGGCGACCTGGCCGCCCGCCTGGCCGAGGCCGAGGGGCTGGCCGCCGCCGCCGCCAGCCTGGCCGACCTGGCCGCTGCGCAGGAGGGTTTCGACGGGCTGGACCTGAAGAAGGGCGCGCGGAATTTCTGCTTCGCCGATGGCGATCCCCGCGCCCGCATCCTGATCCTGGGCGAGGCGCCCGGCGACGAGGAGGACCGCCAGGGCCGCCCCTTTGTCGGCCGCGCGGGCCAGATGCTGGACCGCATGTTCGGCGCGATCGGGCTGGCGCGGGATGCGGTGGATGCGGAACGCGGGCTCTATATCACCAATGTCCTGCCGTGGCGCCCGCCCGGCAATCGCGACCCCGAGCCCGATGAAATTGCCGTGAGCCTGCCCTTTCTGCGCCGCCATGTCGAGCTGGCCGATCCGCAGATCATCGTGCTGATGGGCAACATCGCCTGCCAGGCCGCGATCGAGCGGCGCGGCATCCTGCGCCTGCGCGGCCAATGGGTGCAGGCCTTCGGCCGTCCGGCCATCCCCATGACCCACCCCGCCTATCTGCTGCGCAACCCGCCCGCCAAGCGCGATGCCTGGGCGGACCTTCTGTCGCTGGCCGACCGGCTGGAATCGCTTTCCGTTTAGGTTCCGTTTCCCCATCATGGTCTAAGCCGGCCATCCCAAGATGGACCTGATGCCATGCGCTTTCTGACCCGCAGCCTGCTGGGGCTGTTCCTGACCTTCCTGACATTGGCCCTGCTGTTTCTGGCGGGGTTCCAGCTCGTCCAGGCGATGCAGGGGCGCGGCGAGGGCGCGGGCCGCGCCCGGCCCGCGGGCGAACAGGTCTATGCCGCGCGGCTGGTCGCGGTCCAGGCCGACGTGATCCGGCCCGAATTGCAGGTCTTCGGCCAGGTCCGGTCGCGGCGCGAATTGCAGCTGCGGGCGGGCGCGGCCGGGCGGATCGTCCAGCTGGACCCCGCCCTGCAGGAGGGCGGCACCGTCGTCGCGGGCCAGCTGCTGGCACGGATCGACCCGGCGGCGGCCCAGGCCGCGCTGGACAGCCGCCAGGCCGAACGCGACGATGCCCAAGGCACGCTGCGCGATGCGGTGCGGCGGGTGGACATCGCCGATCAGGACGTGGCCGCCGCCGAACGCCAGGCCCAGCTGCGCGAGGCCGCGCTGGACCGCCAGAACCAGCTGGGCGACCGGGGCCTGGGCACCACGCTGGACCGCGAGACGGCCGAGCTGGCCGCTTCATCGGCCCAGCAGACCCTGATCGCCAGCCGCGCCGCCCGCGCGGATGCCGAAAGCGCCGTCACCGCCGCCGAGAACGCCCTGCGCCGGGCCGAGATCGCCCTGGCCGAGGCCCGCCGCGCCCTGACCGATACCGAGATTCGCGCGGGCTTCGACGGCCGCGTCACCGGCGTCACCGTGGTCGAGGGCGCGCTGGTCGGCGTGAACGAACAACTGGCCACCATCGTCGATCCCGCCGCGCTGGAGGTCCAGATCCCCCTGTCGCTGGACCAGTTCGCGCGCCTGCTGGACGATGCGGGCGCGCTGATCGCCCAGGATATCCGGGTGATGCTGCCCGGCGCGGGCGGGGTGATGCAGGTCGGCGCCCGGCTGGACCGGGCCGCCGCATCGGTGGCCGAAGGGGGCGCGGGCCGTGTCGTCTATGGCGCGATCACCGATGGCGGCGCGCTGCTGCGCCCGGGCGATTTCGTCAGCCTGGCCATTCCCGAACCGCCGTTGGAGGGGGTGGCGATGCTGCCCGCGACGGCGGTGGGATCGGACGGCACCGTGCTGGCCGCCGATGCCGAGGGCCGCCTGACCGCGCTGCCCGCGCAGGTGCTGCGCCGTCAGGGCGATCAGGTGATCATCCGCGTCTCCGACGCACTGGACGGCGCGCGGATCGTGGCCGAACGCGCGCCCCAGCTGGGCACCGGCATCCGCATCCGCGAGATCGGCCAGGACGAGGCCGCGACCGGCACCGCCCCGCGGGCCGAGACGGTCGCCGCGCCTGCGGGCCCCGATCATGGCTGATCGGCGGGGGATCCTGTCGCTTTTCGTGCGGCATGCGACGCTGGCCAATCTGGTGCTGGCGGTGATGGTGGTGGCGGGGCTTTACGCCGCGCCGCGGCTGCGCGCCCAGTTCTTTCCCGACACGGTGATCCAGCAGATCCAGGTCTCGGTCCGGTGGGACGGGGCGGGGGCGGATGACGTGGACCGCTCGGTCGTGGCGGTGCTGGAACCCGCGCTGATGGGGGTCGAGGGGGTGGCCCTGACCTCCAGCCAGGCCAGCCAGGGATCGGCGCGCATCACCTTGGAATTCGAGCCGGGCTGGGACATGTCCCGCGCCGTGGGCGAGGTCGAGACCGCCGTCGCGGGCGCGGGCAACCTGCCCGACGGGGCCGAGACGCCCGAGGTCAGCCGCCGCGCCTGGCGCGACCAGGTGGCCGATGTGGTGATCGCGGGGCCGGTGGGCCTGGACCAGCTGGGGCGGATCGCGGATGATCTGACCAACAGGCTTTACGCCCGCGGCGTCACGCGGCTGTCGGTGGCGGGCATGGCCGCCCCTGAGACGCTGGTGGAGCTGGGCATGGCCGATATGGTGCGCCATGACGTGACGCTGGACCAGATCGCACAGGTCATCGCGGCGGCCTCGGCCCCGATCCCGGCGGGGGACGTGGCCTCCGGCACCTCGCGCGTGCGGACCGGCGGCCAGGCCCGCAGCCCGGCCGAGATCGGCGCGCTGGTCCTGCGCGCCCAGCCCGATGGCAGCCTGCTGACCCTGTCAGACGTGGCGCGGATCAGCGATACAGGCATCGACCGGGGCGTGGCCTATTTCAGCGGCACCGACCCGGCGCTGGTGATATCCGTCCAGCGCAGCGCCTCGGGCGATGCGATCGGCCTGCAGCGCGAGGTCGAGGAGGCGGTGGCCCAGATGACGCCCTCGCTGCCGCAGGGGGTCACGGCGGAACTGGTGCGCACGCGGGCCGAACAGATCTCGGCCCGGCTGGCGCTGCTTCTGGACAATGCGATCCTGGGGCTGGCGCTGGTGGTGGGGCTGCTGTTCCTGTTCCTGAACGCGCGCACGGCGATCTGGGTCGCGGCGGGGATCCCGGCGGCGCTGCTGGCGGCGGTGGCGCTGATGTATGCGGCGGGGATGACGCTGAACATGATCTCGCTGTTCGCGCTGATCCTGACCTTGGGGATCATCGTCGACGACGCGATCGTGGTGGGCGAACACGCCGATTTCCGCGCCCGCAAGCTGGGCGAGCCCCCCAAGGTCGCCGCCGAGCGCGCCGCCGCCCGCATGGCATCCCCGGTCATCGCATCGACCCTGACCACGATCATCGCCTTCGGCGGGCTGGTCCTGATCGGCGGGCGCTTCGGCACGATGGTGGCCGACATCCCGCTGACGGTGATCCTGGTGCTGGCGGCCTCGCTGGTGGAATGTTTCCTGATCCTGCCCAATCACATGGCCCATGCCTTGGCGCATCGGGCGCGGGATGCCTGGTATGACCGGCCCTCGATCGTGGTGAACCGGATGCTGGACCGCTTCGTGGCGCGCGTGCTGCGGCCGCTGACGCGGCTGGTGCTGGTCGCGCGCTATCCGGTGCTGGCGCTGCTGATGGTGGCGTTTTCATGGGCCTCGGTCCAGCTGATGACGGGGGCGGTGCCGTGGCGGTTCTTCGACGCGCCCGAACAGGGCAGCGTGACCGGCAATGTCGCCATGCTGGAGGGTGCGGACCGCGCGGATACGCTGCGCGTTATGGGGCTGGTCCAGGACGCCGTGGCGGGCGTCGCCGCGCGATACCAGGACGAATACGGCATCAACCCGGTGACCCATGTCCTGGCCCAGGTCGGCGGCAATGCCGGGCGCCCCCTGCCGGGGGCCGAGACCAAGGATGCCGACCTGCTGGGCGCCATCCAGATCGAGCTGATCGACCCGGATTTCCGCCCCTATTCCAGCTTTGAATTCGTGTCGGCCCTGCAGGAGGCGATGCCCGCCGATCCGCGGCTGGAGACGGTCAGCTTTCGTGGGGGGCGGTCGGGGCCGGGGGGCGATGCGATCTCGGTCCGGATGTCGGGGGCGGGGGCGCAGCAGCTGAAGGCCGCCGCCGAGGCGCTGAAGGCCCGGCTGGCCGAGGCGCCCGAGGTCTCGGCGCTGGAGGACAGCCTGGATTACGACAAGGACGAACAGGCCCTGCGCCTGACGCCCCAAGGCGAGGCCCTGGGCTTCACCACCGACGCGCTGGCCCGCGACCTGCGCCAGCGGTTGGGCGGGATCGAGGCCGCGACCTGGCCCGAAGGCCCCCGCACCGGCGCCGTCACCGTCCGCCTGGACGAGGATGACCGCCGCGACGATTTCCTGGACCGGATGCTGATGCGCAGCCCGTCCGGCACCTGGGTGCCCTTGGCCGATATCGTGACCGTGTCGTCCGAGGCCGGGTTCTCGGTCGTGCGGCGCGAGAACGGCGAGCGGGTGATCACGGTCACCGGCGACATATCGGGCGATGATCCGGCGCGGGCGGCGGCGATCACCGCCGATCTGCAGACCCGCCTGCTGCCCCAGATCGCCGCCGAATTCGGCATCACCTATGAGGAGACGGGCCTCGCCCAGCAGGAACGCGAATTCCTGGGCGAGGCGCTGACGGGCTTCGCGCTGGCCCTGACCGGGATCTACATGGTGCTGGCCTGGATCTTCGCCAGCTGGTCGCGGCCCTTGGTGGTGATGTCGGTCATCCCCTTCGGCATCATCGGGGCGGTCTGGGGCCATGCGGCCTGGGGCCTGCCGATGAGCCTGTTTTCCGTCGTCGGCCTGATCGGCATGTCGGGGATCATCATCAACGATTCCATCGTGCTGATCTCGACCGTGGATGATTATGCCCGCACGCGCGGGCTGCGCCCGGCGATCATGGATGCGGTGGCCGACCGGTTCCGGCCGGTGCTGCTGACCACGGCGACGACGGTGCTGGGGCTGACGCCGCTGCTCTATGAACGGTCGTCGCAGGCGCTGTTCCTGATGCCGACGGTGGTGACGCTGGCCTTCGGGCTGGCCTTCGGGATGGTGCTGGTGCTGATCGTGGTGCCCGCCGTGCTGGCGGTGGGGTCGGATCTGGGCCGGGCGCGCCGGGCCTTTCGCCGCAGCCTGCGCAAGGGGCGCATCCGTCGTCCGATGCAGGGGGTGGCCTTGGCCGCGGGGGTGGCGATGCTGGTCGTGATGGGGCCGGTGACGCTGGCCCCGGCGATGGGGCTGGCGCTGCCCGCATGGCTGCCGGTGGCGGCATCGGCGGGGGCGGCGCTGGCGGTCTTCGCCGCCCTGCTGGCGGCGATCCTGGTCGTGGCGGGGCTGATCCTGGGACGTTCAGTCCGCGCAGCCTGACTGTTCCGTGGCCCCGTCCTCGGCGATCACCGTCAGCCGCAGGGCCTGCGGGTCCAGATCGAAGGGGCCGCCTTCGGGGCCAACCATGTCCACCCGGGCCACCGGACCGTCCGGGCCGGGATGGATCTCCGCGCCCGAGACCCAGATCTCGGGGCGGTCGTCCAGCTCGATCGCGGCCAGCGTCACCTGGGGGACGGGCAGGGTCATGGTGACCTGCATCCCGTCGGCGATGGGGGCGATGGTGCAGGCGGGCCCATCCTCCAGCCGCTGCGGCTCCAAGGCCAGGGCCTCCAGGATGGCGGGGTCGGGCTGCGGGGCCGGGGGCGGGGCGACGAGGTCCAGATGGGCGGGCACGCAGATGGATTCGCACAGCCCCAGGCTGACCTGCAGCGCCAGGTCGATGGGCTGGTCGGGATCGGCGGGCAGGGCGGTGAAGGGCAGGACCAGGCGGTCGTGATAGCCCATCTCCAGCACCGCGCCGGACCGGATCGCCTGCGGGGCGGGCCAGTGCAGCCGGGCGTGATCCAGGTTCGCCGACCCCTCCCACGCGAAATGCGGCGGCAGGCCGGTATCGCCGGGGCTGCGCCAATAGGTCTTCCAGCCGGGCTCCAGCACCAGCTCCAGCGCGGCGATGCGCCCGCCGTCATCACCGGTCCAGCCCGGCAGCAGCCGCGCCGAGGCCAGCCCCGGCGGCAGATCGGCCAGCGCGGGCAAGGGCAGGATCAGGGCGGCGATCAGGGGCGCGGAGAGGCGGTTCGGATGGGTCATGGCCCAGCCATAGCGGGGGGCGCCGCCGGGGGGGAAGTCACAAATCCGCGCAAGGCTTGCAACATGGCCCCCGGCACACGATCTTTTCAGAAAAGGAGCGACGATGACACCCACCCCGCAGACCGGACTGGACGGCCCCCCGCAGAACCTGACCGGCAAGATCCTGATCGCCATGCCCGGCATGGCCGACCCCCGGTTCGAGCGGTCGGTCGTGCTGGTCTGCGCCCATTCCGACGAGGGGGCGATGGGCCTGGTGCTGAACCGGCCCCTGCCCGAGATCGGCTTTGACGAGCTGCTGGACCAGCTGGGCATCGAGGCGGCGGATGACGCGCGCCGGATCGAGGTGCGCTTCGGCGGCCCGGTCGAGCCGGGGCGCGGATTTGTGCTGCACCGCGTCGCCGCCCATGGCGAGGACCCGGAGGGGCGGCTGCGCATCGGCCAGGCCCTGGCGATGACCACGACCCGCGACATCCTGATGGAGCTGGCCCAGGGGCAGGGGCCCGACCCGGCGGTGCTGGCCCTGGGCTATGCCGGATGGGGGCCGGGCCAGCTGGAGGGCGAGATGCTGGCCAATGGCTGGCTGACGGGCGAGGGCGCGGATGAGCTGATCTTCGATGCCAGCCATGACGACAAGTGGCAGCGCGCGCTGCGCATTCAAGGGATCGACCCGTCCCTGCTGTCGGGCGAGGCCGGCCACGCCTGAATTGCGTCCCGCGACGGCCGGGGGGTTCCCACCCCCCGGCCCCCCCGGGCGCCGGTCCCTGTCAGGACAGGTCGGGGAAGAACCGGTCCGAGGGGGTGAAGATCTCGCATCCGTCGGCGGTCACGCCGATCGAATGTTCGAACTGGGCCGACAGCGACTTGTCCCGCGTCACCGCCGTCCAGTCATCGGCCAGGACCTTGGTTTCCGGGCGGCCGAGGTTGATCATCGGCTCGATGGTGAAGAACATGCCCTCCTCCAGCACGGCGCCCTTTCCGGGGCGGCCGAAATGCAGGACGTTCGGCGGCGCGTGGAACACCCGCCCGATGCCGTGGCCGCAGAAGTCGCGCACCACCGACATGCGCCGATCCTCGGCATAGGTCTGGATCGCGGCGCCGATATCGCCGAAGGTCGCGCCGGGGCGCACGGCCTCGATCCCCTTCATCAGCGCGTCATGGGTCACCTGCAGCAGGCGCTGCGCCTTGAGCGGCGCGCGGCCCGCGACATACATGCGGCTGGTATCGCCGAACCAACCATCCACGATCACCGTCACGTCAATGTTCAGGATGTCGCCATCCTTCAGCACCTTGTCGCCCGGGATGCCGTGGCAGACCACGTGGTTGACGCTGATGCAGCTGGCATGCTGATATCCGCGATAGCCGATCGTGGCCGAGGTCGCGCCCAGTTCGGCCACCCGGTCGCGGATGAAATCGTCCAGCGCGCCGGTCGTGACGCCGGGCGCGACCATCGGTCCCACCTCGTCCAGGATCCGCGCCGCCACGGCCCCGGCCGCTCGCATTCCGGCGAAATCGCCCGGCATGTGCAGGCGGATGCCCTCTTTCGTGATACGGCCTTCGTCCATCGCTGATCCTTTCTGTCTGCCGCCCTAGATAGAGGCGCGCGCCCACTTGTTCCAGCCCCGCCGGCGGGCATAGATGAGGCGCCACACCCAAGGGAGAGCCCCATGCAGTCCGACAACCCCACAGCCGCCATCCTGGTCATCGGCGACGAGATCCTGTCGGGCCGCACCCGCGAGGGAAACGCCCATCACCTGGCCCAGGTGCTGACCGCCACCGGCATCGACCTGCGCGAGATCCGCGTCGTCTCGGACGATCACGACCATATCGTGGGGGCGATCCGGGCGCTGGACGGGACCTTGGGGGGCAGCTGCGATCTGCTGTTCACCTCGGGCGGGATCGGGCCCACCCATGACGACATCACCGCCGATGCCGTGGCCGCAGCCCATGGCACCACGGTCGAGGTCCACGCCACCGCCCGCGCCCTGCTGGCCGACCGCTGCGACCGCATGGGGGTCGAACTGAACGAGAACCGCCTGCGCATGGCCCGCATCCCCGTGGGTGCCACGCTGATCGACAATGCCGTCTCGGCCGCGCCCGGCTTTTCCATTGGCGCGACCCATGTGATGGCGGGCGTCCCCGAGGTCTTCCGCGCCATGGTCGCCTGGCTGATCCCGCAGCTGCCCGTGGGCCGCCCGGTCCGGTCGCTGACCGTCGAGGTGCGCCGCGGCGAAAGCGAGGTGGCCGAGGATCTGAAGGCCATCGCCGCCGATTATGCCGACCTGTCGCTTGGATCCTATCCCTTCCGCGACGATACGGGCTGGGGCACGAACCTGGTCGTGCGGGGCCTTGATGCCGCCCGCGTCGATCAGGCCATGGCCGCGCTGCGCACGCGCATCGGGCTGTGAGGCCCGACCCCGCCCTGGCCGCGGCCTTCGAGGCGACCTGGCCCGCATCGCAGACCATCCGCTGCGGCGGCTTCTTGGTCGGGCGCGGCGCGGGGGCGGGCGAGCGTGTCAGCTCGGCCGTGGCGGTCGGGCCGTGGACGGATGCCGATATCGACGCCGCCTGCGCGCAGCATGCCGCATGGGGCCAGCCGCCGCTGTTCCGGGTCTGGGGCGACGATGCCGCGCTGATCGGCGCCCTTCGCGCCCGCGGCATGCGCGCCCATACCCCCACCATGGTCATGGAGGCGCCGATGGAGGCGCTGACCGACCGCGCCCTGCCGCCCGTCACCGCTTTCGCCATCTGGCCGCCCTTGGCGATCCAGCGCCAGATCTGGGCCGCGGGCGGCATCACCCCCGCCCGTCAGGTCGTGTTCGACAGCGCGCCCCACCCCAAGGCCGCGCTGCTGGGCCGCATCCGCGACCGGGCCGCCGGGGCGGGCTTCGTGGCCATCCACGGCCCCGTCGCGATGATCCATGCCGTCGAGGTCCTGCCCGCCTATCGCCGCCAAGGCCTGGCCGGCTGGATGATGCGCCAGGCCGCCTTCTGGGCCCGCGATCACGGCGCCACGCGCATCGCCCTGGCCGTGGCCGAGGCGAACGGCCCCGCGCAGGCCGTCTATGCGGGCCTGGGCTTCACCGCGGCAGGCCGCTACGCCTATCACGCCCCCGACGCCTGAAGGGACAGGGCGACCGCGCCCGGACCGCAGGTCCGGGCGCCACCGACGGCCGCGACCCCGGCCCGTCAGGGCCGGTCAGGCGCGGCCGTCCGCCCCCTTCCTCACAGCGCGGTCCGCAGCTCCCACAGGTCCGGGAACAGCACCACGTCCAGCATCCGCCGCAGATAGGTCACCCCCGAGGTGCCCCCCGATCCGCGCTTGAAGCCGATGATCCGCTCCACCGTCGTCACATGATTGAACCGCCAGCGGCGGAAATAATCCTCGAAATCGACCAGCTTTTCGGCCAGCTCATAGAGCTCCCAATACCGCCCCGGATCGCGATAGACCTCGGCCCAGGCCGCCCGCGCCGCCGCATCCGGCGCATGGGGTGCGTCCAGCGCCGGGCGCGCCGCCACGTCGAACCCCGCCGCCCGCAGCCGCCCCAGAACCTCGTCATAGAGCGACGGTCGCGCGGCCTCGGCCCGCAGCGCATCCGCCAGGTCGGGCCGATGCGCATGGGGCGCGATCATCGCCATGTTGCGGTTGCCCGCGACGAATTCGATCATCCGGTATTGATGCGACTGAAACCCGCTGCTTTCGGCCAGCGCGGGGCGAAAGGTCGAATATTCCGACGGCGTCATGGTGCGCAGCACGTCCCAGGCCGAATTCAGCTGCTCCATGATCCGCGCCACGCGGGTCAGCATCTTGAACGCCGGGCGCAGATCGCCCTCGGCGATCCGCTCGCGCGCCGCCCCCATCTCCAGCAGCGCCAGCTTCATCCACAGCTCGGAGGTCTGGTGCTGGATGATGAACAGCATCTCGTCATGCGCATCCGACAGCGGGTGCTGTGCCGTCAACAGCCGGTCCAGCCCCAGGTAATCGCCATAGGACATGCGCCCGTCGAAGGACATGCGCGCGCCTTCCTGTGCAGGGTCGATACTCATTGCTTCAGCCTGAACCTCTGGATCTTGCCGGTCTGGGTCTTGGGCAGGGCCTCGCAGAAGACCACCCGGCGGGGATATTTGAAGGGCGCGATCGCATCCTTCACATGACGCTGCAACCGCTCCGCGGTCGCGGTATCGGGCGCGACGCCGGGGGCCAGCACCACATGCGCCTCGACGATCTGGCCGCGTTCGACGTCCGGCGCGCCGATCACCGCGCATTCCAGCACGTCGGGATGCGCCAGCAGCGCGGCCTCCACATCCGGCCCCGCAATGTTGTAGCCCGCCGACACGATGATGTCGTCGCAGCGCGCCGCGAAATGGAACCGCCCGTCATCGTCCTGCCAGAAGGTGTCGCCGGTCAGGTTCCAGCCGCCCTGCACATACTCCGCCTGCCGTGCATCGTTCAGATAGCGGCAGCCCGTGGGCCCGATTACTGCCAACCGCCCCATCTCTCCGCGCGGCACCTCCTGTCCCGCATCGTCTACGATCCGGGCGCGGTATCCCTGCACCGGCCGCCCGGTGCAGCCCGGATGGCTGTCATCCAGCCGGTTGGTCAGGAAGATGTGCAGCATCTCGGTCGCGCCGATCCCGTCCAGCATCGGCTTGCCCGTGCGGTCGTGCCAATCCTGCCAGATGGGGGCGGGCAGGGTCTCTCCGGCGCTAATCGCCACGCGCAGGCTGGACAGGTCCGCCCCCTGATCCATCGCGCGCAGCATCACCCGGTACGCCGTGGGCGCGGTCACGCAGATCGTGGCGCGGTGGCGTTCGATGATCTCGATCATGTTCGGGGGCGAGGCATCCTCCAACAGCACCGCGCTGGCCCCAAAGCGCAGCGGAAACACCGCCAGCCCGCCCAGCCCGAAGGTGAACGCCAAGGGCGGCGACCCCACGAAGACATCGTCGGGCGTCACCCCCAGCACCTCGCGCGCATAGCCGTCGGCGATGATCAAGAGGTCGCGGTGGAAATGCATCGTGGCCTTGGGCTCGCCCGTCGACCCCGAGGTCATCCCCAGCAGCGCCACGTCATCGCGCCCGGTCCGCACCGCCTCGAAGCGCACGGGCTTGGTCAGCGCCGCGCGGTCCAGCTCCGCGTCATGGTTCGCGGTGCCGTCGAAGCCAACGACCGTCGTCAGCGTCGAACCCCTGGCCGCCGCCACCAGCTCATCCATCAGCCGCGTGTCGCACAGCGCATGGGTCACCCGCGCCTTGTCGATGATCTGGGACAGCTCCTTGGCGCGCAGCATGGGCATGGTGTTCACCACCACCGCCCCCGCCTTGGTCGCGGCCAGCCAGCAGGCGACCGTCGCGGGGTTGTTGGCCGACCGGATCAGCACCCTGTTGCCCGGCCGCAGCCCGTAATCCGCGACCAGCGCATGGGCCAGCCGGTTGGTCCAGTCCGACAGCTCCTTGTAGGTCCGGGCCCGCCCGTTGCCGACCAGCGCCACCCGGTCGCCAAAGCCGCGATCGACCATGCGGTCGGTCAGCTCCGCCCCCGCGTTCAGCCAGTCGGGATAGTCGTATCCGGACAGGTCGATCCGCGGCCAGGCCTCCGGCGGGGGCAGGTTGTCGCGCGTGAAGCTGTCCTCGTGCCCGCTTGGTCCCAGCATGACGTCCCCCTATTCCGGCACCACGGCGGTGGCCTCGATCTCGACCTTGGCGCGGTCCTCGACCAGCGCCACGACCTGCACCAGCGCCATGGCCGGGTAATGCCGCCCGATCACGTCGCGATAGGCCGCCCCCACATCGCGCAGCGCGCCCAGATATTCGTGCTTGTCGGTGACATACCAGGTCAGCCGCACCAGATGCTCGGGCCCCGCGCCGCCCTCGGCCAGGACCGCCACGATGTTCTCCAGCACCTGCCGGACCTGTCCCGCGAAATCGTCGGTCTGAAAGACCTGATCCGCGTCCCAGCCCACCAGCCCGCCGGTAAAGATCATCCGCCCCCGCGCCATCACCCCGTTGGAATAGCCCGAGGCGCGCTTCCACGTCGCCGGATGCAGGGGTTCATGCATGATGCGCCTCCAGTGTCTGTCGCATGGCGTCCGGCCAGGGGGACGGGGTGAAGTCGCGGTCCATCCAGACCACCGTGGTCCGCGCCTCGACCCGGTCCTCGCCGCGCACCAGGAAGCGCGCGCTGGTCCGGCCCAGATGCTCGACCACCAGCGTCCAGTCCAGCCGGTCGCCAAGGCGCGCGGGCTTGCGGAAGGCCATCTCCAGCGCGACGGTGGGCATGCCCTGACCGGCCGCCATCATCGGCCCGAAGCCATGCCCCACGACCTCCAGAAAGAAGTTCTCCACCATGTGGTTCACCATCTCCGCATAGCGGGGATAGAAGACGATCCCCGCCGGGTCGCAGTGGCAGAATTCGATGGGAATGGTGCGGGAATAGGTCATGCGCCCTCCAGGATGCTGCGGGCGATGACGACGCGTTGCACGTCGCTGGCCCCCTCATAGATGCGCAACGCGCGGATCTCGCGGTACAGGCTCTCGACCACGCTGCCGGTGCGCACGCCGTCGCCGCCATGCAGCTGCACGGCTTGGTCGATGACCTCCTGCGCGACCTCGGTGGCATAGAGCTTGGCCATCGCCGCCTCGCGCGTGATGCGGGGCGCACCGTGGTCCTTGGCCCAGGCCGCCCGATAGATCAGCAGGGCGGCGGCGTCGATCTTCAGCGCCATGTCGGCCAGATGCCCCTGGACCATCTGCAGCTCGGCCATCGGCGCGCCATGGATCCGGCGCGACCGCACCCGCGCCAGCGCCTCGTCCAGCGCCCGGCGCGCGAAGCCCAGGGCCGCGGCCCCCACCGTAGGCCGGAAATGATCCAGCACCGTCATGGCGATGCGGAAGCCCTGACCCGGCTGCCCGATCAGCGCCTCCCCCGGCAGCCGCACCCCGGTCAGCCGCAGATGCGCCAGCGGATGGGGGGCCATCACGTCGATGCGCCCGACCACCTCCAGCCCCGGCGTTTCCGCTTGCAGCAGAAATGCCGACAGCCCCCGCGCGCCCTCACCCTCTCCGGTCCGCGCGACGATCACATAAACATCCGCGATCCCGCCGTTGGAGATATAGGTCTTCTCCCCGTCCAGAACCCACCCGTCGCCGTCCCGCCGCGCGGTGGTCGCCAGGCGCGCGACGTCCGACCCCGAGGCAGGCTCGGTCAGCGCAAAGCCCGAAATCGCCTGCCCCGCCCGCGTCCGCTCCAGCCACGCCCGCTGCGGCCCGCTGCCGAACAGCGTCACCGCCCCCATGCCCAGCCCCTGCATGGCGAAGGCGAAATCCGCCAACCCGTCATGGCGCGCCAGCGTCTCGCGGATCAGGCACAGCGCGCGCACGTCCAGCGCCTCGCCCCCCGAATGCGCCAGCCAGCCGCCGTCCCCCAACGCCCGCACCAGCCCCCGGCAGGCTCCGTCCACGTCGCCGTGATCCACGGGCAGCGCACCTGCCGCCCAATCCTCCAGCCCTTCGGCCAGCACCCGATGCCGATCCTCGAGGAACGGCCAGTCCAGAAAGCTGCGGTCCATCTTCTCTGTTGCCCAAATACCCAAAAAATCAGTTGCCCTCGAAGACCGGCGTCTGTCTGGCGACGAAGGCCCGATAGGCCCGCTCGAAATCGCGCGTCGTCATGCAGATGGCCTGGGCCTGCGCCTCGGCCTCGATCGCCTGATCCAGACCCATGGTCCATTCCTGCAGCAGCTGCGTCTTGGTGATGCCATGCGCCCAGACAGGCCCCGCCGCGATCGCCCGCGCCAACTCCATCGCGGCGGCAAAGACGTCGTCATGCAGGCTGTTCCAGAACCCCCACCGCTCGCCCTCCTCGGCGCGCAGCACGCGGCCCGTATACAGCAGTTCCGCCGCCCGCCCCTGGCCCACGATCCGCGGCAGCATCGCGCAGGCGCCCATGTCGCAGCCCGCAAGCCCAACCTTGGTGAAGAGGAACGCGGCCTTGGCCGAGGGCGCCGCCAGCCGCAGGTCGCTGGCCATGGCCATGATCGCGCCCGCGCCGACACAGACCCCCTCGACCGCGGCGATCACCGGCTTGCCGCAATGGATCATCGCGCGCACCAACTCCCCCGTCATGCGGGTGAAGGCCAAGAGCTGCGGCATCTCCATCCCGACCAGCGGGCCGATGATCTCATGCACGTCGCCGCCCGAGCAGAAATTCCCGCCATTCGACGCCAGCACAACCACATCCACGTCCGACGCATGGGCGAGCATCCGGAAGCAGGCGCCCAGTTCGGCATAGCTGTCGAAGGTCAGGGGGTTCTTGCGCTCGGGGCGGTTCAGGCGGATCACCGCGATGCGGTCCGTGACCTCCCACAGAAAATGCTCGGGTGCCAGATCGGCCATGGGGACGGGGTTCATTCGGGCCTCCCGGCGCGGGACAGGATGTCGCGCAGCGCCTCCAGATCGGTTTCGGACAATCGGCTCAGGATCGCGTCGACCTCGGCCTCATGGCCCAAGGCCATGATCTCGAACGCCTCCAGGCCTTCGGGCGTCAGGCGCACGCGGATGCGGCGGCGGTCGCCATCCTCGGCCTCGCGGCGAACCAGGCCATCGGCCTCCAGCCGGTCGACGACCGCCGTGGCATTGCCGTTCGACACCAGCAGCAGGCGCGACAGCTCGGACATGGTCACGCCGTCGCGCCTGCGCCACAAGGCCGCCATCACGTCGAACCGGGGCAGGGTCGTGCCATGCGCGCGGCGCAGATAGTCGCGCAGGTGGTTCTCGGCCCCCCGCGTCACGCCCAGAAGGCGGATCCAGGTCTTCAGCCGCCGCTTGGACAGGTCGGTCATGCGCTCTCGCCCCCGTCCAGGACGATGGCCTGGCCGTTCGCGCTGGCCGCCGCGGGGGAAGCCAGCCACAAAGCGGTCGCCGTGACCTCGGAGGGCGCGATCAGCCGCGCCTGCGGGTTCTTGCCCGCCAGCGCGGCCACCGCCGCATCATGGTCGCGGCCGGTCTTGTCCATGATGTTGGCGATGCTGCGCCGCGTCATCTCGGTATCCAGATAGCCGGGGCAGATCGCGTTGACGGTGATGTCCTTCTTCGCGACCTCCAGCGCCAGCGACCGCACGAGGCCCATCACCCCATGCTTGCTGGCCGCATAGGGCGCCGCATAGGCCGCCCCGCGCACCCCGGTGATCGAGCAGATGGCGATCATTCGCCCCCCCGGTCCCATCTGCGCCAGCGCCTGGCGGAAGGTCAGGAACACCCCGGTCAGGTTCACCGCGATGATGCGGTGCCAATGCTCCATCGTGACCTTGCCGAAGGGCGCGGCCTCGGCGATGCCCGCATTGGCGATGACGACCTGACAGGGACCGGCCGCGTCAAAGACCGCGCGGACCTGATCCTCGTCGCTGACATCGCCCGGCACGGCGCGGATCAGGCCCCCCGCCACCGCCCCCAGTTTCGCCGCATCGCGGCCGGTGATGACGACCTCATGGCCTTGGGCCGCAAAGGCGCGGGCCATGTCGGCGCCGGTGCCGCTGCCGCCGCCGGTGATCAGGATGCGGGTCATGCGCGGATCTCCTCGGCCTGTTTCGCGGCCAGGCGGCGCGCCTGATCGCGGCTCGCGTGATAGGGCAGGGGCCAGTCCGCCGGATCGCCCAGGGCCGTCGCCGCATGCAGCGTCCAATAGGGGTCGGCCAGATGCGGCCGCCCGATGGCCACCAGATCGGCGCGCCCCGCCATCAGGATGCCGTTGGCCTGATCGGCATCGGTGATGTTGCCCACCGCCATCGTTGCCAGCCCCGCCTGGTTGCGGATGCGGTCCGAGAACGGCGTCTGGAACATCCGCCCATAGACGGGCCGCGCCTCGGGCGTCGTCTGACCGGCCGAAACGTCGATGATATCCGCCCCCGCCGCATGGAAGGCCCGCGCGATGGCGACCGATTCGTCCGGCGTCACGCCATCCTCGGTCCAGTCCGTGGCCGAGATGCGCACCGACATGGGCCTGTCCTGGGGCCAGACGGCGCGCATGGCGGCGAAGACCTCCAGCGGCCAGCGCAGGCGGTTCTCCAGGCTGCCGCCATAGTCATCCGTGCGCCGGTTCGACACCGGCGACAGGAAGCCCGACAGCAGATAGCCATGCGCCGCATGCAGCTCGATCATGTCAAAGCCCGCCGCATCGGCCATGCGGGTCGCGGCCACGAACTGTTCGGTCACCGCCTCCATGTCGGCGCGGGTCATCTCCTGCGGGACGGCATTGCCCTCGGACCAGGGCAGGGCGGAGGCCGCCATGATCGGCCAGTTGCCGTCCTCAAGGGGCTGGTCCATCCCCTCCCACCCGATGCGGGTGGAGCCCTTGCGGCCGGAATGGCCGATCTGACAGCAGATCCTGGCATCCGTCTCGGCATGGACGAAATCGGTGATCCGCCGCCAGGCCGCCTGATGCTCGGGCGCGTAGAGGCCAGGACAGCCCGGCGTGATGCGGCCTTCGGGGCTGACGCAGGTCATCTCGGTGAAGACCAGGCCCGCGCCGCCCTTGGCGCGTTCGCCGTAATGGACCAGGTGCCAGTCGGTCGGGCAGCCTTCGCGCGCCTTGTACTGCGCCATGGGCGAGACCACGATGCGGTTCTTCAGCGCCATGTCGCGCAGGCGGAAGGGCGCGAAGATCGGCGCGCGGCCCGGCTGGCCGCCGGCCTGCCGTTGGAACCAGTCCTCGGCCTCGCGCACCCAATCCGGGTCGCGCAGGCGCAGGTTTTCGTGGCCGATGCGCTGGCTGCGGGTCAGCAGGGAATAGGTGAACTGGATCGGGTCCAGGTCCAGGTAACGCTCGACCTCCTCGAACCATTCCAGGCTGTTGCGGGCCGCCGATTGCAGGCGCAGCACCTCGACGCGCCGTTCCTCCTGATAGCGTTCGAAGGCGCGGGGCAGGTCGGGTTCGGAGTGCAGATAGTCGGCCAGCGCGATGGCGCTGTCGAGCGCCAGCCGCGTGCCCGACCCGATCGAGAAATGCCCCGTGGCCGCCGCATCGCCCATCAGCACGACGTTCTCATGATACCAGCGGTCGCAGATGACGCGGGGAAAGTTCATCCAGACGGCCGAGCCGCGCAGGTGGGCGGCGTTCGACATCAGCTCGTGCCCGCCCAGATGGTCCTTGAAGACGTTGCGGCAGGTCTCGACGATCTGCTCCTTGGACATGCCTTCGAAGCCCATCGCGTCCCAGGTGTCTTGGGCGCATTCCACGATGAAGGTCGCAGTGTCGGCATCGTAGGAATAGACATGCGCCCAGAGCCAGCCCTGCGGCGTCTTTTCGAAGATGAAGGTGAAGGCGTCGTCGAATTTCTGCTTGGTGCCCAGCCAGACGAACTTGCAGCGGCGCATGTCGATGTCGGGGCGGAACACGTCCGCATACTCAGTGCGGACGCGGCTGTTCAGCCCGTCGCAGGCCACGACCAGATCATAGTCGCGGCGATAGGTTTCGGCGGTCTGGAACTCGGTCTGGAATTGCAGGTCCACGCCCAGTTCGCGCGCGCGCTCCTGCAGCAGGATCAGCAGCTGCCGCCGCCCGATCCCGGCGAAGCCGTGCCCGCCCGAGACCTGGCGGTGCCCGTCGCGGACCACCGCGATGTCGTCCCAATAGATGAAGTGGTCGCGGATCGCCTGCGCCGAGGGCGGGTCGTTGCGTTCCAGCCGCAACAGGGCGTCGTCGGACAGCACCACGCCCCATCCGAAGGTGTCGCCCGCATTGTTGCGCTCCAGCACTGTCACGTCATGCGACGGATCGCGCAGCTTCATCGAGATCGCGAAATAGAGGCCCGCAGGCCCGCCGCCCAGACAGAGAATCTTCATCCCGTGCCACCTCCTGCGATGCAGGCTGGCACGGGTCCGAAATCATTTCAAGCTTGAAACTTCTCTGGCGATGGAGGCTGCGATCATCGCGGGCACTTCGGGCGCGAGGCCCACCGGGTCCAGGCGCGGGCCGGTGAAGCCCGCCTGATCCAGCGCCTGCGGCAGGTCGTCGGTCACATGCTCGGCGCGCAGGGCGAAGAGCGGCAGGCTGATGGCGCGGTCGAGGCCGCGGGCGGCGTCGGCGATGAAGGGCTCCTGTTCGACGAAGCCTGCGACCACGTGGGCGAAATGCGGCGCGATGCGGGCGGCCAGCGCCATGGTGATGTCATGGCTGGCCTGCCCGCGCTGCGAGCCGTGCGCGGACAGCAGCAGCGTCGTGTCGGACAGCGCCCAGCCCTGGGCATCGGCCGCCTGTCGCGCCTTTTCGACGACCAGCGCGTCGAGGCCGGGATCGGTGCCGAAGGGGCGCATGATATGCGCGCCGGGCGCGCCGGCCTGGGCCAGGCGGCGGGGCAGCTCGATCCCGGTGAACCAGCCCTCGGCCATGAACATCGGATAGATGATACAGTCGCTGCGGCAGGTCCGGGGCAGGGCGTCGGGATCGGCAAGCGTCGCGCCCAGGACCTCGACGCCCGGGGCGTGGGCCGCGACCTGGGCGGCCAGGGCCTCGATGGCGGCCTGCTGGGGGGCGGGGTCGCCAGGCTGGCCATGCGAGACGATGACGGCGCGCGACAGGGTGCGGGGCTGGTCGGCCTCGTGGAAATACTGCGCCAAGGCGTCGGGCATGGGGAATTCGGCCAGGGCGCGGGCGCGGGCCTCGGCCGACATCTTGCGGGCGGTCTTCTCGATGATGCGGGGGATCTTGTGGTCGGGCTGTTCGGCCATGAAATCGCCCAGATACCAGCGGATGAAGGTGAAGCAGATCACATCCTCCAGCGCCTGCACCTGGGGGTCGCGCTTGATGCCCTGTTTCGTCAGCATCTTTCGGGCGCGGTCGATGTCATCGTCGTCATAGCCCGCATCGGCCATGATGCCCGCGATGCGGTCCGCGTGACGGCGGCCCTGTTCCTGGCGCCAGGCCAAATAGCCGGGGCGGTTCATCGGATAGGCGGCCCGCGGCAGCAGCCAGCGTTCGACATGCTGGCCGCGGCAGGCGATGCGCAGAACGTCGTCGGCGTCGGGGAACAGTCGCTGCTGTTCTGCCGTCATCCGCTGGCCGTAGAGGAGGTTGGCGGGCTGGCCGTCCTGGAGGTTGGGGTCCTGGGCGTTGGCGGCGTCGATGGCGGTGAAGGCGTGGTCGAGGCGGGTCATGGCGGGCTCCGGCTGTTTGGGGGAGTGTGCGCAGGGCGGGAGCGGGTGGCAAGCGGGGAAGGGGGGCGCTGCCCCCCGTCCTTGCGGACTCCCCCCGGGGTATTTCGGCAACGGAGAGGCGTCAGGGCAGGGCGAAGAGGTCGGGGATGTCCTGGTGGTCGTCGAGCATGATCCGGGCGGCCAGATCGGCGATCAGCGGGGCCATGCCGAAGCCGATCTTGAAGCCGCCATTGGCGATCAGGTGGCCGGGGCGGCCGGGCCAGGGGGCCAGGATCGGCGCGCGCGATCGGGCGCGGGGGCGCAGGCCGGCCCAGATGTCGAGGACGGGCGCCGTGGCCAGGGCGGGGCAGAGGGTGATGGCGCGGGCCAGCAGGTCATCGGCCTGATGGTCGGGATCGGGATGGTCCCACGCGTTTTCGGATGTCGAGCCGATGGCCGTGGTGCCGTCCGCATGGGGGACGATGTGCAGCCCATCGGCGAAGATCTGCGGGCTGTCCGGCACGGCATGGGCGAGGAGCAGCGACTGGCCCTTGACGCCTTGGCCTATGCGGCGGTCGAGCGCGGTGTTCAGCGCCTCGAGCCCCGGGGTGCCGGTGGCCCAGAGGGTGGGCGCGTGGTCCTGCGGGGCGGGGGTGTCTTCGGTGATCGGGACGCCGGCCTGGCGCAGGGCCTGGGCCAGCGCGGCCAGGGCTGCGCGCGGGTTCAGCCGGGCGGTCAGCCCGTCATGCAGCCACAGCCCCGTCGGGCTGGGCGGGATCAGCGGGCCTTGGGGGTCGCGGGTCAGGGTCATGCCCATCCCGGCGGGCCAGTGCCGGGCCGCCGCCGCGATGCGTTCGGGCAGATGTTCGGCCATGCGCGCGTCGGGGACGGGCTGGAGGCGCCCGGTGCGGGCATAGCCGGTGGGCAGGCCGGATGCGGCCTCGACCCCGGGCCAGAAATCGGGCGCGGCCAGCAGGCTGGTCAGTTGCAGCGCCTTCTTGGGGTTCCACGGGTCGGGCGCATGCGGGGCGAGCGCGCCGACATGGCCGCCCGAGGAGCCTGCGCCGATGGTCCGCGCCTCGAAGACCCGCACCGCCGCGCCGCGCCGCGTCAGCGCCCAGGCCGCGGCCAGCCCGAAGACCCCCGCCCCCGCCACATGGATCACCCTTGCCAAATCGCAGCCCACCCCCGAAAGTCGCGCCCATGTCCGACCTAGCCCATCCCGCCCCGGAAGACGAGCCTGCGCTGGATTGGCGCGAGGGCGGCGTGCCGGTCTCGCGCGACTTCGACGACCCCTATTTCAGCCTGGCCGGCGGGCTGGAGGAGACGCGCCATGTCTTTCTGGCCGGCAATGACCTGCCCGCGCGGCTGGTGCCCGGGTTTCACGTGGCCGAGCTGGGCTTCGGCACCGGGCTGAACGCGCTGGCCTTGGCGCAGGTGGCGCAGGTCCCGGTGCGCATGACCAGCTTCGAGGCCTTTCCGATGACCGTGCCGCAGCTGGCCCGGGCCCATGCGGCCTTTCCGGCGCTGGCCGATCTGTCGGCGCAGCTGCGGGCGGGCTGGGGGCGGGGGGTGATCACCTTGGGCCGGGTCAGCCTGACGCTGGTCCTGGGGGATGTGCGCGCGACACTGCCCGCGTGGCGGGACCGGGCGGATGCCTGGTTCCTGGACGGGTTCTCGCCCGCCAAGAACCCGCAGATGTGGGGCGCGGATGTCATGGCGCAGGTCGGTTCCCATACCGCGCCGGGCGGCAGTTTCGCCACCTATACCGCCGCGGGCCATGTGCGCCGGGCGCTGCAGGATGCGGGCTTCGCCGTCGCGCGCGCCCCGGGCTTCGGCCGCAAGCGCCACATGAGCCGCGGCCGCCTGGCCTGACCGATATCGCCGCGCGCCACTGGCAATCGCCCCGCCGGCGCCCTATCTGCCCAACCGGGCCCCCGGCCCGGCACCCCAAACCGGAGAGGCCCATGCCCGCCATCATCGAGATCGACCGACTGTCCAAGGCCTATGGCAGCGGCACCAAGGCGCTGGACGACGTCACCCTGTCCATCGACGAGGGCGAGATCATCGCCCTTCTGGGCCCGAACGGGGCGGGCAAGACGACGCTGATCTCGATCATCTGCGGGCTGGTGACGCCGACGGATGGCACGGTCCGGGTGGGCGGGCACGACATCCGCACCGATTGGCGCGCCGCGCGCCGCCTGATCGGCCTGGTCCCCCAGGAGATCGCACTGGAACCCTTCGAGAAGGTCATCAACTGCGTGCGCTTCACCCGCGGGCTTTACGGCATGCCGCCCGACGAGGCCTATGTCGAACGCATCCTGCGGGCGCTGGCGCTGTGGGACAAGCGCGACGCGGCCACGCGCGAATTGTCGGGCGGCATGAAGCGCCGGGTGCTGATCGCCAAGGCCCTGTCGCATGAACCCAAGGTGCTGTTCTTGGACGAACCCACCGCCGGGGTGGACGTGGCCCTGCGCCGCGAGATGTGGCAGGTGGTGGGCGATCTTCGCCGCGAGGGGGTGACCATCATCCTGACCACCCATTACCTGGAGGAGGCCGAGGAGATGGCCGACCGCATCGGCGTCATCGCCAAGGGCAACCTGCTGCTGGTGCGCCCCACATCCGAGCTGATGGGCGAATTCGGCAAGAAGACCCTGGTCGTGCATCTGGACCGCCCGCTGGACCGGGTGCCGGAGGATCTGGCCGGGCGGGGGCTGGTCCTGTCGGATGACGGGCGCAGCCTCAGCTATGATTACGACACGCGGGCCGAACGCACGGGCATCGCGCGGCTGCTGGGCGATCTGGCGGCGCGCGGGGTCACGGTGCGCGACGTCTCGACCCGGCAATCCAGCCTCGAGGACGTGTTTTTGTCCCTGGTCTCGGAGGAGGCGGCATGAGCATCAACTGGCGCGGGGTCTGGGCGATCTTTCATCACGAGATGATGCGGTTCTTCCGCACCATCTGGCAGTCGCTGGCATCGCCGGTCCTGTCCACGGTGCTGTATTTCGTGGTCTTCGGCGCGGCCATAGGCGGGCGCATCGAATCGGTCGAGGGGGTGGCCTATGGCGCCTTCATCGTGCCGGGGCTGATGATGCTGACGGTGCTGCAGCAATCGGTCAGCAATGCCAGCTTCGGGATCTATTTCCCGAAATTCAGCGGCACGATCTATGAATACCTCGTCTCGCCGGTGGGCTGGATCGAGGTCACGATGGGCTTCGTGGGGGCCGCGGCCGCCAAGGCGCTGCTGATCGCGCTGGTGATCCTGCTGACGAGCTTCGCCTTCGTGGGGGTCCATATCCTGCATCCGTTCTGGATGATCGCCTTTCTGGTCCTGTCTGCGGTGGGGTTCAGCCTGCTGGGCTTCATCATCGGGCTGTGGGCCAAATCCTTCGAGCAGCTGCAGATCGTTCCGATGATGGTCATCATGCCCTTGGTGTTTTTGGGCGGGGCCTTCTATTCCGCCAGCATGCTGCCCCCCTTCTGGGAGGGGGTCGCCAAGCTAAACCCGGTGCTCTACCTGATCTCCGGGGTGCGCTGGTCCTTCTTCGGGCTGGCCGATGTGCCGGTCGGCGTGTCGCTGCTGGCGGTGGGGGTGATGGTGGTGGTCTGCCTCGGCGTCATCCGCTGGATCTTCGCGACCGGCTGGCGTCTGCGCGACTAGGCCGGGTCGCGCAGGGCCGTCACCTCGCCCGCGGGGGCCGATCCGCCGCCCTCGAAGACCACCCGCCCGCCGGCTGAGTCGAACTGCGCCTCGACGATCCGGGCATAGGCAGGCACGCGGGTCTCGGCGATCAGCTCGCCCGCGCGGCGGCTTTCCAGAGTGAAGCTATAGGCCCCCTGGTGCAGAGTGCCGCCATCCTCGGTCCGGCCCATCCAGTCGACCTGGCCCGATCCGGGGCCGATCTCCTCGCGCGTGATCTCGCGGCCATTGGCGTCGCGGGTGACAAGCTGGACGCTGTCGGCCAAGGCATGGGGGGCGACGTCCAGCGTCACCGCCCGGTCGCCGAACCAGACGGGGGCGGTGGTCCGCGCCTCCTTGCCGATCCAGCCGGCGATGCCGCCGCCGCCGGACTGGCCGACCATCTGTTCCAGGAACCGGTTGCTCAGCGCCTGCTGTTCGACGCCCGCGAAGGTGGCCAGCTGGATCGCGAAATCCGTGCTCTCCATCGGGTTCAGCGGGTCCTGGTTCTTCAGCTGCGCGGTCAGCATGGTCAGGAAGGTCTGGAAATCGGCGCCCGCGCTGGCGCCGGAAAATCCCGCCGGGCGGGGCTGCGTCGTCGTCGTGGCAGAGGTGATGGCATCGACCATGGGGGTGTTTCCTTGTCAGATCCTGATGTCCAGCCGGCGGTCGCTGAGGACCCGCGGGCTCAGCCGCAGCGATTCGGTGGGGGCGGGGGCGGCCCCGTCGCCGTCCGTGCCCGTGTCACGGGCCTGCATGCCCCAGCCCTCGGGGCGGTCGTCGCGGCGGAATTCCATGCTGCCGCCGCCGATCCCGGCATCGGCCAGCTGCTGGGCCAGCAGGTCGGCATTGCGCCGCACCAGGTCCAGCGTCTCGGGGCGTTCGGCCCAGATCGTCACATGCGTCCGGTCCGGGCCGGTGAAGACGACGCGCAGGCGCCCCAGCTCCTCCGGGGACAGGGCGAGCTCGGTCCGGTCCGCGCGCGAGGTGACCAAAGCCTCGGCGACCTGCTGGACGACCGGGCGGGGCTGATCGGGCATGGCCGCCGCCGATGCGGGGGCCGTGCGCGCAGGCGCGGTCATGTCGGGCGCATCGGGCATGCGCAGGGCTGCGGCCTCGGGGCCCGCGGGTGCGGGGGCGGGCTGTTCGGCAGGGGCGGGCATGGGCCGCGCCTCCGTGCTGCGGGAATCCGTCCGAGGGTCGAGCGGTTGCGCCCGCGGCTGATCCTCGGGGGCGTCCGCCGCCTGCACGGGCTGGTGCGGCTCGGCCATGGGGCGGCGGTCCTGCAGGGCCGGAGCGGCGGCGGGTGCCGGCGCGGCCGAGAGGGCGCAGGCCGGGCATCGTAATGCTGGACCGCCGCGGCGGGCGCCGGCTTCGGCAGATCGTCGGCAGGGCGGGGGACCGGGACGGCCTCGGGGGTGGGAGCGGGCGGTGCAGACATCTGCGGCGCGGCATCGTCCTCCGGCGGCGTGGGCTGATTGCGGAGGGTGGCCTCGGGCCGGGCGACGGGGGCATCGGGCTGGTCCGGTTCCGAGGGCGGCATGAAGACCGCCTCCTCGGTCAGCACGGGCAGGGCCTCGGGCAGCTGCGGCAGGGCTGCGTCCAGCGCGGCGATGGCCGGATCGATCAGGCCGCCGTCGAGCTGGGCGGTCACCCCGCCCTGGTCGTCCAGCCACTGGGCCAAGGCATCGGCCTGGGACAGGGGGGCGGCACCCTCGGGCGCGGGGTCTGAAACGGGGGCGGGGGCGGGCCAGGCGGCGATCAGCCCGGTCAGCGCCGCAAAACCCGAATCGCCGGTCGGCAGCGGCATCATCCCGGGCGGCAGGGGCATGTCGGGACGGAAGGCGGGGATCTGGGTCGTCGGAATCTCGGTCATGGCCACCCCTTGCGGTTTTTTCCTCATTATCCGGAACTCCTTACCAATTATTTACCGCTGCCCCATATTTTCGACCCATCCTCGAACCAGATGGGAACATGATGCAGATCGACGCGATTCCGGCCGCGGCCGGCCCGACCCCGATGACGCGACAGCTGGCCGACCAGCTGGAACAGGTCTTCCTGGAAGAGATGTTGAAATATTGCGGGCCCCAGGCCTCGGAGGGCGCGTTCTCGGGCGGCGCGGGCGAGGAGCAGTTCGCCAGCTTCCTGACCCGCGAACATGCCGCGATCCTGGCCCGTCAGGTGGATCTGGGATTCGCCGCGATGCTGGGGGTCCGCGCATGAGCCGCCCCGTCGTCAAGGCCATGGACCAGGTCCGCGCGGCGCTGTTGTCGGGGGATGCGCAGGGTGCGCTGGCGGGGATCGACGTGCTGGTGGCCGCGGCCGCCCGGCGCGGCATCGACCCCGCCCTGCGCGACGGGCTGGAGGCCCGGTTGGAGGAACTGCGCCTGCTGGCCCAGGCCTCGCTGACGGGCGCGCAGCAGGCGGCCGATCAGGTGCGCGGTATCCTGCAGGCCGCCCGCAGCCTGCAGACCTACGATTCCCTGGGGCGGCGCATGGTGACGGCCACCCAGGCCGACGCGCCGCAGCGGTTTTAGTAAAATCCGACGGAAGCTTTGTTTGGAGGAAGGGGGCGAGTTCACTAGTTGTAAATCACCGGCGGATAGAACGGTGACATGCCAAAAACGGCGCAGGGCAGATGCCCGATCGGTCAGAAGGCCTTTGATGCAACCTCGGTGCAAAGCACCATCCAAGGACAGATATCATGACCAGCATCCTGACCAACAACAGCGCCATGGTCGCGCTGCAGACCCTGAAAAGCATCAACTCGCAGCTGGGTAAAACCCAGAGCGACATCGCGACCGGCAAAAGCATCGCGAACGCCAAGGACAACGCCGCGGTCTGGGCGATCTCGAAGGTCATGGAAACCGACCAGTCGGGCTTCAAGACCATCCAGTCCAACCTGAACGTGGCCGATGCCGTCGTGGGCACCGCCCGCGCGGGGGCCGAACAGATCACCGATCTGCTGAAGGAAATGAAGAACCTGGCCATCGGCGGCGCGAACGATGCCGCCGATTTTGGGAAAATCCAGACCGACATCGCCAAGAAGGTCGAGCAGATCACCGCGATCATCGAGGCGACGCAGCTGAACGGCGTCAATCTGCTCAAGACTAACCCGACCGGCACCAACACCGCTTTTACGGTTCTGGGCTCGTTGGACCGCACGAATGGAACCGTGGCCACCGGTGCCGCAAATATCGAAGTTGACTCGGTCGATTTCGAGGCCGGTCTGGACGTCGCAGGTCTTACTGCGATCACGGACCGCGCTACCGCCGAAACCGCTATCGAGGAGATCGAGGAACTGATCGACATCGCGGTTCAGGGCGCGGCCGATCTGGGTTCGGCCGGCAAGCGCATTACCGACCAATCCAACTTCGTGGGCAAGCTGGCCGACTCGCTGAAGTCGGGCATCGGCTCGCTGGTGGATGCCGACATGGAGGAAGCCTCGGCCCGCCTCCAGGCGCTGCAGACGCAGCAGCAGCTGGGCATCCAGGCGCTGTCGATCGCCAACCAGGGTCCCTCGGCGGTCATGTCGCTCTTCCGCTGATGAAACCGGCGGGCGCCCCTGGGGGGCGCCCGCCACCCCATGATCACTCCAGAACGGGAATACGATCTTGAATGCGGTTACGCAATTGACCAGTCATGGTTATCAGTCATCCACCCTGCGCACGGCGCGCGACGCGGAATACGACATCTTTTCGCGCGTGACCCGGATGATGCGCCAAGCGCCCCGCCGCGCGGACAATCCCGACACCATCCAGGCGGTGCACAAGAATTCCGAACTCTGGACGCTGCTGGCCGCCGATCTGGCGCAGCCCGGCAACGCCCTTCCCGACGAAACCAGGGCGGGACTGATCTCGCTGGCCGGTTTCGCGATCCGCCACGGCCAGGCCGTGATGGCGGGCAATGCCCAGACCGATCCGCTGATCGATATCAACATGACCGTCATGCGCGGCCTGCGCGGGGATGTCGGCGCATGAGCGGCCTGGTCCTCAAGCTGGCCCCGAACGAGCGCGTCCTGATCAACGGCGCCGTCATCGAAAATGGCGACCGTCGCACCAAGATCGCGATCAAGACCCCGAACGTGAACGTGCTGCGCCTGCGCGACGCCATCCATCCCGACAGCGCCCGCACGCCGGTGACCCGTGCGCTCTATATCGCGCAGCTCATCCTGGCGGGCGATGCCGAACCCGAGGAGGGGCGGCGCCAGCTGCTGCTGGCCATCGAACAGCTGAGCCAGGTCTTCGATGACCGAGACAGCCGCCTGCTGCTGGCCGATTCCACGGCCGCGGTGGTCGAATCGAACTTCTACCAGGCGATGCGGAAGCTGCGCGACCTGATCCCGCGCGAATCCCGGCTGTTCGCCTCGGCCAGGGGGTGACGCCGTGACGATCCCCATCAGCGTCGGCGCCACGGGCCTGCTGGGCTGGAAGATCGTCCAGCGCACCGAGGCCCGCCAGATCGAGACCGTGGCCCGCGACCCGGTGGTCCAGCGCTCCACCGCCTATTTCCGCGACAACATCGACCGCGTCACCAAGGCCGAGGAGCTGGTCAAGGATTACCGCCTGCTCAGCACCGCCCTGTCGGCCTTCGGGCTGGAGGGGGACATCGCGAACAAGGCCTTCATCCAGAAGGTCCTGGAATCCGATATCTCGGACAAGTCCTCGCTGGTGAACCGGTTGGCCGACAAGCGCTATCTGCGCCTGGCCGAGGCCTTCGGCTATGGCGCGGACAAGCCCGCTGCCAACCTGGCCGAAACCGTCAGCACGAATTTCGTGCAGCGCGAATTCGAACGCCGCATCGGGGAATCCGACGAGAACCTGCGCCTGGCCCTGAACGCCCGCCGCGACCTTCAGGAATTCGCGGGGCGCGAATCCTCGGAACGCACCTTGTGGTTCGAGGTGATCGGCAACCAGCCCCTGCGCAAGGTCTTCCAAGGCGCCTTTGGCTTCAGCGAAAGCTATGGCCGCCTGCCCGTGGACCGTCAGCTGGAGGAATACACCAAGGCCGCCAAGCGCCTGCTGGGCAGTTCCGATTTCAAGGAAATGGCCAAGCCCGAGAACATGGAGCGCCTGGTCCAGACCTTCATGGTGCGGTCCCAGCTGGTCGATGCGCCGGTCGCGAACCGCTACAGCGCGGCGCTGACGCTGCTTCAGGGTGGACGCGACGGCAACTAATCCCGCCGCGGCACCTTGCGCCCCGGCGGTGGCTGGCTATAACCCCGGTCGATTTGCGCACATCCAGCAGAACCGGGGGCCGCCATGCCGAAGAGAACCGATATCAAGTCAATCCTGATCATCGGCGCAGGCCCCATCGTCATCGGGCAGGCCTGCGAGTTCGACTATTCCGGCGCCCAGGCCTGCAAGGCCCTGCGCGAGGAAGGTTACCGGGTCATCCTGGTGAACTCGAACCCCGCGACGATCATGACCGACCCGGAAATGGCCGACGCGACCTATATCGAGCCGATCACCCCCGAGATCGTCGAGAAGATCATCGCCAAGGAACGCCCCGACGCGCTGCTGCCCACCATGGGCGGGCAGACCGGGCTGAACACCGCGCTTGCCTTGGCCGACAGCGGCGCGCTGAACCGCTACGGGGTCGAGCTGATCGGCGCGCAGCGCAGCGCCATCGAGATGGCCGAGGACCGCAAGCTGTTCCGCGAGGCGATGGACCGCATCGGGCTGGAAAACCCCAAGGCCACCATCGTCGCCGCCCCCAAGCTGGCCAGCGGCAAATACGACATCAATGCGGGCGTCCAGCAGGCGATGGACGCGCTGGAGGAGATCGGCCTGCCCGCCATCATCCGCCCCGCCTTCACCCTGGGCGGCACCGGCGGCGGCGTAGCCTATAACCGCGACGATTATGAACGCATCGTGCGGTCGGGCCTGGACGCCTCGCCCATGGCGCAGGTGCTGATCGACGAATCCCTTCTGGGCTGGAAGGAATACGAGATGGAGGTCGTGCGGGACCGCAACGACAACGCCATCATCGTCTGTGCCATCGAGAACATCGATCCGATGGGGGTGCATACCGGCGACAGCATGACCGTCGCCCCCGCCCTGACCCTGACCGACCGCGAATACCAGATCATGCGCACCGCCAGCATCGCCGTCCTGCGCGAGATCGGCGTCGAGACCGGCGGATCCAACGTGCAATGGGCGGTGAACCCCGCCGATGGCCGCATGGTCGTGATCGAGATGAACCCCCGTGTGTCGCGCAGCTCGGCGCTGGCCTCGAAGGCCACGGGCTTCCCCATCGCCAAGATCGCCGCGAAGCTGGCCGTGGGCTATACGCTGGACGAGCTGGACAATGACATCACCCGCGTGACGCCCGCCAGCTTCGAGCCCAGCATCGACTATGTCGTGACCAAGATCCCGCGTTTTGCCTTCGAGAAATTCCCCGGCTCCAAGCCCGAGCTGACCACGGCGATGAAATCTGTGGGCGAGGTCATGGCCATCGGCCGCAGCTTCCATGAATCGCTGCAAAAGGCCCTGGCCTCGATGGAGAACGGCCTGACCGGCCTGGACGAGATCGCCATCGAGGGCGCCGCCGATCAGGGCAAACCCGCCGTCATCGCCGCCCTGTCCAGGCCCACCCCCGACCGCATCCGCGTCATTGCCGAGGCGATGCGCTTCGGCCTGACCGATGACGAGATCAACCGCGTCACCCGCTTCGACCCCTGGTTCCTGGCCCGCATCCGCGAGATCGTCGACGCCGAACACCAGATCCGCGAAAACGGCCTGCCCACGGACGAGGACGGCCTGCGCCGCGTCAAGATGATGGGCTTCACCGATGCTCGCCTGGCGCATCTGACCAAGCGCGACGAGGGCGAGATCCGCCGCGCCCGCCGCGCCTTGGACATCCGCCCGGTCTTCAAGCGCATCGACACCTGCGCGGCCGAGTTCGAGGCCCAGACCCCCTATATGTATTCGACCTACGAGGCCCCCGCGATGGGCGACGTGGAATGCGAATCCCGCCCGACCGACGCCAAGAAGGTCGTCATCCTGGGCGGCGGTCCGAACCGCATCGGCCAGGGGATCGAGTTCGACTATTGCTGCTGCCATGCCTGTTTCGCGCTGACCGATGCCGGTTATGAGACGATCATGGTCAACTGCAACCCCGAGACGGTCAGCACCGATTACGACACCTCGGACCGCCTCTATTTCGAGCCGCTGACCTTCGAACATGTGCTGGAGATCCTGCATACCGAACAGCAGAACGGCACCCTGCACGGCGTCATCGTCCAGTTCGGCGGTCAGACGCCCCTGAAGCTGGCCAATGCGCTGGAGGAGGAGGGGATCCCGATCCTGGGCACCACCCCCGACGCCATCGATCTGGCCGAGGACCGCGAGCGGTTCCAGAAGCTGCTGAACGATCTGGGCCTCAAGCAGCCGATCAACGGTATCGCCAGCAGCGACGCGCAGGCGATCGAGATCGCGGAACGCATCGGCTTCCCGCTGGTCATCCGCCCTTCCTATGTTCTGGGCGGCCGCGCGATGGAGATCGTGCGCGACATGGACCATCTGCGGCGCTACATCTCGGAGGCCGTGACCGTGTCGGGCAAGAGCCCGGTCCTGCTGGACAGCTATCTGTCCGGCGCGATCGAGGTCGATGTCGACGCCCTGTCGGATGGCGAGACCGTCCATGTCGCTGGCATTATGGAACATATCGAGGAGGCGGGCGTCCATTCGGGCGACAGCGCCTGTTCGCTGCCGCCGCATACGCTGGACGCCGCGACCATCGCCGAGCTGAAGACCCAGACCGAGGCTATGGCCCGCGCGCTGAAGGTCCGCGGCCTGATGAACGTACAGTTCGCCCTGAAGGACGGAGAGATCTTCGTGCTGGAGGTAAACCCGCGCGCCAGCCGCACCGTGCCCTTCGTCGCCAAGGCCACCGACAGCGCCATCGCCTCGATCGCCGCGCGGCTGATGGCGGGTGAGCCCATGTCGAACTTCCCCGCCCGTGCCCCCTATCCCGAAGGCGTCGGCCCCGAGGACGACCTGCCCTTTGCCGATCCGATGACGCTGGCCGATCCGATCACGCCTTGGTTCTCGGTCAAGGAGGCGGTGCTGCCCTTCGCCCGCTTCCCCGGCGTTGACACGCTCTTGGGCCCCGAGATGCGCTCGACCGGAGAGGTCATGGGCTGGGACCGCAACTTCGCGCGCGCCTTCCTCAAGGCGCAGATGGGTGCTGGCACCGCCCTGCCGACCGAGGGCCGCGTGTTCCTGTCGGTCAAGGATGCCGACAAGACGCCCGCTCTGGCCCAGGCCGCGCGCGATCTGGTGGCAATGGGCTTCACGCTGGTCGCGACCTCTGGCACGGCGGATTTCTTGGATGCCGAGGGCGTGGCCTCGACCCGCGTGAACAAGGTCTACGAGGGGCGCCCGAACATCGTCGACCGTCTGAAGAACGGCGAGATCGCGATGGTCCTGAACACGACCGAAGGCGCCCAGGCCATCGCCGACAGCCGCGATATCCGCGCCGTCGCCCTCTATGACAAGATCCCCTATTTCACCACGGCCGCGGGCAGCATCGCCGCCGTGGCTGCGATCAAGTCGCGCGAGGAGGGGGAAGTCGGGGTGAGGTCGTTGCAAGCTTAGATAGTCAGCGCATAGCATTTTATCAATCAGCTTCGCCGGACTTCATTCCGGCGAAGCTGACGGTACACGTTTCACGTTTACCTTGATAGGCTCGCCGATCGCGAAACTCGCCGCTATGGCCAATGATCGCGAAAACGAAAACCTCTACCAGCCACTGCATAAGCAACCAAGCCTCGTACAGTTCAACGGCATCCGGCACATAGTTCTGGTCTTGATGGACGAGTTTGTTCCGAATGAACGAAAGTGCGGCTAGACCGTCTGTGAGACTCCAAGCCCTCGCCACCCTTTCTACAGCCGGACTGTGTTGGCAAACAGGGTGATCGATTCGCAGGAAGCTGATTGTGGCACGCAGCTTGTCAGCAAATTCTTTACTGTCCTTAATCAACCTTTGCGACCAGCCTGCCATCCGCTCAAGTATGTAGTAGGTCGTGTTGACAAAAGGGATTCCTCTGGCAGTCGTCGTATGATTCAAGCTCATCTCTACGTGGGAGATGAACTTGGCACGCAACCTGATATCCGACGATGAGTGGACCTTCTTCGAAGGCTTCATTCGTGCCGTCCGGCACGCTAACGGGCGGAAACCCGCGAACCATCGTCTTGTTCTCGATGGAATTTTCTGGATCGCAAGGACTGGTGCGCCATGGCGTGATCTGCCCGAAGAGTTTGGCAAGTGGTCCTCGGTCTACCGTCAGTTCCGCCGCTGGACTTTGGCGGGACTGTGGGAGGATATCCTGGATGCGCTGAACCACGCTGAGATCGCGCCAGACAAGCTCCAGATGGTTGATAGCACTGTGATCCGCGCGCACCATCATGCGGCGGGCGCAAAAGGGGGACTCCGAAAGAGGCTCTTGGCCGTTCGAGAGGTGGGTTCTCGACCAAGATCCATCTCAGGGTCAACGGCGCAGGCCTCCCGATGAGGACCGAGATCACGCCGGGGCAAGAGTCCGATTACACCGGCTACGATCTGGTGATGGCCGACAATCTTCCACAGCCCGCCGTTCTGGTCGCCGACAGGGGCTATGACTCTGATAAAATTCGGGAAGACATCGAGAGCCGCAACGCCCTGCCCATGATACCGATGCGAAAGAACCGAAGGGTGCGCAAGGCTGTCGACATGACCATCTATACCCTGCGCAACATGGTCGAGCGCTGCTTCAACAAGCTGAAAAACAGCCGCCGCCTGGCAACCCGCTACGACAAAACCGCCGAAAGCTTCCTCGGCTTCGTCGACGTCGCCTGCATCAGGCTCTGGCTCCGCCATTTGTCAACATGACCTAGACGAAACCACGCCAACCCCTTATACCCCACTCCGCTTAATCATCTCCTTCAGCAGCGCCCTCTTCCCCCTCTCGCTGATCCGGCGGGGTCCTTCTATCAGCACCCCCGCCCCAAGCTCCGAGGTGAACGCGGCGGCTCGTTGCCCGTGCCTGCCAGCGCAGCGGCTCCCGAAGCTCAGGCCGAGCGCGCCAGCAGGTAGCAGTCCATGATCCAGCCATGGGCGGCGCGGGCGGCGGTGCGGGTGGCCTCGATGCGGGGGGCGGCCTCGGCCAGGGGGCCGTGGTCCAGGCGCTCTTGGGGCATGCCCAGATAGGCGCCCCACCAGATCTCCAGCCCCTCTGGCGGCAGCGTCGCGAAGGCGCAGCCGCCGTCCAGCATCACCACTGCGCGGTCGCAGTCTGGGGGCCAGCCGCCTTCGCGCAGCTGGCGGCCGGTGGTGATGCGGACCTCTCCGCCAAGGGCGTTCAGGGGGATGGCATGGGCCGCGCACAGCGCCTGGATCGCCGTGATGCCGGGGATCACCCGCGGCCGCCAATCCAGCCGCGCCGCGATCCGCAGGCTGCTGTCATAGAGCGACGGATCGCCCCAGACCAGCATCGCCACCGTGCCGCCCTGCGGCAGGTCCACGGCCTGCGCCCAGGCCGCGGCGATGGCGTCGTGCCAGGCCTCGACCCCGTCCAGATAGGGCAGGGACGGGTCGCGGCGGGGCAGGTCGACATGGGCAACCGCGCCGTCGGGGCGGTGGCGGGCCAGCATCGCGTGGCGCAGATGGGCTAGGTCCTCCTTGCCCGCGCCCTTGCGGGGGATCAGGACCAGGTCGGCCTCCTGCAGGGCGCGGACGCCCTGCAGGGTCAGGTGGTCGGGATGGCCGGTGCCCGCCCCGATCAGCACCAGCTCGATCATGCGTAGAGCCGCGGCGTGACCAGCCCGCTGCCGCGCAGGCCGCGCGCGGCCTTGGCGCCTGCCAGCACCGCCAGATCGACCAGCGGCTCCAGCGCCAGGACCAGCATATAGGCCGCGCCGAAGGACAGGATGCCGGGCAGCGCCTCGGCCCCCTGGCCATAGAAGGCCCAAAATGCAACCCAGACCACGATGCCGCCCTGATAGGCCGCCGACAGCGCCAGCGCCTGGCCATAGCGCAGGTCCACATAGGCCGTGCCCGGCGCGATGATCCGCCGCGCCACCGCCTGCAGCGCGAACAGCGGCACCAGCAGCGTCGTCACGTTCATCCCGTATTGCGGCAGATCGAAGGGCGCGAAGACCAGCCCCTGGATCAGCAGGCCAAGCGCCAGCCCGATCGCCGCGGGCGCGGCCCCCAGGATCAGGAACAGGGTCGAGCCGAGGATCAGGTGCACCTCGGACACGCCCACGGGCCAGGTCGGCAGGACCTCGAAGAACAACAGCGTCGCGGCCGTGGCCAGGCCCGCCCGCGCGGCCAGCGATGCCGCGCCCTGCGCGCGCAGCGCCCCGGCCGCCAGCTTCAGGGTATAGAGCCCCGCCGCGGCTGCGGTCGCATGGCTCAGGATGATCTTGGCGCCGGTGACGACGCCTTCCTCGATATGCATGTCACACTCCTTCGGCCGTCCACCCGACGGCATGGGGTTGGCTGACATGGCCGGTCTCCTGGCTCGCGGGTCGTGGCGCGGCGTCGGCCTTCCCGGATCGCTCCAGTGGCCATGGGTGACGCGCGCTCTCCGCATACAGTCGCGGGGGCGGCCGGGGCTTGGGGCGCCGCGATTGGGTCCGCCCTTCCCCGTTCCCGATGAAGCCCGACGCTGAGCGTCTGACGGGCACCATGCAGTGCCATCACCTAGACGTGATCGCCCCGTCCGCGTCAAGCCGAGGCTGGGGCGATCAGGTGAAAGAAGGTGCCGGTGACCTGATCGCGGCGGCTGCCGGTCTCGGGGACCTCGGCGCCGGTCGCGTCGGTCACGCGGGCCAGGGGCGCGTCGGGCTGGGACAGGACCGTGGCATAGTGGAATTCATGCCCGCGCAGCGCCACCCGCCCCAGCCCCGGCAGAGCGGTCAGCGGCTCGGCTCGGCGGTATCCCAGATGCATCCGGCGCTTGGCATAGCTGGTCTCCAGCCCCAGCAGGCCCAGCATCGGGTGGCGCAGCCCATCGGCATCGACCAGCCCCGCCCCAAGCGCCATATAGCCGCCGCATTCCCCATGCACCGGCCGCGTCGCCGCAAAGCGGTGCATGGCCGTGCGGAAGCCGTTGCAGGCGGCCAGCCGGGGCGCGTGCAACTCCGGGTATCCGCCCGGCAGCCAGCAGCAATCGGCGCCGTCATCCGGCCCCTCATCCGCCAGCGGCGAAAAGGGCAGGATCGTGGCCCCGGCCCGCCGCCAGGCCTCCAGCACATGCGGATAGACGAAGCTGAAGGCCGCGTCGCGGGCCAGCGCGATCCGTCCCCCCGGCGGCGTCAGCGGTCGGGGCGCGGGGGCCTCGGGCAGGGCACGATGGGCGGCGGCGGCGATGATCGCCTCCAGGTCGCAATGCGCGGCGATGAACTCGCCCGCATGGTCCAGGATGGCCTGCAGTCCCGCCGTCTCCTCGGCCTGAATCAGACCCAGATGGCGTTCAGGCAGGGTGATGTTGCCCTGACGCGGCAGGCTGCCCAGCACGCGGATGCCCGCCTGATCCATCCCCTCGCGGATCAGCCGGTCGTGGCGCGGCGAGGCCACGCGGTTCAGCACCACCCCCGCAAAGGGCAGATCGGGGCGCAGCGTGGCAAAGCCCCGCGCCGTGGCCGCCGCCGATTGCGCCTGTCCGCCCACGTCCAGGATCAGCACCACGGGCCAACCCATCATCTGGGCGATTTCCGCGCTGGAGCCGATGCCGGTTTCCCCCGCGGTCGCCACCCCGTCGAACAGGCCCATCGACCCCTCGGCCAGGACCAGATCGGCGGGCGGTTGGCCGGTCGCATGGGCGATCAGCCGCCCCGGCTCCATCGCCCAGGCATCCAGGTTGAAGCTGGCTCGCCCCGAGGCCGCCAGGTGGAACCCCGGATCGATGTAATCCGGCCCCGACTTGAAGGGCTGCACCGTGAGTCCCTGCCGGCGCAACGCGGTCAGCAGGCCCAGCATCAGCATCGTCTTGCCCGTCCCCGATGCGGGGGCGGATATCATCAGACCCGGGGTCATTCCGGAAACCTCGGCGCGTCGCCCACGGGGCGATAGCGGCGGTCATAATCGGCGGCGTAAAGGCGGCTGTCCTCGAACCCCTCGCCCGCCAGCGCGGGGCCGACCAGGATCAGCGCGGTGCGGTCGATGCCCTGCGCGTCTACCGTTGCCAGGGTCGCGCGGATCACCCGCTGGTCCGGCCAGCTGGCCCGCCAAACCACCGCCACCGGGCAGTCGGGGCCGTAATGCGGGGTCAGATCGGCCACCACCTGCTCCAGCGCGTGGATCGACAGATGGATCGCCAGCGTCGCTCCGGTCGCGGCGAAGGCCGCCAGCGTCTCGCCCCCGGGCATCGAGGATGCGCGCCCCGGCGTCCGGGTCAGAACCACGGATTGCGCAAGGCCCGGCAGGGTCAGTTCGGTCTGCAGCGCGGCGGCGGCGGCGGCGAATGACGGCACGCCCGGCGTCACGTCGAAGGGGATGTCCAGCGCTCGCAACCTTCGGATCTGTTCCCCCATCGCGGACCAGACCGACAGATCGCCGGAATGCAGCCTCGCCACGTCCTGGCCCGCCGCATGGGCGGCGGCGATCTCCTCCATGATCCGGTCCAGCGACAGGGGCGCGGTGTTCACGATCCGCGCGCCGGGCGGGCAATGGGAGAGCAGCGCGGCAGGCACCAGCGACCCGGCATAGAGGCAGACCGGGCAGGCCGCGATCAGGTCGCGGCCGCGCAGGGTGATCAGGTCGGGCGCGCCGGGGCCTGCGCCGATGAAATGGACGGTCATGGAACCTCTGCGATCGCGATGGTGACGGGACCGAAGGTCCGGCGCGGATGGGTCAGGCGGCCGCCCGCCGCAAGGGCGGCGGCCTCGGCCACCGATCCGGTGCCGAAGGCGGCCAGGATGCGGGCGGATTGCGTGGGTGTGGCGACGCCTGCCACCGCGACCAGGTGCAGGGGCAGGGTGCGGGCCCGCGCCAAGGGGCGCAGCTCGGGCGCGCGTTCGGGAATGGTGGCCAGCGCGTCGGCGCCGCCCGCGGCCTCCAGCGCGGCCAGCAGGGCGGGCAGGGGGGTGCCCGGGCGGCAGCCTATTCCGGCGATGCGCATGTGACGCTCCATTGCACGATCGGGCGGGCGGGGGTCCAGCCGCGCATCCGGCCCAGGGGCGCGGCCTCGGCGATGTCGATGCGCAGCAGGCGGCCGCCGTGATCGGCGTGCCAGCGGGCCAGCAGCGATTCCGTCTCCAGCGTCACAGCATTGGTGACCAGCCGCGCGCCGGGGGGCAGGCGGGCCCACAGCGCCTCCAGCAGCGCCTGCGACGCGCCGCCGCCGACAAAGACCGCATCAGGGGCGCCGGGCGGCAGCGCCTCGGGGGCCGAGCCTTCGATCACCGTGACCCGCCCCCCCAGGCCGAAGGCGTCCAGATTGGCGCGGATGGTGGCGATGCGGTCGGCGCGCGGCTCCACCGTCACGGCGCGGCCCCCGGCCAGCGCCCATTCCACCGCGACCGATCCCGAACCGCCGCCGATATCCCACAGCACCTCTCGCGCGCGCGGGGCCAGGGCCGCCAGTGTCAGCGCGCGGATGGGCGATTTGGTGATCTGCCCGTCATGGGTGAACAGCGCATCCGCCCGCCCCGGCACCGCAGGCAGGCCAAAGCCACGCGGCAGATCCGCCCCGTCGATGGCCACCGCCACCGGTGCCGCGCAGGTCAGGGCAAAGCCGTCGGCGCGCGTGCTGCGCACCCGTTCGGACGGCCCGCCAAGACGCTCCAGCACCGTCAGCCGCGCAGCCCGCGCGCCCTGTCCGACCAGCCATTGGGCCAGCGCGGCGGGCGCGTCGCCATCGCGCAGCGTCGCGATGATCCGGCAGCCGCGCACCAGATGCGGCCGCAGCCGCGCGAAGGGGGCGGCATGCAGGCCCAGGGTCGCGGTGTCTTCCAGCCGCCAGCCAAGCCGGCCCGCCGCCAGCGACAGCACCCCCGGCGCGGGCAGGGCGCACCATTCGTGACGCTCCAGCGCCGCCGCGATGCTGCCCCCCGCCCCGCACCAGAAGGGATCGCCCGATACCAGCGCCGCCACCCGCCGCCCCCGCAGCGCCAGCAGCGGCGCCAGATCGAAGGGCACCGGCCAGGCCCGCCCCCGCGCGCCCACCCCCACCAGGGCCAGGTGGCGCGGGCCGCCAAAGACGACCTCGGCAGCCTCTAGCGCGCGCAGGCTTGCGCCGGGCAGGCCGTCCGGTCCATCTTCGGTGATCCCGATGATCGTCAGCCAAGGGTCAGACATGCGACGCATCCTGCTGCTGGGCGGCACGAGTGAGGCCAGCCGCCTGGCCGCCCTGCTGGCCCGCGCCGGTGTCGCGGCGGTCTTCTCCTATGCCGGACGGACCGAGGCGCCCATCTCCCAGCCCCTGCCCACGCGGATCGGCGGCTTCGGCGGGGTCGAGGGCATGGCGCGCTACCTGCGGGACCAGGACATCGGCGCGGTCATTGATGCGACCCATCCCTTTGCCGCCCAGATCAGCCGCAATGCGGATGCCGCCTGCCGCGCGGGCGGCGTGCCGATGCTGATGCTGCGCCGCCCCGCCTGGCCGGTCGATCCCGGCTGGAGTCGCATTCCCGACATCGCGGGCGCGGTCGCGGCGCTGCCTTGCGCGCCCACCGGCGTGTTCCTGGCCATCGGCAAGCAGACCTTGGCGCCCTTTGCCGCCCTGCCGCATCGCTGGCTGCTGCGGCTGGTCGATGCGCCGGGTGCGCCGCCCCTGCCCGGCGCGCAGGTCGTGCTGGCGCGCGGCCCCTTCACAGTCGCGGGCGACCGGGCGCTGATGGCCGCGCATGGCATCACCCATCTGGTCGCCAAGAACAGCGGCGGCGCGGGGGCGCGGGCGAAGCTGGACGCGGCGCGCGATCTGGGCGTGCGGGTCGTGCTGATCGACCGGCCCGCGGCGCCCGACCGGCCGCAGGTCGACACGCCGGAACAGGCGCTGGACTGGCTGCATCAGACTGCCCCCCGGGGGGTATAGACCCACCGGCCCACCCGCCGCGTGGCGCGGTTGCCGACCAGCACGACGGTGCGCATGTCGGCCATGTCGGGCGTGGCCTCCTCCAGCGTGACCACGCGCAGCGCCTCGTCAGGCGTGGTGACGGCGCGGGCAAAGATCATCAGGCGTTCGGGTTCGCATTCCTCGCGCAGCACCTCCAGCACGCGGGCAAAACCTGCGGGTCGGCTGGCCGAGCGCGGGTTGTAGAAGGCCATCGCGAAATCACCCCGCGCCGCGTGGCGCACCCGGTGTTCGATCAGCGCCATGGGTTTGAGGTTGTCCGACAGGTTGATCGCGCAGAAATCATGGCCCAAAGGAGCGCCTGCCCGCGCCGCCGCCGCCAGCATCGCGGTGATGCCGGGCAGGATGCGGATGTCGGGGTCGGCGCCCTCGGCCTCCAGCGCCTCGAACAGGGCGGAGGCCATGGCGAAGACGCCGGGATCGCCCGACGAGACGATCACCACCCGCGCGCCCTGCGCTGCCAGGGACAGAGCATGGCGGGCGCGGTCCAGCTCCACACGGTTGTCGCTGGCATGCAGGGTCAGGCCGGGCCGAGCCGCCACCCGCGCGACATAGGGGATATAGCCGATCACGTCCGTCGCCTGATCCAGCGCGGCGGCGACTTCGGGGGTCACCATGGCGTCAGACCCCGGCCCCAGCCCCGCGACGGTGATCCAGCCGGTCATTCCGCCACCCGCGCCATGGGGCGCCGTCCATGACCATGGACCAGCAGGATGGCGAAATAGGGGCAGTCGTCATCGGCCACCTCCGCCACAGGCGCGATGCGCTGGCCGGGCATGGTGCCGCGTTCGATCAGCCAGGCATCCGCCAGACGCCCGGACGCCGCCAAGGCGCGGCGCAGCTTGGGCAGGTTGCGGCCGGTCTTCATCACCACCAGCGCGTCGCTGCCCTGCATGTGGCGGATCAGGTCCGCCTCGGGCAGGGTGCCCATCAGCACGGTCAGCACGTCATCGCCCCAGGTCATCGGCTGGCCTACCGCGTTCCAGCAGCCGACCATGCCGGGAATGCCGGGGATCACCTCGACCTCGGCCAGTCCGGTCAGCCGCACCTGCAGATGCATGAAGCTGCCATAGAGGAACGGATCGCCCTCGCACAGGACCACCACATCCTCGGTCTGGGCCAACTGTGCCAGACGCGCGGCCCAGAGGTCATAGAACCCCGCCAGCGCGTCGTTGTAATCGGGATGATCGAAGGGGATCTCGGTCGTGACTGGATATTCCATCGGGTATTCGACCGCATCCGGGGAGAGCATCCCCTGGACGATGCGCCGCGCCTGACCGGGACGGCCGGGTTTCCTGAAATACGCGACGTGGCGCGCGGCGCGCACCGCCCGGTCGGCCCGGACCGAGATCAGGTCCGGATCGCCCGGCCCCAGACCCGCGCAGATGATGCGTCCCATCATTCCCTCCGGCTGGCCAGCGCGTTGATCGCGGCGACGGTGATGGCCGATCCGCCCAACCTGCCGCGCACGACGACCGACGGCGCGGGCGGTGCGGCCATCAGCGCGTCCTTCGATTCCGCCGCGCCGACGAAGCCCACGGGGCAGCCGATGATCGTGGCGGGGCGGGGGCAGGCGGGGTCCTCCAGCATGGTCAGCAGGTGAAACAGCGCGGTAGGCGCATTGCCGATGGCCACGACCGCCCCCGCCAGATGCGGCCGCCACAGCTCAAGTGCTGCGGCGCTGCGGGTGTTGCCCATGTCGCGCGCCATATCGGGCACGCGCGGGTCGCGCAGGGTGCAGATCACCGCGTTCTCCGCGGGCAGGCGGGCGCGCGTCACGCCCTCGCTGACCATATGCGCGTCGCAGAGGATCGGCGCACCGGCGGCCAGCGCGGCGCGGGCCGCCCGCGCCATGCCGGGGGTGAAGGCCACGTCACGCTCCAGCCCCACCAGGCCCGCGGCATGGATCATGCGGACGACGACGGGTTCCTCATCCGCGTCGAAACGCGCCAGATCGGCCTCGGCCCGGATGGTGGCGAAGGACTGGCGATAGATCGCGGCGCCGTCCTTTTCGTAATCATGGGGCATCACAGAACCTTCGGCAGTTGATCGGGGTGCAGACCGCGCAGGGCGGCGGGGTCTTGGGCGCGGCCATGGCGGATCAGGTCGAAGCCCGCGCCCGTCGCGGTCAGCGTCACATCCGCCGCGCGCGGCCAGCCGCAGCCCTTGGCGCAGCCGCTGACATGCAGCACCGCATCCGCCGGGATCAGCGGCGCCAGCGCGCGGGCCAGGGGGCGGGTCGCGGCCTGTGCCTGGGGGCAGGCGGGCGCGCCCGGACAGGCCCGCAGGCGCAGGCGCGGATCATGCGGATCGAGGATCAGGCCGGGGATCGCGGGAAGGCGGCGCGCGCCCCGGATCAGCACCATCCGCCACGGCGTCAGGCGCAGGGGCGCCAGCCGCCCGAGGCGGCGCAGCGTGTCCGGCCCGATCTGCCCGAATTCCAGCCCGACCAGCAGGCCATCTGCATGTGGCCCGGGCCGCAAAGGGGCTGCGGGCAGGGCTGCGGGCAGGGTGGCGCCGGGCGGTGTCAGCCGGGCGGTCAGCGCGGCCATCCGCCCGCGTCCCGACGGCGCGCCGCCCTGATCCAGAAACCACCGCGCCAAGGCCAGCGCATCGCCCGGCCCGCGATAGGGCGCGGCACGGGTGGCCCCGTCGGCGCGCAGGGTCGGGCCCGGCTCGATGCGGATATCGGCGGGGTCGCGGGTCAGGACGGGCGTCGCGCCGGGATCAACGGCAAAGCCGAACTTGGCGGGCAGGGCCAGGTCGCTGGCGGCCAAGGCCTCGGCCAGTTCGGCGGCCAGCCGGTCGGCCTCGGCATCGGCAAAGGGCGTTACGATGATGTTGCGCCGCCCTTCGGCGCGCGCATCCGCGTCGATCAGCCCATGGGGCCGCAGGGCCTCGATCAGCGGCGCATGGCTGGCGGGCGTCACGCCGCGCAGCTGCAGGTTGGCCCGCCCGGTCAGTTCGATCACGCCGTTGCCATGCGCCTCGGCCGCATCCGCGATGGCCTGGGCCTGGGCGCTGTCCAGCCGCCCGCCAGGGGGGCGGATGCGCACCACCCAGCCATCGCCCGAATCCATCGGACGCAGCGCGCCGGGGCACCAGCCGCGGATCACGACAGCCCCGCCGAGATCGAATTGCGCCGCGTCACCCACAGCCCCGCCTCATGCAGCCGCCGGAACAGATCGCGCAGGGCGGCCAGCGCCTCCGGGTTCGCGCCCTCCATGAAATCCACGATCTCGGGGCGCCCCAAGGTCGCGTCGTGATAGAGGTCGAACAGATGCGCCGGCACCGCCCCCGCCAGATGCGCGAAGGCCGCCATATGGTCCAGCGTGGCCGCGATCTCGGCCGCGCCGCGATAGCCATGGGCGGTCATCGCATCGGCCCAGGCCGGATCGGCGGCGCGGGCGCGGATGGTGCGGGCGATCTCCTCGGTCAGGGTGCGGGCGCGGGGGCGGCCCGGCTGCGTGGCATCCAGGTGATAAAGCGCGGCGCGCCCGCCGATCCGCGCCATGGCGGCGGCAAATCCCCCCTCATGCGCGGCATAATCGGCGGCCAGCAGCAGGTCCGTCTCGGGCAGGTCCTGGGCATGGACGAAGCTGTCGCTGCGGGCCAGCCGCGCCTCCAGCGCGGTGCGGTCCGGACGGCTGGTCCCGTCCGTGCCGATCGCCCAGCTTGACGCGGCGATCCAGGCCTCGCCCGCCGCCGCCCGCGCGGCATCGGTGAATTCCGTGGCCGCCGTGCCCATGCCCAGCCCGTATCGCCCGGGCTGCGGGCCAAACACGCGCGCCCCGCCGCGATAGGGGTTCTGGCAGGCCTCCTCGTCCCGCGCGGCCAAGGCCTCGGCCCCGGTCTGGAACAGCTGGGCCAGCACCGGGAACAGGTCGCGAAACAGCCCCGAGACGCGCAGCGTCACATCGATGCGCGGCCGCCCCAGCAGGGCCAGAGGCAGCACCTCGACCCCCGTCACCCGCCCCGATCCCGCATCCCGGATCGGCCGCAGCCCGGCCAGATGCAGGGCCATGGCGAAATCCTCGCCCGCCGTGCGCATCGTGGCGCTGCCCCACAGATCGACGACCAGCCCGCGCGGCCAGTCGCCGTGATCCTGCAGGTGACGGCGCAGCAGCTCCTCGGCCAGCCTGACGCCCTGGGCATGGGCCGATGGCGTGGGCAGGGCACGCGGATCAACGCTGAAGAGGTTGCGCCCCGTGGGCATCACATCCGTCCGTCCCCGGTTGGGCGAACCCGACGGCCCCGGCGGCACGAACCGCCCCGCCAAAGCCGCCGCCAGCCCCGCGCGTTCCGCATCCCCGCAGGGGCCGGTCCCCCAGACATGCAGCCCCGCGCCATACTGGCTTTCCTTGATGTCGCAGACGAAGCGGTCGATGCGGGTGATCGCCTCGGCCGCGCTGGCGTCGGGGGGGATGCCCAGATCCGCTTCGACGCCCAAGGCGCGGGCCTCGTCCCGGATGGCCGCGATCAGGCGGTCGCGGCGCGCGGGATCCAGCCCGTCGGCGGTGGAATATTCGTCCAAGCTGCGCTCCAGCCCCGCCATGCCGGGGGGCAGGGCGGCGGCGCGCATCGGGGGCGGCATATGGCCCAAGGTCACCGCACCCAAGCGGCGCTTGGCCTGCGCGGCCTCGCCCGGATCGTTGACGATGAAGGGATAGACGACCCGCATCCCTCCGGCCAGCGCCTGCGGCCAGCATTCCCCCGACAGCGCCACCGCCTTGCCCGGCAGCCATTCCAGCGTGCCATGCGCCCCCATATGGATCATCGCGCCAAGACCCTGCTCGGCCAGCCACAGATAAAAGGCGACATAGCCATGGCGCGGCACGCGGGTCAGGTCGTGATAGCTGTCCTCGCGCCCGATGCGGTGGCTGCGTTCGGGCTGCAGCGCCAGGATCACCGGCCCGTGGCGGCTGGCGCGCAGGGCAAAGGCGCCTTCCACGCAATCGGGGTCCTCCTCAGGCGCACCCCAGGCCGCAGACAGATCGTCGCGCAACCCCTGCGGCAGGCGGGCCAGCGCGCGGCGGTAATCGGCCAGCGGCCAGCGGATGACGCCCTGCGGCAGACCGGGCAGCGCGACCCCCAACGCCCGCCCCACCGCCTGCGCGGATGCGGGCGCGTCCAGCCCGACCGCATGGGCCTGCTGCCAGTCGCGGCCGGGATAGGTCGACAGCACCACCGCCACATCCCGCGCCGCCCCGCGCCAGGCGACGATCCGGTCCACCGCCTGCCCCAGCAGCCCCATATCCGGCCGATGGACGAAACGCGCATATTCCAGATCCGGATCGCGCGGCGCGACGCCCTTGAAGCTGACGACCCCCGCCAGGATCCGGCCATCCACCTCGGGCAGCACGACGGTCATGGCCAGATCGGACGGCGACAACCCCCGCTCCGCCGCCAGCCAGTCGCGGCGCCGGTTCGTCGACAACACCACCTGAAACACCGGGCAGGACCATCCGCCGAAGGGCGCGACCCCCGCCGTTTCTCCGTTGCCCAAATACCCATCGACCGCGCCACCCGAAAACCCGGTCGCATTGACGACCATCCCCGGCCCGCCCGGCAGCGCCCCCGCCAGCCATTCCGCCAGCCCCTCGGCCTTCAGGGACGGCGCGAATGCCCCCATCGCCGCGATGCCGCGATCGCGCAGCGCATGGATCAGCGCGTCGATCGGCGCCACATCCGCCGCCGCCAGCCAGCTGCGATAGAAGGTGACCAGCGCCCCCACCGGGCCGGGATCGGGGATGACCCCGCGCCCCGGGTCATAGAACCCCATCCGCGGCAGGGCGGGGCGGCCCAGGACCGGCGCGGCCTGCAGCCCCGCCGCGATGGCCAGCTGCGCCAGCGCCGCCTGCGCGGCCACCGCCCCGCCCTCGTCGCAATGACGCCGCAGCACGCGCAGGACCGATGCGGGCACCGTCGAGGCCCGGTCCAGCCGCGGATCGTCGCGCCCATCCGCCGGCAGGACCGCCAGCGCGATCCCCCGCCTGCGCGCCAGATCCTGGACCGAGGCCAGCCCATAGGGCCACCAGTCCTCGCCGCCGATCAGGCGGATCAGGATGCCGCGCGCCCCCGACAGGGTCCGCTCGACATAGGTATCGACCGAGACCGGATGGCGCAGCGCCACAAGGTTGCACAGGCGCGTCGAGGGCAGGCCCCCCGCCGCGCGGCGCCAGCCCTCCGCAAAGGCCCCCAGGTCGCTGTCCGAAAAGGACAGCACGACCAGATCGCCGGGCGTCTGCCCGGGATCGAAGGGGGCGTCGGTCCGGTCCAGACCGACCTCTTCGCGAAAGACCACATGCATCAGGCGGGCACGCCCGTCAGCACCGCGCGGATCGCCTCCGCGTCGACATGGTCATGTTCCGCGATCACCACCAGCCGCGAGGCGCGCGGGGTCGTGCCCCAAGGCCGGTCGTATTGATGGCGCACCCGCGCGCCCACCGCCTGGACCAGCAGGCGCATCGGCTTGCCCGCCACCGCGACATGGCCCTTCACCCGCAGGATCCGCTGTTCGGTGGCCAGCCGCCCGATGCGCGCGGCCAGATCGGCGGGGTCGGTGATCTCGGGCAGGTCGATGACGACCGTGTCGAAATCCTCGTGCTCGTGATCGTCGGCGCCGTCATGATGGCTGGGGCGGGCGTCCAGGTCATCCTCGGCGGCGCGGCCCAGGCCCAGGATCAGGCGCGGATCCACCACGCCCTCGGTCACGGTCAGGATGGGCAGGGGGCGGGGCGCCTCGGCGGCGATGGCGTCCCGCGCGGCGGCGACCCCCGCATCGCCCGCCAGATCCGCCTTGGTCAGCAGCACTACATCGGCGCAGGCGATCTGGTCGCCGAAGACCTCGGATAGGGGGGTCTCGTGGTCCAGGCCCTCATCGGCGGCGCGCTGCGCGTCCACCGCCGCCACGTCGGGGGCGAACCGGCCCGCGGCCACCGCCTCGGCATCGGCCAGGGCGATGACGCCATCGACCGTGATCCGCAGCCGGATCGCGGGCCAGTCGAAGGCCTTGAGCAGCGGCTTGGGCAGCGCCAGACCCGAGGTCTCGATCAGGATGTGGTCGGGCCGCCGCGGCAGAGCCATCAGCGATTCCAGCGTGGGGATGAAATCATCGGCCACGGTGCAGCAGATGCAGCCGTTCGACAGCTCCAGGATGTTCTCGGCCGGGCAGGCCTCGTCGGCGCAGCCGCGCAGGATGTCGCCATCCACGCCCATCGTGCCGAATTCGTTGACGATCACCGCCAGACGCAGCCCGCCGGGATTGCGCAGCAGGTGGCGGATCAGGGTCGTCTTGCCCGATCCCAGAAATCCGGTGATCACGGTGACGGGGGTCTTGGTCAGGTCGGTCATGGTCACTCCTGCGGGGGGATGCGGGCAAGGCTCTGCTTGCGGAAGATGGCGGGGCGTTCGCGCCACGGCACGACCCCGTCGGCCGCGGCGGCATAGGCGGCGGCGCCCGACAGGATCTGGGCCGCGTCGTCAGGCGTCAGGCGGCCATAGACATAGGACCACTTGGCCCGCCCCGACAGCGCGACGGCACAGCCCTGCGAACAGGCGGACAGGCATTCGACGGGGCGGATCCGGACCCCCGGCGGGGCATCGCCCGACAGCGCGGCCAACAGGCGCGCGCCCGCGCGGGGCGCGCAGGGATCGGGATCGTCATCGGGCAGGGTGCCGCGACAGGTGGTGCAGACATGCAGAACGGCGCGCATCGCGGCCCCTTTCTCCTTGCGGCAAAGGGGCGTCCGGAAGGTGCAGGCACGGGGCATCCGGCCATCACCTGCCGGTTGCGAAACACCCCGTTCGCCCGTCATCATCCGGTGCTGGCAGGTCTCCCGGCTTGCGGATCCGGGGTTTCCCCCACGATCGCCCCCCTTCCCGGCCCTTGGGGGCCAGTGGATCGGGCGACCTCTCCGGTCACGGTCGCGGGGGCGGCTGCGCTTGGGGCCCTTTGGGGGGCCTTGTCGCATTCCCTCTTCGCCTGTCATAGACAGGAACCAACACGCCCGCGACCAAACCCCCGTCCCCGCCCATTGTCAACCGCAAGGAGCGACCGCATGACGCAGACCGACCCCATTCCCGAAGACGACCTGGCCCGCCACAGCCGCAAGATGGCCAAGAAGAAGGCCGCCCGCGACCGCATGATGGAAAGCCGCACCGGCGAGAAGGGGCTGGTGATCGTCCATACCGGGCCGGGCAAGGGCAAATCCTCCAGCGGCTTCGGGATGATCATGCGCTGCATCGCGCATCAGATGCCCTGCGCGGTGGTCCAGTTCATCAAGGGCGCGTGGGATACCGGCGAACGGCGCCTGCTGACCACGCATTTCGCGGGCCTTTGTCAGTTCCACGCGATGGGCGAGGGCTTCACCTGGGAAACCCAGGACAAGTCGCGCGACATCGCCGCCGCCGCCGCGGGCTGGGACCGCGCCAAGGATCTGATCCGCGACCCCGCCATCCGCATGGTCCTGCTGGACGAGATCAACATCGCCTTCCGCTACGGCTATCTGGATGTGGCCGAGGTGCTGGCCTTTCTGGAGGCCGAGAAGCCGCCGATGACCCATGTCGTGCTGACCGGCCGCGGCGCGCCCGAGGCGCTGGTCGCCGCCGCCGATCTGGTGACCGAGATGACCCAGATCCGCCATCCCTTCCGTGCCGGGATCAAGGCGCAGCCGGGGGTGGAATACTGATCCGTCGCGCCGCGGGGCAGAAAAACCTCACATCCCGGTGAACCGGGGCGGGGGCGGGCGGGTTCCCTTTGCGTCATCCACGACCCGAAGGCCCGCCCATGACCCTGCCCCCGCTGTCGCCCGATGCCGCGCTGTTCCTGGATTTCGACGGCTGCCTGGTGGATATCGCCCCGCGCCCCGATGCGGTCCGGGTGACGGGTGCGCTGCGCGACCGGTTGGCGCGGCTGCATGACCGTCAGGGGGGCGCAGTGGCGCTGATCTCGGGGCGCGACGTGGCCGATCTGCGCGGGCATCTGCCGGATTTCCCGGGCGTGGTCGCGGGCAGCCACGGGTCGGAGCTGTCCCTGCGCGCGGGCCATGTCCAAACCCTGCATCACGCCGAATTCGACGCGGCCGCGCTGCATGCCGACCTGCGCGCCCTGGCCGCCCCCCATCCCGCCCTGCTGGTCGAGGAGAAACCCCATGGCGGCGCCCTGCACTACCGCGCCGCCCCGGAACTGGAACCCGAGGTGCGGCGCATCATGCAGGATCTGGCCGCCCGGAACCCGCATCTGATGCTGCAGCCCGCCAAGATGGCGCTGGAGCTGCGCCCCGCCGGTGTCGGCAAGGACAGCGCCCTGGCCCATCTGATGACGCTGGAGCCGTTCCACGGCCGCCTGCCGGTCTTTGCAGGCGACGACACCACTGACGAACCCGCCATGGCCGAGGCGCAGTCGCGCGGCGGCATGGCCATCAAGATCGGCGAGGGCGCCACCGCGGCCGCCCATCGCCTGCCCGATCCCGCGGCCCTGGCCCTCTGGCTGGACCGCAGCCTGACCTGAGGAGCCTGCCGATGTCCCGCCTGATCGTCGTGTCGAACCGCCTTCCCTTGGGGGATGCGCCATCCGGCGGGCTGGTCGTCGCCCTGCAGGACGCGCTGAAATCATCGGGCGGGGTCTGGGTGGGGTTTTCCGGCGAGGTGACGCCGGATGCGGAACCCGCGCTGCGCAGCCATCCGGGCGCGGCCTTCCAGCGCCTGTCCTTCGACCTGACGCCGGATGAACACGAGACCTATTACCTGGGCTATTCCAACTCGATCCTCTGGCCGGTCTGTCATGGGCGGCCCAGCCTGACGCGGATCCTGCCGGAATATCTGGACGGCTATGACCGGGTGAATGCCCGCATCGCGCGGATGCTGGCGCGGGAGCTGCGCCCCGACGACCGCATCTGGGTGCAGGATTACCACCTGTTCCCGCTGGCCGCGCATCTGCGCGCCCTGGGCGTCACGGCGCGGATCGGGCATTTCCTGCACATCTCCTTTCCGGGACCGGGCGATTGCGCGGCCCTGCCCAATCCGGGCCAGCTGTTCGACTGGCTGTCCCATTACGACCTGATCGGGTTCCAGGCGGAACGCGACCTGGGGGCGTTCGCCGAAAGCGCGCGCCAGCTGGCCGGGGCCGATCCCGCCGATCCGCGGCATTTCGATCTGTGCGGCCGCCGCGTCCGGGCGGGGGTGTTTCCCATCGGCATCGACGCCGACAGTTTCATGGCCGAGGCCGCCTGCGCCCCTGACAGCGACCGCATGCGCAGCCTGACCGGCGCCAAGATGATGATCGGCGTGGACCGGCTGGATTACTCCAAGGGCATCCCGCAGCGGTTCCGCGCCTATCAGCTGTTGCTGGACAAGATCCCTGACCTGCATGAAAAGATCAGCTTTCTGCAGATCGCGCCGCCCACCCGGGGCGAGGTCGAGGCCTATCAGACCATCCGCGAGGAGACCGAGCATCTGGCCGGGCGCATCAACGGCCAGTTCGCGACGCTGAACTGGACGCCGATCCGCTTCATCCACCGGCCCTTTCCGCGCCCGGTCCTGGCGGGCCTTTATCGTCAGGCGCGCATCGGGCTGGTCACGCCCCTGGCCGACGGGATGAACCTGGTGGCCAAGGAATATGTCGCGGCCCAGGACCCGCAGGATCCCGGCGTGCTGATCCTGTCGCGCTTTGCCGGCGCGGCCGAGACGATGCAGCAGGCGCTGGTCATCAACCCCCATGACCCGACCGAGATGGCCGCCGCCATGGCCGAGGCGATGCGCATGTCTAAATCCGAACGCCGCGACCAGCACGCGGCCCTGCTGCGCGATGTGGTCGATCATGACGTGGCATGGTGGTCGGACAGCTATCTGAAGACGCTCGGCTGAGCGCGGACTGCCCGTTTCGCGGGCAAACGCCGCCCATGCTGCGCCGCGGCGCGGCAGAGGCGGTTTCCGGGCGCCGCGACGCGGGGCGATGCGGGACGAATCACACGGCGGCGGGCAGGGTGGGGACATGAAGCCAATGGCTTTTGTGCGTCCTCCTCGGGTGCCCCGCATCGGGTGCCGCGCCGTCGGTCCTGCCGCAACCCTCCTCCCTGCGGCCGGGCCGGCGGCTTCTTTTCGTCAGATCAGCCCGGCCACATGGCGGATCGCGGCCACATAGCCGCCCAAGCCCAGACCGGCGATCACCCCGTCCGCGCGATGCGAGACATAGGAATGATGCCGGAAGGCCTCGCGCTTGTGGACCTGGCTGATATGGACCTCGATCACCGGGCCGTCGAAGGCGTTCAGCGCATCCAGCACCGCGACCGAGGTATGGGTCAGGGCTGCGGGGTTGATGACGATGGCCGCGGCCTCCTGCCGGGCCTCGTGGATCCAGTCGACGATCTGGCCTTCCCAGTTGGATTGCAGAAAGCGGATGTCATGGGGGCGGGCGGCCTCGCGGCACAGCGCCTCCAGATCGGCCAGGGTCTCGCGGCCATAGATCTCGGGCTGGCGCATGCCCAGCAGGTTCAGGTTCGGGCCGTTCAGGACATGGATCAGCGGCATCGGATTTCCCCTTGGTTCCCGGAACCCTGCTAGCGGATCTCAGCCCGCCAGCGCAATGACCGGCGCGGCGCGGCCCGCCGGATCGACCAGGACCAGCCCCTCGGCCGTCAGGACCGGCACCGCCCCCGGCGCGGGATCCGACGCCCAGGCCACCGCCCCGTCGGGCGCGATCAGCGCCAGCCGGTCGCCCCGCATGGCCAGCCGCCCTGGCCCGGGGGTCTGCCACAGGGCCCGGGCCCCGCGGATCAGCCGGGGGCCTGTCGCGGGGTCGTTTTCCAGCCTCAGGGGCGCGTCCGCCGCCTCCAGCGCCTGACCGGGCCAGAGCGCGGGGTCGATCCGGTCGCGGGGCGTGCATTCGCCCGTCAGGCTGCGGGCCAGCATCGCGCGCGGATCGGGCGTGGCCGGATCGGCGTTCAGGATCATCAACTTGGCCAGCGCCGCCACCGGCGTCATGTCGCCCGCGGCCACCGCCCCGGTCCCCGCGATCCAGGCCCCGGCGGCATAGTCGAAGGCGCCCACCTGGCCGCCCACCGCGCGGCTGGCGATCAGCACCGGCACCCGCGCCGCCCCGATCGCATCGGCCAGCGCGCCCGCGCCTTGGGGCAAGTTGCCCGCGCCGAACCCCTCCAGGATCAGGCCGGTCGCGCCTTGGTCCAGCGCGGCCCGCACCATCTGGGCCAGCAGGGAGCGGTCGGCGCGGTGATCGGCGGGCAGGGCGGGGATCTGGACGATGCGCTGATCGTCGATCCGCGCCGCGATCCTGTCCAGCCGCTCCAGCGCCCGCGCCCGCGCAACCGCATCATCCAGCGCTAGGTCGGGCGCGGCGGGGCCGGGCAGGGGCGCCACCCCCATGCGGATGCCGATGCCGCGTTCCGCCAAGGCCCCCAGATGCGGGCTGTCGAAACCCGCAAATCCGGTGGTCGAGACCTTCAGCGCCCGGTTGCCGCGCAGCAGGCGGCCGTCGAAGAACAGCCCGACCTCGGGCAGGCGCAGGCGCGTCATCTCCAGCGCGCCGGTCAGGTTGGCCAGCGCGTCGCTGCCCGCGTTCAGGACCAGCCCCTGGCCCGTGTCGCGGAACAGGGGCAGCTGCGCGCCGGTCAGGATCACCGGCTTGGACAGGGCCGCCCGCGCCATGCCGACCGCATCGGGGACGTTCAGCAGCAAGGGCAGCGCCGCGCCGGTGTAGTCCATCGTGTCGGTGCCATGCAGGATGACGAAGCCGTCATGGCGGTCATAGAGGTCCAGCACCCGCCGCGCGATGCGGCACCAGTCCGAGGGGCGCAGATCCGTGCTATCCAGCACCCCCGAGGCGCTGTCGAAGCGCAGGCCCGTGTCGAAATGCAGATCCATCCCCGGCAGGGCCGCCTGCAGCGCCGGTCCCAGGATGGCGCGGGCCGCATCGGCAAAGCGTGCCGCGGGCATGGGCGCCAAGGGCGTGCCGGTGCAGGCGATCGTGCCGCCCGTGTTGAAGATGCAGATCCGCATGACGCCCCCTTCAGCCGGCCTCGATCCACCCCCCGAGGAAGCTGGCCAGATTGCGGGTCAGGTCCTCGGACAGGTAGCCGCCCTCTTGCACGATGACGGTGGGCAGGCCAAGCGCCCGGATGCGCGCCGCCGCCCGCGCAAAGCCCGGCGTCGTGACGCGCAGCCCGCGGAAGGGGTCGTTCTCATGCGCGTCGAGGCCCAAGGCCAGGACCAGCGCGCCCGGCGCGAAATCGCGGATGCGCGCCAGCCCTTGGTCGATGGCCGCCAGCCAGGCCTCGTCGCCCGAGCCGATGGGCAAGGGCAGGTTCAGGTTCGCGCCGTAGCCTGTCTCATGCGCATGGCCCAGATAGAACGGGTAGAAATTGTCCGGATCGGCATGGACCGAGACGGTCAGCACATCGGCGCGGTCGAAGAAGATCGCCTGCGTGCCGTTGCCGTGATGCACGTCGATATCCAGGATCGCCACCCGGTCATGGCGCCCGCGCAGGGCCTGGGCCGCGATGGCGGAATTGTTCAGAAAGCAATGTCCCCCGGCCGTATCCGCATCCGCATGATGCCCCGGCGGACGGCACAGCGCATAGGCCGCCCCCGCCCCCGCCATCACCGCATCCGCCGCCGCCAACGCGGTGTCCACGCCGCGCAGCGCCGCCGCCCAGGTGTCACGCCCCAGGGGGCAGCCCGTATCGCCCATATGCCAGCCCGCCCGCCCGGTGATGCCGGACGGATAGGTCGCGCCGGCCTTCTGCGGATGCAGGTTCGCCACCACCTCCGGCCCCGCGCCCGAGGCCTGCTGCCAATCCTGCCAGCCGGTCTCAAGAAACCGCAGATAGCGGTCGGTATGGATGGCGCGCATGGGCGCTTGGTCGGCGCTTGGCGGCGTCAGGACATCAAGGCCCGCCGCGCGGATCCCCGCCAGCAGGCGGTCGGCGCGTTCGGGGGTTTCCTTGTTCGCCATCACGACGCCGCGCAGCATCCAGAAGCGCGGGTCATGGGCGGCGGTCTCGGGTGCGTAGAAGCAGGGCAGGTCGGTCATGGCGCGAAGGCTAGGGGGCCTTCGCGCCGCTGTAAATGTCAGAAGCCGGAATGGGTTTTCAGGAACTCGGCCTCCTCGGGCGTGCTGTCGCGGCCCAGGATCGCGTTGCGATGGGGGAACCGGCCGAAGCGCTGGACGATGTCGCGATGCTCGCGCGCGAAATGCAGCGAATTCTCGTTACCGAGCGCCTCGTAAAGCTCGACCGAGCGGTCCTGCACGTCCCGGTCCTCGGCATGCATGAAGGGCAGATAGAAGAACTGCCGCTGCTCGGGGGTCATGGCTTGGTCATGGCCCTTCTCGATGGCGGTGCGGGCATGATCCAGCGCCAGATCGTCGCTTTCGAAGGCGCGCGGGCCGCCGCGAAAGATGTTGCGCGGGAACTGGTCCAGCGCGATCACCAGCGCCAGCGCGCTTTCGGGGGCGGCGATCCAGTCGTCCAGATGACCGGCCTGCGCGGCCTCATGCGTTTCGGCGAAGCGGGCGGTGATCTCGCGGTCGATATCGTCGGACTTGGCGAACCAGTAGCGGCTCATCTGGTCCGAGAACCAGAAATCCAGGATCTCCTGCGGGGTCTTGGTCATGGCATGGCCTTCCTTAGGGCAAGGGAATGTGGTCGTCGCGGTCGCCCACGGGCAGGTCGAAGAGACCCTGCCCCCAACGCCCCTCGCGCCATTCGCGTTTCGCCTCCTCGATGCGCTCGCGCGATGAGGCGACGAAATTCCACCAGATATGGCGCGGCCCGTTCAGCGTCGCCCCGCCAAGCGCCATCAGCCGCGCGCCCCGGTCGCCCGCCTGCACGGTGATCCGGTCGCCGGGGCGGAACACCATCATCTGCCCGGCCTGGTATTCCTGACCGGCGACGCTGACGCTGCCCTCGGTGATATACAGACCGCGATCCTCGTGATTGTCGGGCAGGGGAAAACGCGCCCGCGCCTCCAGCGCGACGTCCAGATAGAAGGTCTCGGAATGCATGGTCGCGGGCGCGCGTTCGCCATAGGCGTTGCCCAGGATCAGCCGGGCGGTGATGCCTTGGTCGCGGATCTCGGGCAGGGCTGCGGCCGCGTGATGTTCGAAGCTGGGGGCGTCATCCTCGTGATCCTCGGGCAGGGCGATCCAGGTCTGGATGCCCAACAGGCTGCTGGGACCGGCGCGCACCGCCTCGGGGCTGCGTTCGGAATGGGTCACGCCGCGCCCCGCCACCATCCAGTTCAGCGCGCCCGGCGTGATGATCTGGTCCGCGCCGGTGCTGTCGCGATGCTGAAAGCTGCCGCGATAGAGGTATGTCACCGTGCCCAGCCCGATATGCGGATGCGGGCGCACGTCGATGCCCTGATCGGTCAGGAACTCGGCCGGGCCCATCTGGTCGAAGAAGATGAACGGCCCGACCATCTGGCGTTTGGGCGCGGGAAGGGCGCGGCGCACCTCGAACCCGCCCAGATCGCGGGCGCGGGGGATGATCAGCGTCTCGATGGCGTCTGCGCCGACCGCGTCGGGGCAGCCGGGGGTCAAGGCGGGGTTCCAGCTCATGCGTTCCTCCTGGTGCTGATCTCAAGGGTGGGGCCTTGCGCGGCCCGGGGCAAGCGATCCGGCGTTCGGCCCCTGCGAACGCCGGGTTGCGGCGCGCCCGCGTGGCGCCGAACGGTCCCGCGCGGCATCTTGGGGGGCGAAAGGGGGTCACCATGAGCGGACTTCATCATGTCACGGCCATCACGCGCGACGTGCAGGCCAATGTCGATTTCTGGATGGGCTTTCTGGGCCTGTCGCTGGTCAAGCAGACCGCGGGCTTCGAGGATGCGGAACAGCTGCATCTGTTCTATGGCGATGCCGCGGGCGCGCCGGGGACGCTGGTCAGCTTCCTCGTCTGGCAGGGCGGGGCGGCGGGCCGGGTGGGCCATGGCCAGGCGGCCGAGATCGCGCTGGCCATCCCGCGCGGGCGGATCGGCGACTGGCTGACCCGCGCCATGCAGCACGGGCTGTCGGTGCAGGGACCGATGCGCGAATTCGGCGATCCGGTGCTGCGCCTGCGCGACCCGGACGGGATCATCGTCAAGCTGGTGGGGCTGGACATCGCCGATGCGGGCTGGCCCGCGCCGCCCGCGCATCTGGCGGGTGCGACGCTGTGGTCCGAGGATGCAGCGGCGACGGCGGCGTTCCTTGCACGCTTCGGTTACCGCCCTGCGGGGACGGAGGGGGGCGTGACGCGCCTGCGGTCCGACCGTGACGAGCTGGACATCCGCGATGCGGCGGGCTTCGTGCCGGGCATTCCCGGCACCGGGGTGATCGACCATGTCGCCCTGCGCGTCCCCGACCGTGCCGCGCTGGAGGCCCATGCGAGCGCCCTGACCGACACCACCGCCCATGACCGGCTGTATTTCGCGTCCCTCTATATGCGCGACCCGGCGGGCCTCTTGATCGAGGCCGCGACCGATGGTCCCGGCATGGGCATCGACGAGGCCCAGCTTGGCCGGACCCTGATGGTCCCGCCCCATTTCGACGACAGCACCGACCTGCGGCTGCGCCTGCCGCAATTCGCCCGACCGGGCGAGGAAAGGAGACCCATGCGCGATCTGCCCTTCACCCACCGCATCCACACCCCTGAGGACCCGGACGGATCGACCCTGATCCTGCTGCACGGCACCGGCGGGTCGGAAACCGACCTGATGCCCCTGGCCCATCGCATCGCGCCCCGCGCGACGCTGCTGGGCCTGCGCGGGCGGTCGACCGAGGAGGGCGTGGCGCGGTTCTTTCGCCGCCTGTCCATGACGACCTTCGATCAGGACGACATCCGCGCCGAGGCCGAGGCCTTTGCCGGGTTCTGGCGGGATGCGGTCGCGGCCTATGACCTGGACGCGGACCGGATCGCGGTGCTGGGCTATTCCAACGGGGCGAATTTCGCAGGCGCCGTGATGGCGCTGCATCCCGGCCTGATCCGCCGCGCGGTGCTGATGCGGCCGATGCTGGCCTTGGACCCGGTGCCCGAGGCGGACCTGACCGGGCTGGCCGTGCTGACCTTGGCGGGGCAGGGCGATCCCTATGGCGTCCATGCCCCGGCGCTGAACGATTGGCTGGCGCGGTCGGGGGCGGATCTGGATGCGCGCATGGTGCCCGGCGGGCATCAACTGGCCCAGGACGACCTGCGCATCGCGGCCGACTGGCTGGGCGCATGAAAAAACCCCGCCGCTGACCATGTCAGGGGCGGGGGACTCATTCCTCGGTTACTGGGGGACAATGCCCGGCCCCCCTGCGGGGTTTCATTCGCGGGCAAAAGGTTTCTGCACCGCCGCGTGATTGTTGCAGCGGTGCAACATCGTCAGACTAGGGGTTTCAGGTTCGCCTCGATCTGCGGGCGCTTGGCCTCCAGGAAGGGGGGCAGGGACAGGGATTCGCCCATCGTCTCGAAGGGTTCGTCCACGTCGAAGCCGGGGCCGTCGGTCGCCAGTTCGAACAGGTTGCCGCCCGGCTCGCGGAAATAGAGGGAGCGGAAGTAGAACCGCTCGACCTCGCCCGAATTGGGGACGCGGAACTGGGACACATGCTGGGTCCAGGCGGTCAGCGCATCCGTGTCGGGGACGCGGAAGGCCACGTGATGGACCCCGCCCGCGCCTTGGCGCGCCTGCGGCAGGTCGGGCTGGACCGCGACATGCAGTTCCGCCGCGGCGCCGCCCTCGCCCATCTGGAAGACATGGACCTGGCCTTGGCCGTCCGGGCTGGGATAGTCGCGGACGCGGCGCATGTTCATCACGCGGGTCAGCACCGCCTCGGTCGGGCCCAGATCGGGGACCGAGATGGTGATGGGCCCCAAGCCGCGGATCTGGTGTTCGGCGGGCACGTCGCTGCCCCCCCACGGCTGGCCCACAGGATCGGGGGCGGCGATCAGGCGCAGGCGCTGACCCTCCGGGTCCTCGACATCCAGGGACGGGCGGCCGTCCAGCGTGGTGATCCGGCCCGCCAGACCGTTCAGGCGGTCGGCCCAGTAATCCAGGCTGTCCGCGCCCACGCGCAGGCCCGTGCGGGTGATCGCGTTGGTGCCGCGCCGTTCGGGGGCGGCGGGCCAGTCGAAGAAGGTGATGTCGGTGCCCGGGCTGCCTGCGCCATCGGCAAAGAACAGATGATAGGCCGAGGTGTCGTCCTGGTTCACCGTCTTCTTGACCCGGCGCAGCCCGAGCGTTTCGGTATAGAAGCGGTTGTTGCCCGGCGCATTGGCGGTGATCGCCGTCAAATGGTGGATTCCGGTCAGTTGCATGGGGTGCCTCCTGTGCTTTGAGTTCAATATGGCGCAGGGGCGGCGTTCGCGGCACCCGCCGGGCGGGCAACGCCGCGTTCGGTTCTTGCGAACGGAGGCGCAGCTTGCCATGCTGTGCGGATGGGATGGACGATCACCGATATCGAGACCTTTCTGGCGGTTCTGGACGCGGGCAGCATCTCGGGGGCTGCGGCGCGGGCGGATCTGTCGAAATCGGTGGTCAGCAAGCGCATCAGCGATTTCGAGGCTGCCATTGGGGTGGCGCTGTTCACCCGCCATGCGGGGCGGATCGCGCCCACCGACAGCGCGCTGAGCCTGGCCGAGCGGCTGCGCCCCGCCTTGGCCGAGCTGGTCGCGGCGACGGAAAGCGCGCAGGGCGGCGGGGCGGGCCTGCGCGGGCGGCTGGCCATCGCCGCGCCGATGAGCTTTGGCATCCGCCATCTGGGGCCGGTCATCGCGGGTTTCGCCCGCGCCCATCCGGGGCTAGAGATCGTGCTGGATTACGACGACCGGCATACGGATCTGGGCCGGGCGGGGTTCGATCTGGGGCTGCGGATCGGGCATCTGAAGGATAGCAGCCTGATGGCGCGCAGGCTCTGCGAGGATCCGCGCCTGCTGGTCGCCAGCCCGGATTACCTGGCGCTGCACCCGCCCATCGTGGGGCCGGGCGATCTGGCCGGGCATGAGGCGATCGGATATCTGAACGCCCGGCTGGCCGAGGTCTGGCCCTTCGGCCCGGAGGTCGCCGCGCCGCGCGGCGGGCGGATCATGGCGAACAACGGCGAGGCGATGCGCGACATGGCCGTGGGCGGGCTGGGGCTGGCGCTGCTGCCGCTGTTCATCGTGCATGACGCGTTGCGCGACGGGCGGCTGGTGCAGGTCCTGCCGGGCCTGGCGCAGCAGCCGCTGCCGATCAGCGTGGTCTGGCCGCCGATCCGGCCGCTGCCGCCCAAGACCCGCGCCTTCATCGACCATATCGCGGGGGCGTTCAGTGGCGATCCTCCGTGGCAGCGCGGCATCCTGCGTCCCGCGACGGCCGGGGGGCCAGCCCCCCGGACCCCCCGGCCCGGGCCCGCACCCAGCCTTGGAGAAAAGACCGAATGAAGCTCGTCGATCCGAACGCCCCCTTCTTCCGCAGGCTGTGGGTGCGGGTGCTGTGCGTCGTGCTGCCCATGATCTGGGCGGGGGTGGAGCTGTGGACCGGCAACCCGGCCTGGGCGATGATCTTTGCCGCGGCGGGGGCCTATCTGGCGGTGGCGCTGTTCAGCCGGCGGCGTCCCGGGGGCTGAAGGGCCCCCGGGGTACGGGATCACATCGACAGGTCCGGCGCGCCGGTCAGCCAGGCATAGCCGTTGGCGGGCAGGTCCAGCCGCCCATCCGCCAGATCGGCATGGCCGGGACCCTCCAGCGCGGTGTCCCCCGCGACCGTCACCTGCACCGGCTTGGGCGACAGGTTGAAGACGGCGGTCAGTGCCTGGCCCTCGTGGTCGCGGCGGAAGGCCAGGACCGGCTCGGGCAGGTCGAGGAAGGTCGTGGCCCCGTAGCGCAGCGCCAGCGATCCCTTGCGCCACGCGATCACCCCGCGATAGGTGGCCAGCACGCTGTCATTGCCGGTCTGGCCAGCCACCGCACGCGCGGCCTGTTCCGGCTTGACCGGCAGCCAGGGGTCGGCATCCGAGAAGCCCGCCTGCGGGGCGTCCGCATCCCAGACCATCGGCGTGCGGCAGCCGTCGCGGCCCTTCACCTCGGGCCAGAAGCGCAGGGCCGGGGGGTCGGTCAGTTCCTCATAGACCAGCGCGGTCTCGGTCTGGCCCAGCTCCTCGCCCTGATAGAGGCAGATGGTGCCGGGAAAGGACATCAGCATCGCCGCGGACTGGCGGGCCAGGGCCTCGGGCGTTTCGCCATGCTTGGCCCACCGGGTCACGTGGCGGAAGACGTCATGGTTGGAAAAGGACCAGCAGGAATGGCTGTCGGGGGCATGGTCATGCACGCCCTGGATCGTGTGGCGGAAATGCGCGGCGGTGAAGTCCGGGCTGAGCATCTCGAAGCTGTAGCACATGTGCAGCCGGTCATCGCCCAGGGTGTAATCGCCCATGATGTCGATGGCCGCCTGGCCGCCATCGCCGACCTCGCCCACCATCATCCGTGCGTCGTATTCATCGGTCAGCGCGCGCATCCGCTTCAGGAAGGCGATGTTCTCGGGCTGGTTCTTGGAATGGACATGGCGCTGGAAGCCGTAGGTCTCGGGGCCCTTGTGATCGGGATTGGGCGGGTTGTCGCGCAGTTTCGCGTCGTGGAAATAGTAGTTCACCGTGTCCAGGCGGAACCCGTCCACGCCACGTTCCAGCCAGAAGCGCATCGTGTCCAGCAGCGCGTCCTGAACGGCGGGGTTCCACATGTTCAGGTCGGGCTGTTCGATCAGGAAGTTGTGCAGGTAGTACTGCCTGCGCCGCGGTTCCCATTCCCAGGCCGGGCCGCCGAAGACCGAGGGCCAGTTGTTGGGCGGCGTGCCGTCGGGTTTCGGATCGGCCCAGACATACCAGTCGGCCTTGGGATTGTCGCGCGACTGGCGGCTTTCCTCGAACCAGGGATGCTTGTCCGAGGAATGGCTGATGACCTGGTCGATGATGACCTTCAGCCCCAGATCATGCGCCCGCGCCACCATGGCGTCGAAATCGGCCAGGCTGCCGAAGAGCGGGTCGACATCGGTATAGTCGCTGACATCATAGCCCATGTCCTTTTGCGGAGAGGTGAAGAAGGGCGACAGCCAGATCGCATCCGCCCCCAGCCCCGCCACATGGTCCAGCCTGCGGGTGATGCCGGGCAGATCGCCCACCCCGTCGCCGTCGCTGTCCTGAAAGCTGCGCGGATAGATCTGATAGATCACCGCGTCGCGCCACCATTCAACCATCATCGTCACCTTGTCCGTTCGAGTCGGCCCGATCCTGCATGACTCTGGCGGGATCAAAAAGGACCGATTAGCGTTGGTCAGGCAATTGCCCGAATCCTGATCGGGCCGGGACGGGGTATGGATCGACATGGCGACAGGGCCGCAGCTTGCGCGCAACGACCGGGAGGCCCTGAACCGGGGGCGGATGGGGCACCCCTTCGCGGTCCTGGGACCGAAGGCCCATGACGGGGGGCTGTGGCTGACCGCCTTTCATCCGGGCCTGGCCGCGCTGTCGGCGGTGACGGGGGCGGGCGTGATCCCCTTGGACCGGGTCGAGGGCGACATCTTCGCCGGTCCCATCCCCGACGGCCCTTACCGCCTGCGCGCGCAGAGCGGGGCGGGGGCGGAATGGGATTTCGACGACCCCTATCGGTTCGGTCCCGTTCTGGGCGAGATGGACCTGCATCTGCTGGCCGAGGGCACGCATCGGCGCCTGTGGCAGGCCTTGGGCGCCCATCCGATGACGCATGAAGGCGTGGCGGGCACGCATTTCGCGGTCTGGGCGCCCAATGCGCGGCGCGTGTCGGTCATCGGCGATTTCAACGAATGGGACGGCCGCCGCCACCCGATGCGCCGCGTGGGCCAGGGGGTGTGGGAGATCTTCCTGCCCGGGCCGGGGGACGGGGCGCTCTACAAATACGAGATCCTGGACCAGTCGGGCGCGGTGACGCAGAAGGCCGATCCAGTCGGCTTCGGCAGCCAGCACCCGCCGGAAAAGGCCAGCATCGTGCGCGACATCGCGGGCTATGGCTGGCGCGACGACGCGTGGATGGGGTCGCGCGCCGAGGCGCAGGACCGCCGCGCCCCCATCAGCATCTACGAGGTGCATCCGGGCAGCTGGCGGCGCCGGTGGGATCAGAACGGCCGGCCCCTGTCCTACAGGGAACTGGCCCGCGACCTGGTCGCCTATGCCAAGGACATGGGCTTCACCCACCTGGAACTGATGCCGGTCAGCGAGTTTCCCTTCGACGGGTCATGGGGCTATCAGCCGGTGGGCCTCTATGCGCCGACGATCCGCTTCGGGCCGCCGCATGAGTTCCGCGATCTGGTCGATGCGGCGCATCAGGCGGGCCTGGGCGTGCTGCTGGACTGGGTGCCGGGGCATTTCCCGACCGATCCGCATGGGCTGGCGCGGTTCGACGGCACCGCGCTTTACGAACATGCCGACCCGCGCGAGGGGTTCCATCAGGACTGGAACACGCTGATCTACAATTACGGCCGGACCGAGGTGCAGAATTTCCTGACCGCCAACGCGCTCTATTGGCTGGAGGAATACCATATCGACGGGCTGCGCGTGGATGCGGTGGCCTCGATGCTCTATCGCGACTATTCGCGGCGCGACGGCGAATGGGTGCCCAACCGCGACGGCGGGCGCGAGAATTACGAGGCCATCGCCTTTCTGCAGGCGATGAACGTCCAGACCTATGGCCAGCATCCGGGCATCATGACCGTGGCCGAGGAAAGCACGTCCTTTCCCATGGTCTCGGCCCCGGTGGACATGGGGGGGCTGGGCTTCGGGTTCAAATGGAACATGGGCTGGATGAACGACACGCTGCGCTACATGGCGCATGACCCGGTCCATCGCCGCCATCATCACGACCTGATGAGCTTTGGCCTGGTCTATGCGTTTTCCGAGAACTTCATCCTGCCGATCAGCCATGACGAGGTGGTCCATGGCAAGGGGTCCATGCTGCGCAAGATGCCCGGCGACGCGTGGCAGCAATTCGCCAATCTCAGGGCCTATTACGGCTTCATGTGGGGGCATCCGGGCAAGAAGCTGATCTTCATGGGCTGCGAATTCGCCCAGCCCGAGGAATGGAACCATGACGGCGAGCTGAACTGGCATGCGGCGGCCCAGGCCCCCCATCAGGGGGTGCAGGCGCTGGTGCGCGACCTGAACCGGATCTATCGCGAGACGCCCGCCCTGCACCGGCGCGACGCCGATCCCGGCGGGTTCCAGTGGATCGCCACCGATCCCGCGCAATCGACCTATGTCTGGCAGCGCATCGGCGAGGCGGGCGATCCGCCCGTCGTCGTGGCCTGCAACTTCACCCCCGTGCCGCGGACCGGCTTCCGCATCGGCATGCCCCGCCCCGGCCCCTGGCGCGAGGCGATCAACACCGATGCCGCGATCTATGGCGGCAGCGGCATGGGCAACATGGGCGGGGTGAGTGCCGACGGGCCGGGCCAGGACGGCCAGCCCGCATCGGCCGCCGTGACCCTGCCGCCGCTGTCGGTGGTGATCTTCGTGGCGGATGACAGGAATTGACAGGGTGGGAGGACCCCAGATGGCTGAGAACCAGCGACTGACCCGGCGGGCCATGGCCTTCGTGCTGGCCGGAGGGCGCGGATCGCGCCTGCGCGAACTGACCGACCGGCGGGTGAAGCCCGCGGTCTTCTTCGGCGGTAAGACCCGCATCATCGACTTCGCGCTGTCCAACGCGATGAATTCCGGCATCCGCAAGATCGCGATCGCCACGCAATACAAGGCCCACAGCCTGATCCGGCATTGCCAGCGGGGCTGGAACTTCTTTCGCGCGGAACGCAACGAGTTCCTGGACATCCTGCCCGCCAGCCAGCGCACCAACGAGGATCACTGGTATCGCGGCACCGCCGATGCGGTGACCCAGAACATCGACATCGTCGACGATTACGATGTCGATTACATCATCATTCTGGCGGGCGACCACATCTACAAGATGGATTACGAGATCATGCTGCGCGAGCATGTGGCCAGCGGGGCGGATGTCACCGTGGGCTGCCTGACCGTGCCGCGGATGGAGGCCACGGCCTTCGGCGTGATGGATGTGGACGCGACCGGGCGGATCCTGTCATTCCTGGAAAAGCCCGCCGATCCGCCCGGCATGCCCGGCGCGCCGGACAAGGCCCTGGCCTCGATGGGGATCTATGTCTTCAACTGGGCCTTCCTGCGCGACCTGCTGATGCGCGACGCCGAGGACCCGGATTCCAGCCATGATTTCGGCACTGACCTGATCCCGCGGATCGTGCGCGACGGCAAGGCCATGGCGCATCAGTTCGACACCTCCTGCGTGCGTGCGCCGGGCGCGCCGGCCTATTGGCGCGACGTGGGCACGGTCGACGCCTTCTGGCAGGCCAATATCGCGCTGACGGATTTCACGCCGGAACTGAACCTCTGGGACCGCGACTGGCCGATCTGGACCTATTCCGAAAGCGTGCCGCCCGCCAAGTTCATCCATGACGAAAAGGACCGCCGCGGCGTCGCCATATCCTCGATGGTGTCGGGCGGCTGCATCGTCTCGGGGACCGAGATCCGCAACTCGCTGCTGTTCACCGAGGTGCATACCAACAGCTACGCGGTCCTGGATCACGCGGTGGTGCTGCCCTATGTCACCGTGCATCGCCATGCCCGGCTGAAGAACGTGGTCATCGACAGCCGCGTTATCATCCCCGAAGGCCTGGTCGTGGGCGAGGACCCCGAGGAGGACGCCCGCTGGTTCCGCGTCAGCGAGGGCGGCGTGACGCTGATCACCCAGGACATGCTGGACCGGCGGGCGGCGGCATCGTGATCCGGGTCCTGTCGGTCGCATCGGAATGCACGCCCCTGGTCAAGACCGGGGGGCTGGCCGATGTGGTGGGCGCGCTGCCCGCCGCGCTGGCGGGGGTGGGGGTGCGGATGCGCGTCCTGCTGCCAGGCTATCCCGCCGTCATGGCCGCGCTGGAGGGTGCGCGCCGCGTCCTGCGGCTGGACGATCTGTTCGGCGGCCCCGCGACCGTGGTCGAGGGGCGGGCGGCGGGGCTGGACCTGGTGGCGATCGACGCGCCGCATCTCTATGCGCGGCCGGGCAATCCCTATCTGGGGCCGGACGGGCGCGACTGGCCGGACAATCCCGAACGATTTGCCGCGCTGTCTTGGGTCGGCGCGATGATCGGGGCGCGGGGTCTGGACGGCTGGCGCCCGCATGTGCTGCACGGCCATGACTGGCAGGCGGGGCTGATGACCGAATACCTGCCGGGCCTGGGCGGCGGGCCGCGCACGGTGCTGACCATCCACAACATCGCCTTCAACGGCCCCGCCGATCCCGCCCGCATCGGCGCGCTGCGGCTGGATCCGTGGCGCTTTCACGCCGAGGGCTATGAGTTCTGGGGCGCGGTCTCGGCGCTGAAGGCGGGGCTGATGGGGGCGGATGCGCTGACCACCGTATCCCCCACCTATGCCGAGGAGCTGATGACCCCCCAATTCGGCATGGGCCTGGACGGGGTGATGCGCCATCGCCGCCATGCGCTGACCGGCATCCTGAACGGCATCGACGAGGATGCCTGGAACCCCGCAGCCGATCCCGCGATCATCCCCTATCGCGACCCGGCCGGAAAGGCCGCCGCCCGCGCCGCGCTTCGGGCCGAGATGGGCCTGCCGGAGGCGCCGGGGCCGCTTTCCGTCGTCATCTCGCGCATGACGCATCAGAAGGGGCTGGACCTGCTGCTGGAGGTTCTGGACGACCTGACGGCCATGGGCGGCCAGCTGGCCGTGCTGGGATCGGGCGATCCGGGGTTGGAGCAGGCCTTTCGCGACGCCGCCCGCGCGCCCGGGGTCGCGGTTCGCATCGGCTATGACGAGGGGCTGTCGCATCGCATGATCGCGGGGGGCGACGCGATCCTGGTGCCGTCCCGGTTCGAGCCCTGCGGCCTGACCCAGCTATACGGGCTGCGCTATGGCACGGTGCCGGTCGTGGCGCTGACCGGGGGGCTGGCCGATACGGTCATCAACGCATCCCCCGCGGCCCTGGCCCGGGGCGTGGCGACGGGCATCCAGTTCGCCCCGGTGACCGCGGGCGCGCTGCGCGGTGCCTTGGCGCGCTTGGGGGGGCTTTACGCCGACCGCGAAACATGGTCCCGCCTGCAGCGCAACGCGATGGCGCAGCCGGTCGGATGGGCCGCATCGGCGCGCGCCTATCGCGACCTTTACGCGCAGCTGACAGGACCCGGATGACCCCTTCCTTTCCCGCCATCACCGCCGGACAGCCATGGCCGCTCGGGGCCACATTCGACGGCGCCGGCGTCAATTTCGCGGTGTTTTCCCAGCATGCCGACCGGGTCGTGCTGTGCCTGTTCGACGAGCGCAACAAGGAGACCCGGATCGACCTGCCCGAACGCGACGGCCATGTCTGGCACGGCTATGCCGAGGGGCTGCGGCCGGGCCAGAAATACGGGCTGCGCGTCCATGGCCCCTATCGCCCGCAGCAGGGGCACCGCTTCAACCCCAACAAGCTGCTGATCGACCCCTATGCCAAGCGGCTGACGGGCCGGCCCGCCGCCCATGACGCGATCCACGGCTATCGCGCGGGCCATGCCGATGCCGACCTGTCCTTCGACCGCCGCGACAGCGCCCATCACATGCCCAAATGCGTGGTCACCGATCCCAGCTTCGCCTGGTCCGAGGACCGCCCCCTGCGCCGCCCCTGGTCCGAGACGGTGATCTACGAGGCCCATGTGAAGGGCATGACCGCGGGCCGCGCCGACATCCCCCATGCGGGGACCTATTCGGCCATGGCCTCGCCGCAGGTGCTGGACCACCTGACCCGCCTCGGCATCACCGCGGTCGAGCTGCTGCCCGTCCATGCCTTCGCCGATGACCGGTTCTTGACCGACAAGGGGCTGACGAATTACTGGGGCTACATGTCCTACGGCTTCTTCGCGCCCGAGCCGCGCTATATGCGCGACGGCGACATCGCCGAATTCCAGCAGATGGTCGCGCGGTTCCACAAGGCCGGTATCGAGGTGATCCTGGACGTGGTCTACAACCACACCGCCGAGGGCAACCAGATGGGCCCGACCCTGTCCTTCCGGGGCTTGGACAATGCCGCCTATTACCGCCTGGCCGAGGATCCGCGCTATTATGTCAATGATGCCGGCACGGGCAATGTGCTGAACCTGGACAGCCCCTTCACGCTGCGGCTGGTGATGGATTCGCTGCGCTACTGGGTCGAGGTGATGCATGTGGACGGGTTCCGCTTCGACCTGGCATCGGTGCTGGGGCGCACGCGCGGGGTGTTCGACCGCGACGCGCCGCTGTTCCGGGCGATCCGCCAGGACCCGGTCCTGAACCGCGTCAAGCTGATCGCGGAACCCTGGGATATCGGGCCGGGGGGGTATCAGCTGGGCGCATACCCCGCGCCCTTCGCGGAATGGAACGACCGCTATCGCGACCAGATCCGCGGTTTCTGGCGCGGCGATGCGGGGCTGATCGGCAAGCTGGGCAAGCGCGTGGCGGGATCGGCGGCGCGGTTCGACCATGACGGGCGGTCTGCCACCAGTTCGGTGAATTTCGTGGCCGCCCATGACGGATTCACGCTGATGGACACCGTCAGCTTCAACGACAAGCACAACGAGGCCAATGGCGAGGAGAACCGCGACGGCCACAACCACAACCTGTCCGACAATATGGGCGCCGAAGGTCCGACCGACGACCCTGCGATCACCGCCGCCCGCGACCGCCGCCGCCGCAACCTGATCGCCACGCTGATGCTGTCCCAAGGCACGCCCATGCTGCTGGCGGGCGACGAGCTGGGCAACAGCCAAGGTGGCAACAACAACGCCTATGCCCAGGACAATGCCACGGGCTGGGTCGATTGGGACGGGGCGGACCCGGCCTTTCTAGCCTTCGTGCGCCGGGTCATCGCCTTTCGCCGCGCCCATCCGATCCTGCGGCAGAAACGGTTCCTGCACAGCCAGCCCCGCGAACAGGACGGGCTGCCCGACCTGTTCTGGCGCCGGGCCGACGGGGCGCCGATGACGCCCGACGACTGGAACGACCCCCATCGCCGCCTGCTGGCGGCCGAGATGCGCATGGCCTCCGGCACGCCGCCCTATGCGGCGCTGGCGGGGGCGGTGTTTCTGGTCTTCAACCGCGGCGAGGCGGCCCAGGTGCGCCTGCCCGACGCGCCGCGCGGCCAGTGGCGCCGCCGCCTGGACAGCGCGCGCGACGACGATACCGACCTGCCCGCCCAGGTCCTGGAGCCCGTTGCCACCGACAGCGTCGCGGCCTTCGTGCTGGTGTCCCGATGACCGCCTCCATCTTCGACATGCGGATGGCCCGCAGCGCCCCGGACCTCTGGCCCATGCTGGAGCGTCTCTATGGCGACCGCCCCGATTACGACGCTTTCCGCGCCGCGCTGGAGGGGGCGCTGCGCGAGGGCTGGGCCGCGCGCCCCGCGGACCTGAAACGCCTGGACCTGGCCCGGGATCTGGAGCCGGACTGGTTCCAGCGGTCCGGCATGGCGGGCTATGCCTGCTATGTCGACCGGTTCGCGGGCAATCTGGCGGGGATGCAGGACCGGCTGGATTACCTGCGCGACCTGGGCATCAGCTATGTCCATCTGATGCCCTGCCTGATGCCGCGCCCGGGCGACAGCGATGGCGGCTATTCGGTGATGGATTACCGCCAGATCAACCCGGCCTATGGGCGGATGGCCGATCTGGTGCGGCTGGCCGGGGCCATGCGCGACCGGGGCATGTCGCTCTGCGTCGATCTGGTGCTGAACCACACCGCGCAGGAACATGACTGGGCGCGGCGCGCGGCGGCGGGCGATCCCGAATACCAGGACATGTATCTGATGTTCGACGACGACACGCTGCCCCGCGCCTATGAGGCATCGCTGGTCGAGATCTTCCCCGAGACCGCCCCGGGCAGCTTCACCCATCACCCGGAATTCGGCAAATGGGTCTGGACCACCTTCAACACCCATCAATGGGACCTGAACTGGGCCAATCCCCGGGTGTTCCTTGAGATCGTGCGGATCATGCTGAACCTGGCCAACAAGGGCGTCGACGTGCTGCGCCTGGACGCGGTGGCCTTCATGTGGAAACGCATGGGCACCACCTGCCAGTCCCAGCCCGAGGTCCACATGATCCTGCGCGCCCTGCGCGCCTGCACCCGGATCGCGGCCAATGCAGTGATCCACCTGGAGGAGGCCATCGTCGGCCCGGCCGAGATGCTGACCTATTTCGGCCGCGGCGAGCATGACGGGCGCGAGGGGAACCTGTGCTATCACAACAGCCTGATGGTCCAGTACTGGTCGGCCCTGGCCACCCGCGACACGCGGCTGATGACACATGTGCTGGCCACGCATTTCCCGCCCGTGCTGACCAACGCGACCTATGCGACCTATATCCGCTGTCACGACGACATCGGATGGGCGATCACCGATGAGGATGCGGGCGCCCTGGGCCTGTCGGGGGCGGCGCATCGCGCCTTCCTGTCGGATTTCTACGATGGCAGCTATCCGGGCAGCTTCGCCCGCGGCGCGCTGTTCCAGCAGAACCCCGAGACCGGCGACAAGCGCATCGCCGGCAGCTTTGCCGCGCTGGCGGGGATGGAGGCGGGGCTGGACGCGGGCGATCCCCGCGCCGTCGATCTGGCCGTGGACCGGATGCTGATGGGCCATGCGCTGATCGCGTCCTTCGGGGGCATCCCGCTGATCTATATGGGCGACGAGGTGGCGATGGGGAACGATCACGGCTATCTGGACGTGCCCGAACACGCCCATGACAGCCGCTGGATCAACCGCCCGGCCATGGATTGGGACCGCGCCGCCCGCGCGGCCGCCGATCCCGACAGCCCGGAGGGGCGCGTCCTGCACGGCACCCGCGCCATCCTGGCCGCGCGCCGGTCCTGCGACCGCCTGCATGGCGGGCATCCGACCGAGATTCTGGACAGCGGCAACCCCGCCATCCTGGCATTCGCGCGTCGGGCGCCGCAGGGGACCATTCTGTGCCTTTTCAACTTCACCGAAAACTGGCAACAGGTCAGGGGCGATTGGATGCGCTTTCAAGGCGTGACCGACATGCGCGACATCCTGTCGGACGCGACGGTGACGCTGCATGACGACATGCTGGTTCTGCCGCCCTATGGCCGCGTCTGGATGTCCTGAATACCCTGCACATGAGGCCCGACTTGACCACGACCCCGACAGCCGCGGCGCTGCGCGACCAGATCCTGCATCACCTGACCCATACCCAAGGCCGCGGCCCGGAATTCGCAACCGTTTTCGACTGGCGCCTGGCGGTCAGCTATACGGTGCGCGACCTGATGGTGGGCCCTTGGGTCCAGGCGATCCGCGCCGCCCGCGACCAAGGCGCCAAGCGGGTCTATTACCTGTCGATGGAATTCCTGATCGGCCGCATCCTGGGCGATGCGATCATCAACCTGAACCTGGAGCCCGCCATGGGCGAGGCACTGAGCCTGCTGGGTCTGGACGAACAGGTGATCCTGGACGACGAACCCGATGCGGCACTGGGCAACGGGGGCCTGGGCCGTCTGGCGGCCTGTTTCATGGAATCGCTGTCCTCGCTGAACTGCCCGGCCTTCGGTTACGGCATCCGCTATGAGCACGGGCTGTTCCGCCAACGCTTCGAGGGCGGCCAGCAGGTGGAAACCCCCGAGGATTGGCTGAACCAGCCGCACCCCTGGGAATTCGTGCGCATCAACTACAGCTACGAGATCGGCTTCAAGGGCCATGTCGACACGGTCGATGGCCGCGCCGTCTGGCATCCAGGCGAAAGCGTGATCGCGCGCGCCTATGACACGCCGGTCATCGGATGGGGCGGGGACTGGGCCAATACGCTGCGCCTGTGGGGGGCGTTGCCCACGACGCTGCTGGATCTGTCGCGCTTCAACGCGGGCGACCACACCGCGGCGGCGGAACCCGAGGCGCTGGCCCGGACCCTGTCGCGGGTCCTCTATCCCGACGACACGACCGAATCGGGCAAGGAGCTGCGGCTGAAGCAGGAATATTTCCTGACCTCGGCGGCCTTGCAGGATATCCTGGCGCGGTTTCTGGCCGAACATGGCGATCTGGAGATCCTGCCCGAGAAGGTCGCGATCCAGCTGAACGACACCCATCCCGCCATCGCCGGGCCGGAGCTGATCCGCCTGCTGATGGACCAGCACGGGCTAGGCTTTGAACGCGCGCAGGACCTGGCGCGGCGCACGCTGAACTATACCAACCACACCCTGCTGCCCGAGGCGTTGGAGCGGTGGTCGACCTGGCTGATGGGCCGCGTCCTGCCGCGCCACATGCAGATCATCCAGATGATCGACGAGGATCACCGCAGGACCACCAACCGCCCCGCCCATATCGGCATCGTGCATGGCGATCAGGTCCATATGGGCGAACTGGCCTTCATCATGGCAGGCCGCGTGAACGGCGTGTCGGCGCTGCATACCGATCTGGTCAAGGACACGGTCTTTGCCGATCTGCACCGGCTGCATCCCGACCGGATCGTGAACCAGACGAACGGCGTGACGCCCCGCCGCTGGCTGCGCATGGCGAACCCCGCGCTGACGCGGCTCATGGACGACACGATCGGCACCGGCTGGACCGCCGATCTAGACCAGCTGAAGGAGCTGGCGGCCCATGCCGATGACGCGGGCTTTCTGCAGCATCTGCACGGCGCCAAGCGCGCCAACAAGGCCGCGCTGTCGAACGGGCTGCTGGCGGGGCTGGGCGTCAGGGCGGATCCCGACGCGATCTTCGACGTGCAGGTCAAGCGCATCCACGAATACAAGCGCCAGCTGCTGAACGTGCTGGAGGCGATCGCGCTGTGGCATCGCATCCACGAGGATCCGAACGGCGACTGGACGCCGCGCGTCAAGATATTCGGCGGCAAGGCTGCGCCGGGATACTGGCTGGCGAAATCGGTGATCCACCTGATCAACGATGTGGCCACGACGATCAATGCCGACCCGGTGACGCGCGATCTGCTGCAGATCGCCTATCCGCCGAACTACAACGTCTCGATGGCCGAGGATCTGATCCCCGCCGCCGATCTCTCCGAGCAGATCAGCACCGCCGGAAAGGAGGCGTCCGGCACCGGCAACATGAAGTTCACCATGAACGGTGCGCTGACCATCGGCACGCTGGACGGCGCCAATGTCGAGATCCGCGAGCATGTGGGGGCCGAGAACTTCTTCCTGTTCGGCCTGACCGCCGAGGAGGCCGCGGCGGAAAGGGCCCGCCCCGGCCATGCCCGCCGCGCCATCGAGGCCAGCGAGGACATGAAGATCGCCCTGCAGCTGATCGCCGAGGGGCGGTTCGGCCGCGCCGAGAGCTATTACGCGCTGCTAGACCGGACCTGGAACGACGACCCGTTCCTGGTCGCGTCGGATTTCGACGCCTATTTCGCGGCGCAGCGGGCGGTGGATCGGGCCTATGCCGATCAGGCGGGTTGGGACCGGATGGCGGCCCTGAACATCGCGCGGTCGGGGTTCTTTTCCTCCGACCGCACGATCCGGGGCTATATGCGCGACATCTGGCATGCCGTGCCGGTGGTTCCGGCCTGACGGCCCCCTGCGGCGTCAGGCGCGAAAGCGCTGCGCCGCGGGCAGGTGCCGCATCAGCAGCCAATAGGTGACCCCCGCCGGGATCAGGCTGGCATACCAGCTGATCCCGGAAAAGATCAGCGCCACGACCACGCCCACCACGGTCGCGATCACCGCCGCCGGGTTCCAGCCGCGATAGGGGCCGTCCTCGTCATAGAAATGGTCCAGGTTCAGCGACTGGCGGCGGATGACATAATAATCGACGATCAGGATCGCGAAGATCGGCCCCAGAAAGGCGCTGTAGGTCTGGATGAAGATCCCCAGCCCCGCCGCCGATTCGTCGCGCACCAGCAGCCAGGGAAAGGACGCGAAGGCCAGCAGGCCCACAATCAACGCCGCCGCCCGGAAGGGCAGCTTGAAGATGTCCATCATCGCATAGGCGGGCGGCACCACATTGTTGAGGATGTTCGTCGTCACCTGTGCGAAGGCGATGAAGAGCAGCGTCACGACCAGCAGGACCGGGTTGTCCACCCCGCTGGAAAAGACGCGGATCGGGTCGACCTCGCCCGTGGCGGATGACACCATCAGCCCGATCAGCCCCATGAACAGCGTCGCGGGAAAGATCGAATTGGCATAGATCGCCACCTGACGCACCCGGCCCACCCGGTGCTGCAATTCGCGCGAATAATCCGACACGTTCAGCATCATCGTGGAATAGACGCCCAGAAACAGCATCGTGGCCCCCCAGAAGGGCGCGCCCCAAGTGCCCTCGGCCTGGATCAGGTTGGTGCTGATCTGGTCGCCATAGCGCCCGATAACGCTGAAGAACATGTAGACCAGCGCGCCGATGATGAAGACCGCGCCGATGTTCTCCAGCCATTTGATGCCGTGAAAGCCCAGGACCGACAGCCCGATCTGCAGGAACTGGAAGCCGATGAAGAAGACCCAGATGTTGGAATAGCCGAACATGGTCTCGGAGACCAGGTTCAGCGCGCCCGCGCCGATCCAGCTCTGGAATCCGTACCAGACGATGGCGGGGACGGACCGCACCAGCGCGGGCAGGCGCGTGCCCGAAAAGCCGAAGGCCGACCGCGCCTGCACCATGAAGGGGATGCCGTATTTATGGCCCGCGCGCCCGTTGATCATCAGCGCCAAGCCGATGACCCCGCAGCCGATGGCGATGGCCAGCACGGTCTGGACCAGGTTCAGCGTGCCGACCAGCCCCGATCCGACCGTGAAGGTGCCGATGCTGACGCAGCCCCCCAGCCAGGCGAAGAGATAGGACCAAGGGTCCATGATGCGGGTCTGCTGGGGGGCGAGGCTTTCCTCGCCGATCCTCTTGTCATCCGTGGGGACCGCATCGGCGGTCAGGGTGGTGGTGGTCATGGGGGTTCTCCCTGTCGGAGGATGTCGGTTTTCTTATTTTTGGATCGGCCGCGCATAGGCGCCAATCTTGGAGGTCTTCAGCCCGGCGCGGACCAGCGCCTCGGCGAATGTCGTGGCGGCGGTGACGCCGTCGATGACCGGGATGCCGCATTCCGCCGTCAGCCATTCGGTCAGATCGGCCATGCCCGCGCAGCCCAGCACGACCGCCTCGCAGCGGTCCTCCTCGATGGCGCGCAGGATCTCGGCGCGGATGCGGGCGCGGGCATCCGATCCCGGCTGTTCCAGCGCCAGGACGGGGATGGCGGCGGCGCGGACCCGGCGGCAGCGGTCGGCCATGCCGTAGCGGCGGACCAGATCCTCGATCACCGGGACCGACCGGGGCAGGGTGGTCACGACGGAAAACGAGGTCGCGATCATCCCCGCCGCCTTGACGCCCGCCTCGCAGATGCCCAGCACCGGGCCGTCCATCACCTCGCGGCAGGCGCCGATGGCGGGGTCGTCGAAACAGGCCACGACGACGGCATCGGCGGCCTCGTCGCGGGCGCGCTGCACCTCGCGCAGCAGGTGATGGGCGCACATGACCTCGTCGAAATGGCCCTCGATGCTGGCGGGGGCGCCATCCGCGGTGCGGCCCTCGACCACGGTGCCGGGGGATGCGACGGCGCGGGCGGCATCGGTGATCTTGTCGGTCATGGACCGGGTGGAGTTGGGGTTGATGACAACCAGCTTCATAGGCGCGTCCTTCCTGAGTCGCCCTATTGTTAGCACCGATTGTCAACAATCTATAATGATATTTTCCCGCCGGATATCGGCGCGGAAGAATGTTGCGTACGCCCCCGGAAGGTGCAATTTGGGCGCATGGACAAGCCCTTCGAGACCCTGATCGCGGACAGCATCCTGGACGCCATCGCCGACCAGCGGCTGCCTGCGGGCACCAAGCTGGGGGAACAGGCGATATCGGACCTGTTCGGCTGCAACCGCGCGCATGTGCGGCGCGCGTTGTCGATCCTGACGGGGTGGCAGGTGGTCGATCACCTGCCCAATCGCGGCGCCTATGTCGCCACGCCCACGCCCCGCGACGCGCGCGATGTGTTCCAGGCCCGCCGCGCGATCGAGGCCACGATCTGCCGCAATGCCGTGCGCCTGGCCGATGCGGGCGACCTGGCCGACCTGGCCGCCCATCTGGCGCAGGAGGACGCGGCCCGCGGCCATGACAACCGCCCCGCGCTGATCCGGCTGTCGCGCGGCTTTCACCTGCTGCTGGCGCGGATCGGGCGCAACCGCGTCATGGCCCGCTATCTGGACGAGCTGACGATGCGCTCCTCGCTGATCATCGGGCTTTACGGGCGGGGTCACCGGACGCTCTGCGCCGAGGATGAACATGCGGGCATCGTCGCCGCCGTCGCCGCGCGGGACGAGGATGCGGCCCTGTCGCTGCTGGACGCGCATCTGCGCCATATCGAGGCGGGGATCCGGTTCGACGACCCGCCGCCCGCGACGGACGGGCTGGCGGCGGCGCTGCGGCGTCAGGCCTGACCGATCCGCGCGCGGGCGCGGCGTTCCAAGGCCTGGAACCCCTCGTGGATCAGCACCGCGATGATGCCCACGACCAGCCCGCCCTGCAGCACGAAGGCGGTGTTCGATGACAAAAGGCCCGCGATGATCACCTCGCCCAAGGTGCGGGCGGCCACGGTCGATCCGATCGTGGCCGTCCCGAGCGAGATCACCGCCGTCAGCCGCATGCCCCCCAGAATCACCGGCAGGGCCAAGGGCAGGTCCACCTGCCACAGCCGCTGGCGCGGGGTCAGGCCCATGCCGCGCGCGGCCTCCGACACTTGGGCGGGCTGGGCGGTCAGACCCGCCAGCGTGTTCTCGAAGACCGGCAGCAGGCCATAGAGGAACAGCGCCACCAGCGTGGGCCCCGCGCCGAAGCCCATGATCGGCACGGCCAAGGCCAGCACCGCGACCGGCGGAAAGGTCTGGCCCACGCTGGTGATGGTGCGCGCCAAGGGCAGGAATTCGCGCCCCGCGGGCCGGGTGACCAGGATGGCCAGGACCAGCGCCACCACGGTCGATGCCGCCACCGCCACCGCGACCAGCGCCAGATGCGACAGGGTGAGCGACCAGATCGGGGTCTGGACATAGATCGCGGGCGCGTTGTTGCGGGTGAAGGGCTGAAAGACCGGCGCGAACCAGCCCGGCGCGACCAGGAATGCCAGCAGCACCGCAGCCGCCAGCCCCAGCAGGATGCGTCCCGTCATTCCGCCGCCCGGGCTTGGGGCGCGGCCTGGGCGCGCAGCGCGGCCAAGGTGATGACGCCGCCCCCCTCAACCGGCAGGGCGTCGCGCCCGCTCCACAGGCATTCGGCCAGCGCGTCGCGCAGGGTGGCCCCGCGCGGCAGGGCGGGGCCCTCGGCCTGGCCGTCGCGCGCCAGCGCATGGGCGGGCGTCAGCGACAGCAGGTGAAAGGGCCGCTGGTCCAGCCCGATCAGGTCGCGCACGAAGGGCGTGGCGGGGGCGGTCAGGATCTCGGACGGGGGGGCGTATTGGACCAGGCGGCCCTTGTCCATGACGGCGATGCGGTCGCCCAGGGTGACGGCCTCCTCCATGTCATGGGTGACCAGAATCAGCGTGGTGCCGAGCCGGCGCTGGATGTCGCGCAGATCGGCCTGGGCCTTGGCGCGGATCACCGGGTCCAGCGCGCCGAAGGGTTCGTCCATCAGCAAAAGGTCGGGCTTTGCCGCCAAGGCGCGGGCCACGCCCACGCGCTGCTGCTGGCCGCCCGACAGCTCATGGGGCATGCGGTCGCGGAACTGGTCGGGCTCCATCTGGAACAGGGACAGCAGCTCGTCCACACGGTCGCGGATCGCGGCCTGGTTCCAGCCCAGCAGGCGCGGGACGGTGGCGATGTTCTGGCCCACCGTGCGATGCGGGAACAGGCCGTGGCCTTGGATCGCATAGCCGATGCGGCGGCGCAGCAGATGCGGCGCCACCTGCCGCGTGTCCTGCCCGTCGATCAGGACCTGGCCGCTGGAGGGTTCGACCAGCCGGTTGATCATCCGCAGCAGCGTCGTCTTGCCGGACCCCGACGTGCCGACCAGGGCCGCGATCTGGCCCGCCTCGACCGTCAGGCTGACATCGTCCACCGCGGCGCGGCCGTCATAGATGCGGGTCAGGTTCTGGATCTGGATCATGCAGTCCTCCGGCTGGACTGGACCAGCAGGTCAAGGGCGATGCCGGCGGTCAGGGCCAGCGCGATGGTGGGCAGGGCCCCCAGCAGAACCAGATCCATCGCCGTCTGGTTCAGGCCCTGGAAGACGAAGGTGCCGAAGCCGCCGCCGCCGATCAGCCCGGCGATGACCGCCAGCCCGATATTATGGACGAGCACGATCCTGACCGCCGCCAGCAGCACCGGCAGGGCCAGCGGGATCAGCACCTGGGCCAGCACCTGGCCGCGGGTCAGGCCCAGGCCGATCGCGGCCTCGCGCGTGGCGGGGTTCACGCCGGTCAGCCCGGTCAGCGTGTTCGACACGACCGGCAGCAGGGAATAGAGAAACAGCGCCACCAGCGCCGGAAAGACGCCGATCCCCGCGACCCCGGCCTGGGCCGCGCCCGGCACATTGGCCGCGATCCAGCCGAAGATCGGGATCATCACCCCGAACAGCGCCAGCGACGGGATGGTCTGCAGGATATTCAGCACCGACAGGACCGGCCCCCGCAGCCGCCGCGCCTGATAGATCGCGACGCCCAGGGGCAGGCCCACCAGCAGCGCCAGCCCGAGCGATCCGAAGGCCAGCATCAGATGGGCCCGCGCCTCGCGCAGGAAGGCGTCCTGGCGGGCGGCGTATTCGCGCATGACAGACACCCCGTCCAGCGCGCCCGATCCCAGGATCGCGGCCAGCGCCGCGACCGCCGCCGCCAGCAGGCACCAGCGCAGCCACAGCGCCGGGCGCAGCCGCGACAGCGCATCCGCCAGCATCAGCGCAAAGGCCAGGATCAGCAGCCAGAAGCCCGATGCCGGGGCCACGCGGGCCAAGGTGTTGTCGGCGGGCGTCAGGTGATGGGCCGCAGCACCCAAGGCCAGCATCGCCGCCGCCAGCGCGGGCACGGCAAGCGCGGTGCGCAGGGCGGCGGGCCAACGCAGGCAGCCCAGGACCAGCAGAGCGGCCAGGGCGGCGGTCAGCGCGGCTCCCCAAGGCAGGGCGGCATGAAGGGCGATGCCCTCGCCCAGGACGATGCGGTTCGGCTTGAACTGCACCAAGGGCAGGATCAGCCCGGCCAGTCCGATCGCGGCGAACAGAAGGCCGGGCCGGTCCAGCCGGGGGCGCATCAGTCGATCAGACCCGCTTGGGTCAGGTGGTCGCGGGCGACGACATCGGCGGGCTCGCCGCCGATCTGGATGCGGCCGTTCAGCTCCTGCAGGGTCTCCAAGTCCAGCGTGTCGAAGACCGGGGCCAGGATGTCGCGGATCTGGGGATGGGCCTCCAGGATCTCGGAGCGGATGATCGGGGCGGGCTGATAGACGGGCTGGACGCCCTGATCGTCATCCATGACGACCAGACCGGCGGGCGCGATGCCGCCATCCGTGCCATAGACCATCGCCGCGTTCACGCCCGAGGTCTGCTGCGCCGCCGCCGCAATGGTGGCCGCCGTATCGCCACCCGACAGCTGGACCAGCTGATCGGGCGTCAGGGCAAAGCCGTAAGTGTCCTGGAATGCCGGCAGCGCCGCGGACGAGGTCACGAATTCGGTCGATGCGGCCAGCTTGATCGCGCCGCCCCCGGCGATCCATTCGCCCATCTGGGACATGCTCTCCAGACCGTTCTCCTGCGCCAGGTCCTGGCGCAGGGCGATGGCCCAGGTGTTGTTGGCGGGGGCGGGCTTCAGCCAGACGATCTCGTTCTGCTCCATGTCCAGCTCGGAGACACGGTCGAAGCCCGCCTGCGCGTCCTTCCAGACCTCGCTGTCGGCCTCGTTGAAGAAGAAGGCGCCGTTGGCGGTGTATTCGGGATAGATGTCGATCTGGCCCGAGGTGATCGCGTCGCGCATGATCGGCGTGCCGCCCAGCTGCAGACGGTCCTCGACGGGCAGGTCATTGGCCTGCAGCGCCATCAGGATCATGTTGCCCAGCAACCCGCCTTCGGTATCGATCTTGGACGACACGGTGATCGTCTGCGCCATGGCGGGCAGGCCCATCGCGATCATCAACGCGGCGAGGGGGGTGGTGGCTTTCATCCGGATCTCCTGGTCCCAAGGGCGCATGACGGCGCGCAAGACAGGAAATGCGGATCGGGCGGTTTGGTTCCCGCCCGATGCCCGATCAGCCGCCGAAGCTGCTGCGCGTGCCGCCCGAGGATCCGAACCCCCCACGCGATGCCGCATTGGCGCGCGTCATCGGCGGCTGGCCCGCAGTGGCGGCGGGGCGGGCGAAGCTCTGGGCGCCCATCTGCGCGCGGCCCGCATTGCTGCCGAAATTCGTGGTGCCGGAAGCATTGGTGAACCCGCCCTGCGCGTTGCGATACATGGGCTGGGACGCGGCCATGCCCCCGGTCGCGCGGCCCAGCATGCTGCCGATCAGGTAACCGGCCAGCAGCGGCATGAAGATGCTGCCCGACCCGCCGGCCTGCTGGGCCTCGGACCCGCAATTGCCGGCGCCGTGCTGTTCCTCGCAGACCTCCAGGCTGTCATAGCGGGGGGCGGATTCGACATGCAGCGTCTCGGCCTCGGCAAAGGCCTGGTTGCATTCGGCGGCGGTGAACAGGCCCCCCTGCGCGGCGGCCGCCTGACAGCTGGCCAGGTCGGGAAAGGCCTGGGCGTCGACCTGTTCCTCGCGGCAGCCGGCGACGGTGAATGCGGCGGCCCCCAGCAGGGTCAGGGCGACGGTTCTGGAACGTTTTCTCATCTGGTCCTCTCCTTCTGGCGGTCAGGCCGCGATGACATGCGGCTTGAATCGCGACAGGTCCTGGGTGATGCGGGCGCGGTCCTCGCGGATGCCGATGCCCACGCAATCATGGCCGGCGATCCAGGCGCCGATGACCGGGCGGAAGCCGTCGAATTCGGGCAGCGGGTGATAGGCCTGCACGATCCGCGCATGGCGGTCGTAATCGCGCGCCTCGGATGCCTCGGTCACCTCGCCATCCTCGACGATAGTGACGCCCGCCCCTTCGCGCGAAAAGATCGGCTTGACCACATGCGCGCGGCGCAACGGCCCGCCCACCCGGTCGAAGGCCGGGGCGACCGAGGGGTCCGGGCGGCCGCCATCGACCAACGCCGGGGCCACGTCATCGGCGAAGAAGGCGGGCAGCAGGTTGGGGTGGTTCTCGAACATCTGCCACAGGACGGGCAGCAGGCCCTTGTTGGACACCACGGCCTTCCAGGCAGGTTCCAGGAACATGCAGCCCGACCCCGCGATATGGCGCGCGTAATCGTCGGCCAGCAGATCTTCCCATGGATACAGCTTGAACAGCGTCCCGATCACCCGGCTGTCGGCATCCAGGAACTGGCCGTCGGCGCTGACGCCCAAGGCGGCGAGGTCGCTGAAATGCGCGCCCATCCCGGCCTCGCGCGCGGCCCAGGCCATGGATTCGACGGTGGCGTAATCCTCGGGATTGTCGGCCGCGGCGGTGAAATGGATGTCGGTATCGGGCGCGAACAGATCGCGGAACCGCTCGACCAGCGCCTCGTGGATGCCGTTGAACTGGTCCGAACCCTGGGGCAGGTGGCCGGCCGCGATCTGATCCTCCAGCCATTGCCACTGAAAGGCCGCGGATTCATAAAGCGAGGTCGGCGTGTCGGCATTGTATTCCAGCAGCTTGGCCGGGCCGGTGCCGTCATAGGCCAGGTCCATCCGGCCATAGATCTCGGGTTCGTTGCGCGCCCAGCTGTCGGCGATCAGGTCCATATGGGGGGCGGGGATGCCCATGCGGGCCATCAGCGCCTCGGAGGCGACGATCCGGTCCACCGCCTCGCGGGACATGGCGTGCAGCTCGGTCGCGGGGGCCTCCAGATCGGTCTCGATCTGGTCAAGCGTGAAGCAATAGGCCGAGGTCTCGTCCCAATAGGGCTCGCCATGCATGGTGGCGAAGGTGAAGCCGACCTCGGCGGCCTTTTCGGCCAGGTCGGGGCGTTCGGGGATCTGGATCTTGCGCATGGCGCCTGTCTAGCCTGCGGGGCCCGAAAGGGCCAGTGGTCAGGTCGTCGCGCGGACCAGGCCGGGGGGCAGCGCGATGGGCGGATAGGCGACGGGGGGCGCGGGCATGTCGCGCGCCGCGATCGCCCGGCGATAGAGCAGCTCCAGCCGGTCGATCATCGCGTCCAGGCTGAAATGCGCCAGCACCCGGTCGCGAGGCAGGTGGCGGGGGATGCGCAGCGCCGCGATCAGCGCGCGGTCCAGATCGCCGCCCTCGGGGTCCGACAGGCGGCCCGCGGGGCCCAGCACCTCGGCCACGGCGCCGCGGGGGATGGCGGCGACCGGGGTGCCGCAGGCCATCGCCTCGATCGCGGTCAGGCCGAAGGGTTCGTCCCATTGCGGCGTGAACAGCAGGACCGAGGCCCGCCCCAAGGCGCGCGCCAGCCCGTCGGAGGGCAGGTGGCCGTCAAAGCGGATGCCGTCCGACAGATGCGGGCGGATCATGCGGTCGAAATAGGGGCGGTCCTCGACCACGCCATGCAGGCGCAGGGGCAGGCCCGCGCGCCGCGCCGCGCGGATCGCCAGATGCGGCGCCTTGTCGGGCGTGATGCGCCCGGCCCAGATCGCGCTGCCGTCGCCTTGGGGCGAAAAGGGCCAGGCCGCGGGATCGATCCCGTTGGCCAGCACATGGGCGTGATCGGGCGGGCCTTCGGGGAAATACCCCGCCAGATGGCTGGCCGAACAGCCGGTGACCAGGTGCCAGGGCGCGATGCTGTCGCGCACCGCGCGCAGCAGCGTGTCGAAGGGCGGCACATGCAGCGAGGTCACCATCGGCACCCGCGCCGCCCGCGCCATGCGCGGGGGAAAGCGGTGCAGGCTGTTGTTGTGGATGATGTCGAAGCCCATCCCGGCCACCCGCTCCAGGCAGGCCTGGTGGTGGCGGTCCAGATGGGCGTTCAGAACGGGCGTGCCGTGCCATTGGTGCCACGGATAATCGGCGTCGTAATGACGGTCCATCAGCGGGATCAGCGGCACGTCCCCTGCGCTGTCGCCCGATGCGATCAGCGTCACGTCATGGCCGCGCGCCTGCAGGCCGCGGGCCAGGGCATGGGCATGGGCCTCCATCCCGCCCATGAAGGGGGGCGCGATCGGGTGGCGGCAATGGGCCAGGACCGCGATGCGCAGGCGGGGCCGGTCGGGATGGGTCATGGGGCGGGCCTGGATGGGGGCTTCATGGGGGAACCCCCAGGAACCCCCGCCGGTTCGCCCCTTTGCGAAAGATCAGTCCTTGCGGCCGATCCGCGGCTCGGTTCCCGCCATCAGGCGGGTGATGTTGGCGTGGTGGCGCAGAAAGATGAGCGCCGCCATGAAGACCGCGACCGCGGCGATGTCCAGCCGCCCCAGCCCCCAGGCAAAGACCGGCGCCAGCGCGGCGGCCAGCAGCGCGCTGAGGCTGCTGATCCGGCTGATCGCCGCCGTCAGCGCCCAGGTCGCGCAGGCGATCAGGCCCACGGGCCAGCACAGCGCGATCAGCGTCCCGAGGAAGGTCGCGACCCCCTTGCCGCCCTGAAACCGCAGCCAGACGGGGAAGCAATGGCCCAGAAACGCCGCGCCCCCGGCCAGGACGGCGGCGGTCTCGCCCCCGAAATGGCGGGCCAGCAGGACGGCGATGGCGCCCTTGCCGCTGTCCAGCAGCAGGGTGGCCAAGGCCGCGCCCTTGTTCCCGGTCCGCAGCACATTGGTCGCGCCGATATTGCCCGACCCGATCTGGCGCAGGTCGCCCAGGCCCAGGGCCCGCGTGATAACCAGCCCGAAGGGGACCGAGCCCAGAAGATAGCCGAAGATCGCCCAGAGGATCATGAATGGTCTCCGAATACGGGGGTGCCTGCGACCCAGGTGCCGAGGACCCGCCCCTGCATCCGCGCACCGTCAAAGGGGGTGTTCTTGGATTTCGACAGCAGCGCGAAGCGGTCCAGCACGAAGGGCGCGTCGGGATCGAAGAGGACCAGATCGGCGGGGGCGCCGTCAGACAGCCGCCCTGCGGGCAGGCGCAGGCGGCGCGCGGGGTTCAGCGCCATGGCGCGGAACAGCTGCGGCAGGGTCAACCCGCCCTGATGATAGAGGCGCAGCGCGGCGGGCAGCAGGGTCTGCAACCCCACCGCGCCGGGGGCCGCGGCCTCGAAGGGCAGGCGCTTGGATTCCTCGTCCTGTGGCGTGTGAAAGCTGGCGATGGTGTCGATCAGGCCCTGGGCCACGGCATCGACCATGGACAGGCGGTCATCCTCGGACCGCAGCGGCGGGGTGAAGCGGAAGAAGGTCCGGTAGTCGCCCACATCGAACTCGTTCAGCGTCAGGTGGTGGATCGAGATCCCCGCCGTCACGTCCAGCCCCGCATCGCGCGCCCGCGTCAGCGCCGGCAGGCTGGCGGCCACGGTGATCTGGTCGGCGTGATAGCGCCCGCGCGTCATCGCGACCAGCGCCAGGTCGCGGTCCAGGCCCATGACCTCGGCCATGGGGGAGACGGCGGGGATGCCGTAGAGCGAGGCGAACTTGCCGCTGGTCGCCACCGCCCCGTGGGACAGGGACGGGTCCTGCGGATGGCCCATGATCAGCGCGTCCAGACCCCGCGCATAGGTCATGCAGCGGCCCAGCAGCTTGCTGTCGCGCACCACGCGCACGCCGTCGGTAAAGGCCACCGCGCCCAGATCGGTCAGAAAGCCGATCTCGACCATCTCGCGGCCCTCGCGGGATTTGGTCAGGGCGGCCATGTGGCGGATGTTCACGGGCGCGTCGCTGGCGCGGCGGGCGACGAATTCCAGCGCCTCGGGGGTGTCGATGGGGGGCGTGGTGTCGGGGCGCGCGATGATCGTGGTGACGCCGCCCGCCGCCGCCGCGCGGCCCGCGCTGCGAAAGCTCTCCTTGTGACGCTCGCCCGGCTCGCCGATCTTGACGCCCCAATCGATCAGGCCGGGCGCCAGAGCGCGGTTGCGGCAATCGATCACGGTCGCGCATTCGGGGGCGGGTTCCTCGGGCGCGCCGCGTCCGGCGATCAGGCCATCGGTGACGCGCAGGCTGCCAAGGTCGTCGGTCTGCGCCTCGGGGTCGATCAGGCGGGCATTGCGGAAGATCAGGTCCATCACGGCTCTCCGGCGGCGGCGCGGCCACGGGCGGCGCGCAGGTTGCGGGCCAGCAGGTCGAGGGCCGCCATGCGGACGGCGACGCCCATCTCGACCTGGTCCTGGATGACGCTGCGGTTGATGTCGTCGGCGATGGTGCCGTCGATCTCGACGCCCCGGTTCATCGGGCCCGGGTGCATGACAATGGCATCTGGCGCGGCCAAGGCCAGCTTTTCGGCATCCAGGCCAAAGCGGTGGAAATATTCCCGTTCCGAGGGGATGAAGCCGCCATCCATCCGCTCCTTCTGCAGGCGCAGCATCATCACCACATCGGCGCCCTTCAGGCCCTCGCGCATGTCCTCATACAGCTCGACCCCCATCTCCGCCACGCCGGCGGGCATCAGGGTGGCGGGGCCGATCAGGCGGATGCGGTTTTCCATCTTGCCCAACAGGATCAGGTTCGACCGGGCCACCCGGCTGTGGGCGATGTCGCCGCAGATCGCGATGGTCAGCCGTTGCAGCCGCCCCTTGGCGCGGCGGATCGTCAGCGCGTCCAGCAGGGCTTGCGTCGGATGTTCATGCCGCCCGTCGCCCGCGTTGATGACGGCGCAGTTCACCTTTTCGGCCAGCAGGTTCACCGCGCCGGAATGGGGGTGGCGCACGACCAGCAGGTCGGGCTGCATCGCGTTCAGCGTCAGCGCCGTGTCGATCAGCGTCTCGCCCTTCTTCACCGATGACTGCGCGACGGCCATGTTCATCACGTCGGCGCCCAAGCGCTTGCCCGCCAGCTCGAAGCTGGCCTGGGTCCGGGTCGAGTTCTCGAAGAACATGTTGATCTGGGTCATGCCGGCCAGCGCATCGGAATGCTTGACCGTGCGGCGGTTGAGGGTGACGTAATCCTCGGCCAGATCCAGCAGCGACACGATCTCGTCGGGCTTCAGGTGGTCGATGCCCAGAAGGTGGCGGGCGCGAAAGCTCATGCGGGGCCTCATGGGTGGGGGTCGCGCGATCTATCGCAGATGGGGGCAGGGGCGGCAAGCGGGCGGGGCGTTGCAGGTCGTGCAAAGCGCCTCTTGCCGCATGCGGGGCGGCGGGATATGGCGATGGGATGCAACACCGATACCGCCCCCATGTTCTTGCGACGCTGTCGTTGGGTCTGCCGCTGATCGGCAGCCATCTGGCGCGCATGGCCATCGGGGTGGGCGACACGGTCATGATCGGCTGGTACGGGGTCGAGCCCTTGGCCGCCCTGGTCATCGCGACCAGCTTCTTTCACATCCTGTTCTTTCTGGGCATGGGCTTCGGCACGGGCGTCATGGGGATCATCGCCGCCGACGTGGCCGCGGGCCGCGACACCGAGGTGCGGCGCGGCACCCGCATGGCGCTGTGGCTGGGGGCGGGCTTCGCGCTGGCCGTCATGCCCGCCATGTGGTTCGCCGAGCCGATCCTGCTGGGCCTGGGCCAGTCGCCCGTGGTCGCGGCCTTGGCGCAGGATTACCTGCGCATCGCGGGCTGGGGCCTGGGGATCGTGCTGGGGCAGCTGACGCTGGCCTCCTATCTGGCGGCGCTGGAACGCACGCAGATCGTCATGTGGGTGACGCTGGCGGGCCTGCCGCTGAACTTGTTTCTGAACTGGGTGCTGATCTTCGGCAATCTGGGCGCGCCGGAACTGGGCGTGCGCGGGGCGGCCATCGCTTCGGTGACGGTGCAGGTCGTCCAGCTGGCCGCGCTGGCGGGCTATGCCGCATGGCTGCCCTTGGCGCGGCAATACAAGCTGTTCCAGCGCTTCTGGCGGCCCGACTGGCAGGCGATGGGGCAGGTGGCCCGGATCGGCTGGCCCATCGGGCTGACCATGGTGGCCGAGGGCGGGCTGTTCGTCGCATCCAACATCATGATGGGCTGGATCGGCACGGCGCAGCTGGCCGCGCACGGGATCGCGCTGCAGATCACCTCGATCACCTTCATGGCGCATCTGGGCCTGTCCAATGCCGCGACCGTGCGGGTGGGCCAGGCCAAAGGGCGCGGCGACCGCGCTTGGATGCGCGACGCGGCGCTGACGGTCTGTTGGATGTCGCTGGTCTTTTCGGTGCTGTTCATCATCCTCTATCTGGTCGCGGCCGAGGATCTGGTGCGGCTCTATCTGGACCCGACCGATCCGCAGGCCCCGCAGATCGTGGCGCTTGGCGCGATGCTCTTGATGTATGCCGCGCTGTTCCAGCTGACCGATGCGTTTCAGGTCGTGGCCCTGGGCTTCCTGCGCGGGGTCCAGGACACGCAGGTGCCGATGTGGATCGCGGGCTTCAGCTATTGGGGCATCGGCATGCCGGTGGCTTGGGCGCTGGCCTTTCCGCTTGGCCTGGGGCCGGCGGGGCTGTGGCTGGGCCTCTGCGCGGGGCTGACGGTGGCAGCGGTCCTGCTGATGCGCCGCTTCTGGGCGGGGCATGCGCGGGGGGACTGGACCCGCGCGCAGGCCCCGGTCTAACCTGCCCGCAAAGGAGAGACCGATGCGCCCCGTTTTCGTCCAGTTCCGCTGCGAGCCCGGCAAGACCTATCAGGTGGCCGAGGCAATCTATGACCGCGAGGTGGTCAGCGAACTCTATTCCACCTCGGGCGATTACGACCTGATCGCCAAGGTCTACATCCCCGAGGATCAGGATGTCGGCCGTTTCTTGTCGGACCGGCTGTTCGACATTCCCCATATCAGCCGCACGCTGACCACGATGACCTTCCGCGCCTTCTGATGCGGTTCGCGCCCCTGCCTGCGGGCCTGCCCGCGACCGTCCCCTTCATCGGCCCCGAGGAGCTGGAGCGCCGCCGCGGCGTCCCCTTCGCCGCCCGTCTGGGCGCCAATGAGAGCGCCTTCGGACCCAGCCCGCTCGCCGCCCGTGCCATGCGCGAGGCCGTGGGCCAGGTCTGGAAATACGGCGACGCGCCCAGCCATGAGCTGACCCATGCGCTGGCCGATCATCACCGGGTCGCGCCGGGCAATATCCTGGTGGGCGAGGGGATCGACGGGCTGCTGGGCAACCTGGTCCGGCTGATGGTGGCGCCGGGCGATGCGGTGGTGACCTCGGACGGGGCCTATCCGACGTTCAATTATCACGTCGCGGGCTTTGGCGGCGTGCTGCACAAGGTCCCCTATCGCGACGATGCCGAGGACCCCGAGGCCCTGCTGGAGCGCGCCCATGCGACCGGCGCGCGGCTGATCTATCTGGCCAATCCCGACAACCCGATGGGCAGCTGGCACGAGGGCCCGGTGATCGAGGCCATGCTGGACCGCCTGCCGCCCGACTGCCTGCTGGTGCTGGACGAGGCCTATGCGGAATTCGCCCCCGCCGCGGCCGTGCCGCGGATCGCGGCGGATGATCCCCGCGTGATCCGCATGCGGACATTCTCCAAGGCTTACGGGCTGGCGGGCGCGCGGATCGGCTATGCGATGGGCGCGCCGGAGCTGATCGCGGGCTTCGCCCGCATCCGCAACCATTTCGGCGTGAACCGCATCGCGCAGGCGGGGGCCTTGGCGGCGCTGGCCGACCCCGGCTGGCTGGCCCATGTGGTGGCCGAGGTCGCCGCCGCCCGCGACCGCATCGCGGCCATCGCTGCGGCGAACGGGCTGACCGCCCTGCCATCGGCCACGAATTTCGTGGCGCTGGACACGGGCCGCGACGGGGACCATGCCCGCGCCCTGATCGCGGCGCTGGCCGGGGAGGGGGTCTTTGCCCGCATGCCGGGCACAGCGCCCCTGGACCGCTGCATCCGCATCAGCGCGGCCCCGATCCACGAGCTGGACGTGCTGGAGGACGCCCTGCCCCGCGCGATGGACCGCGCGGGATAGGGGCCGCTCAGGCGCGGTCGCCGCGCCGCGCCTGCAGATCGTCGATCCCCAAGACCGACAGGACCTTTTCCTCGATATGCTGGGCGTTCAGCGCCGAGGTGTCATACATCGCCCGCGGCGCGTCGTGATCGACGAAGGCATCGGGCAGAACCATGGACCGGAAGCGCAGCCCGTGGTCGAAGACCCCCTCATCGGCCAGCAGCTGGGCGACATGGCTGCCGAAGCCGCCGACGGCGCCTTCTTCGATGGTGATCAGCGCGTCGTGGTCGCGCGCCAAGGACAGGATCAGGTCGCGGTCCAGCGGCTTGGCGAACCGCGCATCGGCAACCGTGGGCGTGATACCCCGGGCCATCAGCGCCTCGCGCGCGGTCATCACCTCAGAGAGGCGCGTGCCGAAGGACAGGATGGCCACGCCCTTGCCCTCGGCGATCATGCGGCCCTTGCCGATGGGCAGGACCTGGCCGCGTTCGGGCATCTCGACCCCGGTGCCCTCGCCGCGCGGAAAGCGGAAGGCGATGGGGCCGCTGTCATGGGCGGCGGCGGTGGCGACCATATGGACCAGCTCGGCCTCGTCGGCGGCGGCCATGACCACGAAGCCGGGCAGGTTGGCCAGGAAGGCGATGTCATAGGCGCCCGAATGGGTCGGCCCGTCCTGACCCACCAGACCGGCGCGGTCGATGGCAAAGCGCACCGGCAGGCCCTGGACCGCGACGTCATGGACCACCTGGTCATAGCCGCGCTGAAGGAAGGTCGAATAGATCGCGCAGAAGGGCTTCATCCCCCCCGCCGCCAGACCGGCGCAGAAGGTCACCGCATGCTGTTCGGCGATGCCCACGTCGAAGCAGCGGCGCGGGAAACGCTGCGCGAACTGCTTCAGGCCGGTGCCGTCGGGCATGGCGGCGGTCACGGCCAGGATGCGGTCGTCGCGGCCGCCCTCGTCGATCAGCGCCTTGGCGAAGACCGAGGTATAGCTGGGCGCGTTGGATTTCGCCTTGGCCTGCACGCCGGTGACCATGTCGAACTTGCCGGTCGCATGACCCCGGTCGGCGGCGGATTCCGCGGGGGCATAGCCCTTGCCCTTCTTGGTCACCACATGGATCAGCACCGGCCCGTCGGCCCGCGCCCGCACCGTGCGCAGCAGGGGCAGCAGCTGGGCCATGTCATGCCCGTCCACCGGGCCGATATAGGAAAATCCCAGCTCCTCGAACATGGTGCCGCCGACGGCCATGCCCTTCAGCATGTCGCGCGCGCGGCGGGCACCTTCCTGCAGCGCCTCGGGCAGCATGCCGACGGCGCCCTTGGCCACGGCCTTCAGCTCCTGGAACGGGCCGCCGGCATAGAGCCGGGTCAGATAGGCCGACATGGCGCCCACGGGGGGCGCGATGGACATCTCGTTGTCGTTCAGGATCACGAACAGGCGCTTGCCCTCATGACCGGCATTGTTCAGCGCCTCATAGGCCATGCCCGCGCTCATGGCGCCATCGCCGATCACCGCGACCGCATCACCCGGATCGCCGCCCAGTTCCCGCGCCATGGCGAAACCCAGGGCCGCGCTGATCGAGGTCGAGGAATGGCCCGCCCCGAACGGGTCATAGGGGCTTTCCGCCCGCTTGGTGAACCCCGCCAGGCCCCCGCCCATCCGCAGGGTGCGGATGCGGTCGCGCCGCCCGGTCAGGATCTTGTGCGGATAGCATTGATGGCCCACGTCCCAGATGATCTTGTCGCGCGGCGCGTCGAAGACCGCATGCAGCGCCACGGTCAGCTCGACCACGCCCAGGCCCGCACCCAGATGGCCGCCGGTCACGCTGACCGCGCTGATCGTCTCGGATCGCAGCTCGTCGGCCAGCTGTTCCAGCTGGTCATCGCTCAGGGATTTGAGGTCCGAGGGCAGGGACACGCGGTCCAGAAGCGGCGTCTTGGGTCGTTCGGTCATGGCTGGCCCTCCTCGGGGCGGGCGTTCAGGTGTCGCGCTCGATAACGAAACGCGCAAGCTCGTGCAAGTTTCCGGCCGCGGGACCATAATCGGCCAGCGCGTCGATGCCGACGGTGACAAGACGCCGCGCCTCGGCCCGCGCCCCGTCCAGACCCATCAGCGAGACGAAGGTTGCCTTGCCCGCATCGGCATCCTTGCCGACGCGCTTGCCGGTGACGGTCTCGTATCCCTCGACATCCAGGATGTCGTCGGCGATCTGGAAGGCCAGGCCCAGGGCGGTGGCATAGCGATCCATCGGGGCGGGGTCGCGGCCCGCGATCAGCGCACCCGCGACGGCGGAAAAGCGGATCAGCGCGCCGGTCTTGCCGCCCTGCAATTCGGTGATCTGGTCCAGATCCAGGGGCGTGCCCGCGCTTTCGGCCGCGATGTCCAGGGCCTGGCCCCAGACCATGCCCGCCGCCCCGGAGGCCCGGGCCAGCGCCGCGACCAGCGCGATCCGGGTCGCGGCATCGCCCACGCGCGGATCGGCTAGCATCTGGAAGGCCAGTGTCTGCAGCGCGTCGCCCGCCAGGATGGCGGTGGCCTCGGTCCATGTGACATGCACGGTCGGCTGGCCGCGGCGCAGGTCGTCGTCATCCATCGCCGGCAGGTCGTCATGGACCAGGCTGTAGGCATGCAGCGCCTCGACCGCCGCCGCTACGGGCAGGGCCGCATCGTCGGACATGCCATGCAGCCGCGCCGATTCCATCACCAGAAAGGCGCGCAGCCGCTTGCCGCCCCGGACGGCATAGCCCATCGCGTCGCGCAGATCGCCCGGCGGCAGGGTCGCGATGACCCGGTCCAGCTCGTCCTGGACCAGACCCGCATCGCGGGCCAGACGGTCCCGCATCACAGACCCTCGGCCGGGGTGGTGCCGGTGGGCTGGCCATTGGCGGCCAGGGTGATCTTCTCGACCCGCTCCTCGGCCTCGCGCAGACGCTGGTCGCAATGCGCCCGCAGCGCCGCCCCGCGTTCATAGAGCGCGATGGATTCCTCCAGCGTCGCCTCGCCGGTCTCCAGCTTGCCGACGGTGGCCTCCAGCTCGCGCATCGCCTCCTCGAAGGACAGGGTGGTGATATCGCTCATCTCTCGGTCTCCATCAGCGTCGTCACATGCGCCCGCACCGCACGGCCAAGCGCGTCCAGATCATAGCCGCCTTCCAGGCAGGATACCACCGGGGCCCCGCCCGCCGCGTCCAGGATGTCGCGCGTCAGACCGGCGTAATCGTCATCGTCCCAGTCCAGCTGGGCCAGGGGATCGTCGCCATGCGCGTCGAACCCGGCCGAGATCAGCACCAGCTGCGGCGCAAGGTCGCGCATCCGCTCCAAGGCCGGGCGCCATTCCGCCCGCGCCAGCCCGCCATCCGATCCCGGCGGCAGCGGCAGATTGACCACCTGCCCATGCGCGCCCCGCTCGGACACAGCCCCTGTCCCCGGCCAGAGCGGCGATTGCTGGCTGCTGACGAACAGCACCCGCGGCTCGTCCCACAGCAGCGCCTGCGTGCCGTTTCCGTGATGCACGTCGAAATCCAGCACGGCCACGCGCTCCAGCGCGTGATGGTCCAGCGCCCGCTTGGCGGCGATCGCCACCGTGCCGAACAGGCAGAACCCCATCGAGACCTCGGCCTCGGCATGATGTCCGGGCGGGCGCATGGCCACGAATGCGCGCCGCGCCTCGCCCGCCAGCACCGCGTCCACCGCCGCGCAGGCCCCGCCCACGGCGCGCAGCGCAGGCTCCAGGCTGCCCGGCGACAGATGCGTATCGGCGTCGATCTGGCGCGTGCCCGCCTCGGGCACCGCATCGCGCAGCCCCTGCAGATAGCCGGCGGGATGACAGCGCAGCAGCTCGGCATCCGACGCCAAAGGTGCCTCGCGCCGCTCCAGCGCCAGCCCGTCCAGGGCGGCCATCACGGCATCATACCGGGCCACCTGCTCGGGATGGCCTTCGGGCGTCACATGGCGGCGTGCGCTCTCATGGGAATACAGGATCACGGTCATTCCTCTCCTCCGGACCGACAGGCTAAAAGCCCCCGCCCATCCCGGCAACCCGCCATTTCTCCGTTGCGCAAATACCCCGGGGGGAAGCCCGCAGGGCGGGGGGCGGAGCCCCCTTTTCACGCCTCAGACCGTCAGCCGCTGCCCGTCATGACCCGCGACCGTCACGCTCATCAGCGCCCCCTCCGGCTGATCCTCGGCAAAGGCCACCTCGGTGAACTGCTCGGTCCGCCCAAGCCGCGGTCCCTCGGTCAGCACCCGATGAACCCGCCCGACCTGCGCCCCAAGATGCGCGCGCAGCGCCGCATCCCCCGCCGCCCGCAGCCGCGCGGCGCGGTCGCGGATCGCGGGGCCCTGCACGGCGGGCATGCGCGCGGCGGGCGTCCCCTTGCGCGCCGAATAGGGGAAGACATGCAGAAAGGTCAGCCCGCAATCCGCGACCAGCTTCACGCTGTTGTCGAACATCGCCTCGGTCTCGGTCGGGAAACCGGCGATGATGTCCGCGCCGAAGATCATGTCGGGCCGCAGCCGCCGCGCCTCCTCGCAAAAGGCGATGGCGTCGTCGCGCAGATGGCGGCGCTTCATCCGCTTCAGGATCATGTCGTCGCCCGCCTGCAGCGACAGGTGCAGATGCGGCATCAGGCGCGGCTCGGTCGCGATGGCCAGCATCAGGTTCTCATCCGCCTCGATCGAATCGATCGAGGAAATCCGCAGGCGCGGCAGGTCCGGCACCAGCCGAAGGATGCGCATGACCAGATCGCCAAGCCGCGGCGTGCCCGGCAGGTCCGCGCCCCAGCTGGTCAGATCGACCCCGGTCAGCACGACCTCGTTGAAGCCGCGCCCAACCAGACGCTTGATCTGCTCGACCACCACGCCCGCCGGCACGGATCGCGAATTGCCGCGACCATAGGGGATGATGCAGAAGGTGCAGCGGTGATCGCAGCCGTTCTGGACCTGCACATAGGCCCGATGCCGCCCGAAGCCGTCGATCAGATGGCCCGCCGTCTCGCGCACCGACATGATGTCGTCCACGACGACCTTCTCGGTCTCGCCGATCAGGTCGGGGGCCTGCATCGCGGCCCAGGTGGCGGGCTGCATCTTCTCATGGTTGCCGATGACGCGGGTCACCTCGGGCATGGCGGCAAAGGTCTCGGGCTCGGTCTGGGCGGCACAGCCGGTGACGATGACCGGCACGCCGGGATTCTCGCGCGACAGGCGGCGGATCTCCTGACGGGCCTTGCGCACCGCCTCGGCGGTCACCGCGCAGGTGTTGACCACGACCGCGCCGGACAGGCCGGCAGCCTCGGCCATCTCGCGCATGGCCTCGGTCTCATAGGCGTTCAGGCGGCAGCCCAGGGTCGAGAAGACGGGCGCGCTCATGCCAGCCACGCAGGCGTCAGCCGCCCCTCGAAGACGATGGTGGTCGGCCCCTCCATCCAGACGCCGTCCTCGCGCCAGTCGATCAGCAATTGCCCGCCCGGCACATGCACCGTTACCCGCTGATCCGTCAGCCCGCGCCGGGCGGCCGCCACCACCGCCGCGCAGGAGCACGAGCCCGATGCCAGCGTCGGCCCCGTCCCGCGTTCCCAGATCCTCAGCCGGATCGCGTCGCGGGACAGGACCTGCACGACCTCGACATTGGTGCGTTGGGGATAGAGAGGGTGATGCTCATGCTCGGGCCCGAAGCGGTCCAGATCGACGGAATCGGCGTCATCCACGAAGAAGGTCACATGCGGATTGCCCATGCCGGTCGCGACCGGATCGCCCGCGATCGGCAGATGGTCGATATCCACGTCACGCGCCAGCGGGATCGCGCGCCAGTCCAGCACCGGCGGCCCCATGTTCACGCGGGTCAGCCCCCCGCCCGCATCCTCGGCCAACAGCATGCCGTGATCCGTGCGCAGGCGCAGCGCCCGCGCGCCCGTCTGGTCCATCAGCCAGCGCGCGATGCAACGCGTGGCATTGCCGCAGGCGGCCGAGATCGACCCGTCCGCGTTCCAGAAGACCAGCCGCGCATCGGCATCGTCGCAATCCTCGACCCCCGCCAGCTGGTCGAAGCCCACGCCGCGATGCCGGTCCGCGATGCGCGCGACCAGACCCGCCGCGGGCCGATCCAGCCCGCCGCGCAGATCCAGAACCACGAAGTCATTGCCCAACCCGTGCATCTTGAGGAAGGGCAGTCCGTTTGCCAAAGCCTGTGTCATGGGCGCGATATAGACCCCCCGAAAAGATTCCGCCAGATGGGCGCATTTTTTCCCTTGACCCCACCGGCCCACACCCCTAGGTACCGCCTCGTGATGGGCCCATAGCTCAGTTGGTAGAGCAACTGACTTTTAATCAGTGGGTCACAGGTTCGAATCCTGTTGGGCTCACCACTGACTTCCTTTTATCGTTTAGCGTCAAATGCCTGCGGGGCATGTTGTCTAACTGCGCCTAAGCGTTAGACAATTCTGGTTTCGATTGTAGCGCGGCCATAGCCCGCAGCGCCAGTTTATCCTTGCCTGCCGCGACTGTGTAGCGCGTGACTTCAGACAAGCTAGCATGGCCGGAAATAGCCATGATTTCGTGAGGCGTGCAGCCAGCTTCAGCCAGTCGGCGGCACGCGGCTTTGCGCAGTCCATGCGCGCTGAGATTATCCGGCAAACCCGCCTCACGGACCATCCGCCGAAACCAATTTCCGAAGGACTCGACGGTCAGCGGTGTGCCGTATGAGGTTGTCAGAAACGTGGGCGCCTCCCTGGACAAGGTGTTCAGCACCTCTGCAAGATCGGGATGCACTGGAAGATGTAGCAAGCTGCCCGTCTTGCTTTGGCGAACGGTCAGCGTGCTTTCATGCAGATCATGGAATCCTATCCGCACTACGTCGCCCCGCCGCTGCCCCGTATGCAGCAGTAGCATCATAGCCAGATGGGCGCGCGTGCCCGGCTTGTGATGCGCCATGTAAGCCGCAATGTGCGACTCTTCCCAGGTCGTGAAACCGCCGCTGCGATGGCGTATCTTGCGGGCCCCAACGGCTGGGTTGTCAGTCCGCCAACCAAGTTCCATTGAGTGACGAAGCAAGAGCCGCAGCATTGCCAGCGTCTTGTTCGCTGCCGCGGGTGTAGAGGCCTTGCCTTTCAGAATCTTTTGAATGTGCAGCGGCTGCATTTCCTTCACAACGCGATGCCCGTGTTCTGTCCTGATACGTTCAAGCATGTTGCGATAGGTGCGCTTGGTCGAATCCCTCAGTCCCGTGAAGTCAGGGGTCTGATAATAGGATGCGATGAGGGCATTGAAGGTGCCGGTTATCGTTCGTTCGGAACCGATCGGCGCGGCGGCACGCTTTTCGGCAGCCTCCCATGCGGCCATGAACTGCGGACTCCACGGCAAACCGGGCAAAGGCGTGCCGGTAATGCGGTGATACTGCCGCACCCTGCCCTGGTGATCGGTGTATATCTTACATCGCGGGGGCGGCTTTCTCAGGATCTTGCTCATAGATCACTCCAACTGTTGAGTTCGGAATCAGCATCATGCAGCGCGTCGATTGCCGAATCTAGTTGGCGGACATCCCACACAAGGCGGGAGTCAATCCTGAGAGGCTTGGGCATTCGTCCATCAGTAACCAGCTGGTCGAACTTACTCGTGCCCATGTCGATGTAATACGCAGCCTGCGCCCGTGACAGCAGCCGCTTGAAAGGCAGTGGTGCAACTGGCAGGGGCTTCGCGGTCATTGGACCATCTCAAGTGAGGGAATGGCAGCCGCCGGGGAACACGCAAACCCCGGCGGCTGATCGGGCCCATTGTGGGCCGATAGGTTAGGCGGTCAGCAGACGAACCTTAACGGCAGCACTGTCAGCCGGGGCCGCTTCGATCGCATATCCCAGCAGGGTGTTGCCGCTGGCCGTCGTGGTGGCCAGCTTGTCCGTCGCGTTCCAGTAGACCTTCCCGCCAAGGCTGAAGGCGTTGGCTGCCACCTTGGGTAGCTCCCAGCAGCCCACGACACACACGTCGACGGGGGCGCCTGCCGCTGCATCGATCAAGGCCACACCGCGGATGTCGCCCGCGATCACCACGCCGCCCGACAGGACAGCAGCGGGGGCGGGGATGGTCAGGTTGTGACCGGCTTGAATGAAGTTGCGGGCCATGGGTTACAGTCCTTTCGAGGTCTGGAAGCGGACGATCGAAAGCCGCCGCTGTTGAAGGTTTGCGATCTCTGCATCGATGGCAGCCAAAGCGCGCGCCATTTCAGCGTCGGATTTGTATTCGACCCGATCGCCGTTAGAGTCCTGCACTGCGCGGGTGCCACTGAACCGCGCATCCTGCAGCCGGTCCCGCCATTCGGTCAGCTGTGCGGCGCTGGCCATTAGACCAGCCCGGTCGAGCGATAGGCGCCGCGCCAGTCGAGCCAGCCGCAGCCGAAGTCGAGCCAGGCACGATACTTCAGGCCCAGCGTGTCCCAGGCTTCCTGGCGCTGGATCTGCACGCCCTGCGCGCTGGACAGATAGGCATATTGCAGCGACGGCACGGCGGCGGGATCGCCCAGGACGAACCATTCGTCGCCTTCGATGCGCGGTTCGATGACCAGTGACAGCTTTGCAGCGAAGACGTTCACGTCGTCCGTGGTCGCGGCATAGATCGCGGCCAGCAGCTTTTCTGCTGCCGTTTCCAGTTCGGGGCCCACCACCAGATACCGCGGCTTCACCGCAATGATCGTCTCGCCGTCCAGCCCCTTCACGGTGCGCATGTGCCGACGTGCGGCCGACAGCGCGGTTTCGGACAGCGGCGCGGCCACGGTGTTACCGTGGGACGCATGGAAGACAGGCACGCCGTCGGCCATTTCCGGGTTTCTGGTCAGCAGCGCGACCAGCTCTTCGGCTTCGGTCTGTGCTGCTGCCGCGCCCATGGCACTGGTCATGTCACCAAGCAGGCCCAAGTCGTCGTCGATCAGCAGCTTGCGGCTAACATGGATCGCGTGACCGAACGTCTTCAGGCTCATGGTTTCGCCTGCCTCGGCGCGGCTGGTATGCGTGAATTCGCCGTGCTCCGTCATCTCTTGCAGGCGGCCCATCTCGCCAATGCGAATCGCAGTCGAGGTTTTGAAGTTCGGCAGCGTCCGCTGGCGGGCCAAAGCCTTCAGCGGGCTTTCGGCAGCCTGATAAGCCTGCGCCGCGACCTTGCCCATGGCATTGCTGACCAGCAGCGGGAAGTCCGAGGTGCTGAGGCTGCGCGCGAACACCTCGTCCGCGGACAATCCGCGCGTGCTGACACCGGAACGCTGCAGGGCATCGGCTGCCATCTCGCGCAGGGTCACGTTGACATATTCGCGGCTGGCCGCGGGCAGATCGCCGCCGGCCATGCGGAACGCAAGGGCATCTGCCGCTCGGGTCTGGATCTCAGCAGGGTTGCTGTTGTCGCGGGTGACGCGGATCTTCGGCGCCTGGCGCTGGGCCATCGCGTCGCGGGCAGCTGCGCGCACCTCGTCATCGGTGACGCCTTCTGCGTCCAGATCGGCGCCCCATTCGTCGGGCAGGTTGCAGGCGCCGCGCAGCGTCTCAATCAGCGCGGTTCGGGTTTCGAGGTCAAAAGGCATGGAGTCACTCCGTCGGGTTGCATTTGGGTCGGCAGGGATCGCGACCAGCGACACCTCTTTGAGATGCCAGCAGGTTGCGGTTTTGGTGCGATTGCCGTTCGCGTCCTTGCCTTCGGCCCAGGTCTCGACGGAATAACCGGCACTGAAGGCGCGCAGGGTGCCGTCCTGTACGCGCTGGCGGATCGGCAGAAGGTCGTCAGCGCCGCTGAAGCGCAGCCGGGCCAGTACGTTGTCGCCGTCAATGCGGACATCATGCACCCGGCCGATCGTCTCGCGCGCCGTGGGGCGGTGATCCGCCAGCAGGGGCCAATCGTCGCCCGACAGCACAAGCCCGGTGGGGTCAAGTATCTCGATGTAGACGCCGCGCGCGTCCTGCCGCATCACCGGGTGCCGGGTCGCGATGATGGCTTCGATTTCGAGGGACTCGGTGCTGAAACTGCCAGATGCCGGGGCATCGCGGGTCATCATGGAACCACGATCGGGAACGGCTACACGTGGAATCTGTTTTACGCGATCGGCCTTCTTAGGGTCGCCTGTAAGCCTGATGTTCATGCTTGGATTCCGTTTTGTTCTGTCTGATTTTCGCCGAAGGTGAGGCCCATGGCAGTTTCGCGCTGCCGATCGGCTGCGATCTCTGCATCGACTTTGGCCACGTCGTATCCAAGTTGTGCGACTGCTTGCCGCCGGCTGATCAGGCCCATGGCCAACATCTCCCGCGTCGCTTTTGCATCCGACTCAGGGTCGACCCACTGCGGTTTCGGAAAGTGAACCTCCAGCGGCGTGGTGGGATCAGCCCAATCGCCGCCGCGCAAGCTTTCCAAAAGGTGCCAGCGGCGCCAGATCGGCGCATAGAAGGCCGGCACAAGTAAAGAATGCTGCACGGCTTCGATCCGGCTGCGGAACTGGATCAGGGCGGTTCGGGCGCTACTGTAGTTCACCCCACGCATATCGCCCGACAGCAGGAACTCGGGCATCTGCAGGCCAGCCGCAATCTGGCGCAGCGACACGGCCACCAGTTCAACCGATTGTGCCATCTGCTGTGGCGTCGTGAATTTCACATCCCAGCCCGCTGGCAGGACTCGCATGGTGCCAGGTTCAAGCGAAACGTCTAGCGGGCTTTCCCCCTCGGCCAGGGGGCTGGTCGCCGTGCCGTTCTGGTCGATCAGGAAACCGCACATCATGGCCTGGATCTTGGCAGTCACCTGCAGCGCATCCTGCAACTGCGACAGTTCGTTCAACGGCAGGATGACCGGTGCGAACCATGACAGCCCCCTTGTCTGGCCTGCGCCTTGACGGCGAAAGATATGCAGCACGTCGACCGCATCGACGCGAACCGGCGCGCGGAAGGTCTGATACTGATCAGTAGGGCGGGCAGGGCGGAAGTGGTATGCAGCAGGCTGATCGTCTGTGTCATATTCGATGCCCGCTGCGATGTAGCGGCCGCCGCCCAATTCGACGCTGTAAGACTCGTCTAGTTGTTCTGCAGGGACATGCTGCAGACGCAGGGCGCCGCTGTTGTCACTACGCAGGACAATCAGCGCTTCGCCATCCGTTGCCAGCGAGTCAATCATCTCGCCTTCCAGTGAGGCCAGGCGCGTGTCGGCTGCCCAGTCCGCAAACGCAGTGTCGACCACCTCTTCGCCGCTGGTCAGGGTTGCGCCGTACCCCACGAGGGCAGTGCGCAGTATCTCTGCTGCGTTTGTGGCGGTCGGATCATTGAAGCGCAGATGCCGGGCACGGCCACGCACCTGGGCGGCACCCGCTAGCACTTCGCCACCGGTGGCGCCGAAAGCTGGCGTCGATGGCCACCGCTTCCCGCTGGCACCCTCCAGCATGCGCACCTGGCGGGGCTGATCAACGCGGCGGCTTATGAGGCGCGACAGGATGCCCATGGATCAGGCGCCCGTGTCGGCAGCAGCAAAGGCTGAAATGAAGTCTCCCAGCAGGCGGTTCAGGCTGATCGGCAGCAGCAGGCGGACCTTCAGACCCTTCATCTGTTCGTGCAGCTTGACTGCGTTGGCGGCCCGGGTGTTTTTAGCGCGGTGGCCATGCAGTCTGAAAGACAGGCCCTTTTTCCACGGATCTGATTGCTGCCACAGTTCGACATACAGCGTGACCTCGCCACCGCTGCGGATGGCATCAATGGCAGTCGCAAGGTGGGTCTGCGACTTGTCGATGTCGTTCAGATCAAGTTTGGTGCGCAGGCCGCGCAGCGTCTCTGCATCAAGGCCAAAATCGAGCAATTCCGAATACAGCCGCGCCATGCAGGCGCCCACCAGATCAAGCCGGCCTTCACGGCGGCCAATGTCCTGGCGATGAACCGGGACAAGGCCCTTTGCGTCGAACAGGCGAAGCCGACGCAGCAGAACCGCCATCTGTTCATCAGGCATGCGATCAACTGACGCCATGACTTTGGCCGTATCGAGGAAGGTCAGGGTCATCGAGGTCTCCATGTCTACGGCCAATAAATGGCACACCTCCCACGGCGTGTCAAATAACTTGACGCGACGTGGCAGATAGCATTATTTGGTCATGTCCAGACTTCGATTGCCAACAGGCGGCAGGGCGGGTGATCGGCCTGCCGCACACCAAAGCGCTAGCGGATCATCTCCCCGCAACGCGCTGCCTGCGATCGGGGATCAGAGTCCGAGGCGCAGGCGCAGGGCGGCAGTTGTTCTTTGAAGCTGCCGCCCATCGCACACAGGGAAAGGAGCCAGCATGTCGCCAGCAGTACAGCGCTACGAAGTGAGCCAGATCTTTGCAGAAGCGCGCGCCCGCGGCTTGCCGATGCAATTAGCCTGCGTTGCTGCATTGCGCTGGTTCGAGGTGAATCAAATCGCGCCGCCCGTCTCCATTTTGGATTGGCTAGGCGCAGTGCCAACGGCGCAGTGGCGGCCCACGCGGGTGCACTGACAATCAACTATGTGGTCAAAGTGAATTGAAATGGCAAATCTGCGTACGTTGTGTAGTATCAGCAGCTTTAAATTCTATCATTATTTCAATATGGAAGACTGGCCTTCAATCGCCACAAAGGGCCTGCTACCGCTATCCAAGCTGCCCTGCCTTCCTGGGGCAAATAGCACACGGTTGCACGAAGATAAGTATGTATATTTCACTAATGTGAACTACTATGATATTGCTAAGGTTCCTGACTTTATGTGGCGAAGCAGAAAGCTGGACTTGCCGCATCATATGCGGTGCTACGGGGGTGGCGCTGGAAGAGTGGTGATAAGTCGTCACTGCGGAATAACTATGAAACTGGACACTTACGTATCCAGATTTTCCGAGATATCTTTCAAATTAGACCATACTTATGAAAAGGTTTATAGCCACGGTCAGTGGTTTAAAACTGAGGATCACATAGGCCCAAAGCGTTGGGTTGTCGTAGAACGATTTGATTTAGCAACAAGGCGCTGGGTTGAGGCTAAATCTCCATAATCACATGTCACTTTTGCCGTGAGAACCACTTAATAAGAGTTGTGGATCAATTAGATAAGGTATGTCATCCTGATTCTACCAGCAAAAGGAATCAGCGATGACATACGACGAACAATGTGCAGCAGGCCGCGACCAAGCTGCCTACGCAATCCAAGAATATCAACAGACAGAGGACGCGCCAAAGTTGGTCCAGGCCATCCGGAAAGCTTCAGTAGATGAAACGGGGTTCGGAGCGGGGTTCTTGTTTGCCGTTGCAGCACGGGTGGCGTGATGAGCGAAACGGACGAAAAGATTGCCCGTTTAAAGGCAATCATGTGGACGGGCATAAGTAATAAACCGACGCAGGATGAAATTGCTCAACTCCATAATGAAGTAGAAACGATTTGTGGTGATCTGTATGAGACACAGCACGACTGGTTGATGAAGCAAGATCCATCCGCACCCCATGTAGGGATCGACTATTTTGAACAGAAGTTACATGGGATGAAGGCAGCGGTTCTTGCTGCCCTGCGTATTGATCGCGACAGCGTATCTGATGACCTTAATTCATCAAATTTCGAACATTTCTCATATATAGTTGAAAGCGATTTACGGCATTAGCCTCCCAGCCATTGGCTTTTAATCACTCGCGGCGGTGCCTTTGGTGCTGCCGCGCTAGCCAATTCAGCCGCGCGCAGATCTATACGCTGCCCGATCAGTTGCCGCACGGCAAGCGCGTAGACAGAAGCGTCCAGCGTTTCAGCCCGCTTGCCCTTGATCCTCTCAAACCGTGCCTCCGGCTTGCCGCGAACATACCTTACCACGCGCCGCTCACTGGCCAATTGCTCAAAATAGATCGGCGCCAGGTCGTCCGAAAACCGAATGCCCTGGTTTCGACTGACTCGCGCGAACAGCTGCGACTTCGCCGCATCCGACCCGACCAGCCAAAGGTGCTGATTGCCCGACTTTACCAGCAGTGGGCGGCTGAATCCTGCGACGCCCTTGATCGGCACCACGCGACGCCCGAAGCGCGGCTTGCAAAAGCCCATCACGCTGTCCAAGTGCCCGCCATCGCCAGAGTCCACCGCGCAGGCATCGATACGAATTGTCCCGCCGTTCGGATGCTGCCACGTCTCCCGCAACAGCGAGTCCAGATCCTGCCAGACCGCTTCCCCGTCGATCGGCCCGAAGATGCAGCGATGATCAAGGATTAGCCAATCCGTCTCTGTGTGGCCCATCAAGACGATCTCGATCCGATCATCCTGACAGTCGACCCCTGCGGTGATCCACAACACCCCAGGCGGCAGCCGGTCCAGCCCAAAGGGTTCGCGACGGTTGAAAAGCTCGTGTTCGTCCAGATCCTCGCCTTCCGTCTTCCAAGGCTGCCCCAGGATGGTGTTGACGAACGGCTGCAGCGTCTCGGGGCTCCGCTTTGCCTGCAAGAATTCAGCCGCCAGCTTCCCCCACCGTGCGTTATGGTGCGGGCTGATAAGGCAGTTGATCCGGAAGCCTGCATGCCCTTTCACCTGGGGCGCCGTTGCACTCCAGCGCCCAGATGTCACCATGGCGGGCTTGTGCTTCTCTTCGATCACACAGCCGCATCCGGGGCAGGTCCATGCAGCCTTGTCGGGTTCCCCATCGGGCCAGCTGATCTGCGCCCATTCGATCTCATGGAAGCCGCCGCACTCTGGGCAAGGCACCTCATAGATCCGCTGATCCGACTCGCCATACATGCGGGTAATCGGCCCAAAGTCGAAGATAGGGGTCGAGCCTGCCAGGATCTTGCGATCGCGAAAGGTTTGGGTCCGCATTTCGGCCAGCTTGATCGGGTCGCCTTCTTGGGTGGACTCGTAGCCGTCAATTTCATCCATGGCTAAGAATCGTGTCGTATGCCGACGCAGGTTCCGCGGTGATTTGGCTGCCAGAAACTTCAGGCTGCCGCCCGGAAAGCGCCGCGCCAGCATCGTGCTGCGTCCGGCTTCGTCTGCATCGTCGGACAGCAACCCACGCAGGGCGGGCGATGCCTCGAACATGGACTCCAGCTCAACCGAATAGTCTCTGGCGTCATCCGCAGTAGGCTGCAGCGCTATGATCGGCGCAGGCGAATTGGCCACAAAACTGGCGATCGTCGCAGACAGCCATTGCGTGTAACCGATCCGAGCTCCCTTTACGATCGTAAGCCGTTCGATCTCGGGATCTTCGATGGCGTCGCACCAGCCGCGCTGGAAGGGCCAAAGGTCCATGCGCCCAGGTAGGGCGGACGCGCTGGCCGGAATGCGAACCGTTGACTCGATCCACTCTGCCAGCGGCACGTTGGCTGGCGGGCGCAGCGCCTGAAGCGCCGCCTGGCGCACCATCTCAATTCCCATCGGCCAAGCCCTCCAGCGCTTTCCTGATCTCGCGATCCAGCGTCGCAATGTCGGTTGCCGTCAGATGCGGCAGGGCCGCGCCACAGCGGGACGGCACCGCCAGCAGTGCGTTGCGCACGTCGCGCAGCAGGTTGGACCATTCCCGCGTCACCGCGGCCGCCTCCACAAGTTCGCCAGCCTCACGCCTGACGCGGGTTTCTTCCTTGTCCGCTTGGGCCCGTGTCAGTCGCAGCTTTTCCGCCTTCAGATCGTCGCCCCCATCAGGCGGCCGCCCGGCGCGCGATGCATGCTGCTGAAGCCGTGCGATGTAACCGGCAGTCGATCGTCGCACGTCCCAGCGGGCGCGACCTGCCTTGACCAGAATCCCGTCGATCGTTTTTGTTCGGACCTGTGAGGTGGCCAAGTTCAGGAAAGCGGCGATCTCCGCTTGAGTCATGGCACCTGGGATAGCGCTCCCAGTTTCTATTTTGTCCGCTGACGGCTGAACCGGGGTCGAGGGCGGCACAGGTAGCGGCGACAGGTCATCCAGCCCCAGCAGGGCGTCCAGCGAATAGGGGTCAGGTCGATCAGGATGCATCGGGCTGGCCCTTCATGTCTGAAAAATTCTGCAAAGCGTCTTTTGTTGCGGTCGGAGCCCCCCGCGGCAGGGCGGCAGGGGGAAGGACCCGAGTGGGATGCGATAGGATCAATCGAGTCACGGAGTCACATCTGGTCACATCAGTTCCGTATGACGCTCTTACACACGCGCACGCGCACACGTGGGGCATATACGGAAGCGATGTGACGTGATGTGACTCACTCAGGCACTGGCCTGTCGCTTTCAATGGGTTAGGCATCTTTCAGCCTCCTGCTGAGTCACATCATCAGCGGGCGGCAGATCGTCGAAGTCGTGCCGCGATGGGATCAGGCGAAGCCCTTTCCACCCTCGGCCGCGTATCCCTGCGGCTCGATTGACTGGCACGAAACCACGCTCCCGCATCCGCTGGGGGAAGTCGCCGCGCTTGTTCCCAGGCTCATCACCATTCTGCCGCGCGTACCATGACCACGACTCAAATAGATCTTCCGTGGTGGCCGCGAAGCGCGCGCCAGTTTCGCACCGATCGGTCAGCCAATTGCTGAACGTGTCCTGTTCCGCGAAGTACTCTTCTGTCGTCTCGATCATCACGGCAGGGCGCAGCAGGCCGTTTTTCTGCCAGTCGAGGCAGCCCAGCACAGCCCATGCCAAGATGCCCGGCAACTCTGCCTCTAGCGCCAGTTTCAAGCCAAAGTCTGGCGTCTTAGGCTTCCGATCGAATGGCATCACATTGAATCGACGCTTGATCGCCCCGTCTACATTGCTGAAGGCCGGCTTATTGTTTCCGACGATCACTAGCTTCAGTTGCGGCTTGAATGAAAAGTCATCCTGCCGCATGAAGCGCGCCGTCATGACATCACCGCCGGTCAGCTGCTTGATCCTGTTTTCGGCCCAAGCGCGGCCGGCTTCGGTTTCGCTAGCATAGGCCATGCGGGCACCATGTAGCCGGGCAATCTCTGTGCTGTGTCGCGCGTGCCGCTGGGCGGTGATCGTCTCGGTATCCACCGCCACGGCATAATCGCCCATCAGCGCGCCCAGCGTATTGATTGCTGTCGACTTGCCGGATCCGCCGATACCGTGGACGAACAACAGAGCCTCTTCCCGCGTATCGCCTGTCAGGCTGTAGCCCGCCCACTGCTGCAGGAATCGGATTGCATCGGCATCGCCGCCGGTCGCTTGCTCCAGGAACGCTAGCCACCGCGGGCAATCGCGCGACGGGTCGAATCGATCGGGCGAGACTGGCGCGGCCGCGGTCACTTTGGTGATCATGTCGGTCTGCCGTGCGGGGCGCAGTTCCCCCGTGCGCAGGTCGATCGTGCCGCCTGGCGTGCCTAGCAGCCAATGATCTGAGTCCCACGCGTCAGCTGTCACGGCAAAGGCGCGATCAGCTTGGGCGAAGCGTTCCACGGCGGCAGCGGTTGCGGCCTTTGCCAGTGCCTTAGCTGCCGATGACAGAGGATCGGATGCGGACCGGGCGCGGCAAATCTCGCGGGCCCAGTTGAATGCAAGCTTCGTTTCTTCCTTGCGCCAATGGGTGCCGGTCCAGACATGCCAGCGGCCGGACGAATGGCAGAAGCGCAAACGATCCGCATGGGCGGCGGCAAAGGCGCGGGCGACTCCGTCTTCCGTCATCGGGAAGCCTTCGATCGTCTCTGCCAGTTCCGGTAGGTCGTCAAAGTCGCTTGCGTCGATGGTGAGGCCCCCGGCGCGCTGCCACGCCCTTTCCACCTGCCGGGCATCGCTTGCCCAGTCTGAAAGATCGGGGTCACGCAACAGCGTGTCGCGGAAACCATCAAGCGACAGCCCAGCCCGCTTGCATTCCCCCGCCACGCGAAAGGCGCGACCAGAGCGCGACTCGTCCTTGGTCGTCACGGCTGCAACAGCGGTGCCTTTGAAGCGCGGGCCGGCGTCTTCGATCAGCCATGTCAGCGCGTCACGATCAACCGGGCGCATCGTGGCAGGTGTGCGGTCGAGGTGCTGCCCGGTAAAGGTAAAATAGCGATTGCCCAGATGCAGCGCGATTTCGGTGTGGGTGCCCCGCGACCAGCTTTTGGTGTGCTGGGTGCCCATGATGGCGCGCAGCGGTTCCAGATCGTCCGGGCTGAACCGAAAGAACACCTTCACGCCCGCGCCGCTTGGGCTGATCTCGGCATAGGACGCAAACCGTTCGATCACCTCGGCCGCCCAAGGCTCCAGCGCGGCAGTCGCCGGGTCATAGCAGGAGTCCAGATCCACGCCGCCCAGCAGGTCGCCGGCATGGCTGCCCAGCATCAGCCCCACGCCGCCCTTTTGGTCGCCCTGCAGCAAGGATGCCGCGACCTTCTGGGCAGCCGCGCGGGTCAACCAAGTGTCGGGGGAATTCGGTCGGGCCATCCGCTGCGCGCCACAATAGGGCGTTTTGTTCGGCTTGCCGTTCCGGTCGTCTTCTCGCCAAGCAACCCACAGCCGCGCCGCATCGATCGCAGCCCAGTCTTGTTTGGCGGCGTCCATTGCGCTATCGTTGCAAAAGGCGATTTTCCTAGCCGCCGCTTCTTCAACGCCGTTCCGGGGTCCAGCCGGGGCGGCGTTATCTTTTGGCGCTTCTGCCAGAAGGTCGGTCAAGTCGTACGGGTTCGGTCTTTCCATGGGGTTTCCTCATATATGAGGCCCCGCAAGCGTTAGACGTATCGGAAAAAAGACTATGAAATTCAGCGGATGCTTCGCGGGAAAAGAGACAAGCTAAGCCATTGGCTTTCCTTGATTCGCTTACTCCTGTTGGGCTCACCACTGTAATCCTTCGATAAAATGATGGACCGGACGCGGCGCAGGCGGCGTTATGCGTCTGGCTTGTGTTTGTCGGCCCGGTTGCCCGGGCCGATCGCCGCGGCGGTCAGCGTTCCGCGACCAGGACGCGTCCCGGACGGGCCGGACGCGGTGCCGCGACCTCGGCCAGGCCGTAGGGCGAGAAGGGCGGGCCCTGCATCGGGGCGGGTTCGGCCTCGTCCATGGGCACGGCCTCGGGGGCGCCCTGTTCCAGCAGGCGCAGGGCGCGCCGCGCGCTGACCGCCAGCGAGATCAGCGCAAGGCAGGCCCCGGCCAGCAGGATCAGAATCACCAAGGCCAGCAGCCCGCCAAAGACCGGCAGCGGCGGCACCCCGTCCGACCGCCCGATCAGCACGGCCAGCGCCCCGATCAGCGCCAGAACCCCCAGGCCAAAGACCATCGCGACCATTCGGCCGACCCATTTCATCACGTCACCGCGCACCTGACTGCCCCTTGTTGTCGACTGCTTGCCGCAGGTGGCCTGCCACCGGGGCGGGCGCGGATCAAGGGTCTGCCCGATGCGCGACGCTCACACTCGCGTGCTTGGGTGCATGGGGTCAGTAGGAATATTCGTCATAGATGCGGGACAGATCGCCCGCCCATGGGCCGCGATACTTCTCCAGCAGTTCGTCGGCGGGGGTCTTGCCGCTGTCGACGCTTTCCTTCAGCGCGTTGAGGAAATGCGTCTCGTCGGGGACCAGCCCGTCATTGCCGGGCCGCGCCCGCGCCTTCAGGCCGGATTCCGCGATCGCCAGGACCTCGCGCGCCAGATCGTGCATCCGCAGGTCCCCGGCCCGGGCCTGCAGCCCGTCGCGGCCCGCGGCGATGCGCAGCGCGTCGCGCGTCTCGGCGTCCCAGCCCTTGACCAGATCCCAAGCCGCATCCAGCGCGCCCTGGTCATAGGTTAGCCCGACCCACAGGGCGGGCAGCGCGCAGAGACGCCGCCACGGGCCGCCATCGGCGCCGCGCATCTCGATGTATTTCTTGACGCGGGCCTCGGGAAAGACGGTGGTCATGTGATCGGCCCAATCCGACAGGGTCGGCACCTCGCCCGGCAGGGCGGGCAGGCGGCCCTGCAGGAAATCGCGGAAGCTCTGACCCAAGGCGTCGATGTATTTCCCGTCGCGATAGACGAAATACATCGGCACATCCAAAACGTAATCCACCCAGGCCTCGTAGCCGAAACCCTCCTCGAAGACGAAGGGCAGCATGCCCGTCCGCGCCGCATCCAGGTTCTGCCAGATATGCGCGCGCCAGGATTTCATCCCGTTGGGCTTGCCGTCGAGAAAGGGCGAGTTGGCAAACAGCGCGGTCGCCACCGGCTGCAGCGCCAAGGCGACGCGCAGCTTCTGGACCATGTCGGCCTCGGATGCGAAATCCAGGTTCACCTGCACGGTGCAGGTCCGATACATCATCTGGGTGCCGAGCGTGCCGACCCGGCCCATATAATCGGTCATCAGCCGATAGCGCCCCTTGGGCATCATCGGCATGTCGTCCTGACCCCAGAGAGGCGCGGCGCCCAGGCCGATGAAGCCCGCGCCGATATAGGCCGCCACGGCCTCGACCTCGGCCAGATGGCTGTTCACCTCGTCGCAGGTCTGGTGGATCGTCTCCAAGGGCGCGCCGGACAGTTCCAGCTGGCCGCCGGGCTCCAGGCTGACATTGGCGCCGTCGCGTTCCAGCCCGATCAGCTTGCCGGCCTCCAGCACGGGGGTCCAGTTGAAGCGGTCGCGCAGCCCCTCCAGCATCGCGGTGATCGAGACGGGCCCCTCATAGGGCAGGGGCATCCGGCCCGCATCGTCATAGCCGAACTTTTCGTGTTCGGTGCCGATGCGCCACTGGTCCTTGGGCTTTTCCCCACTGGCGATATAGGCGGCAAGCTGGTCGCGATGCTCGATCGGGCCACCGCCCTGCTGGGGAATTGACATGGGATCGGGGGCCTTTCGGTGATCTTCGGTCGGCCACAGGTGGCAATGCCGCGCGGCCAAGTCAAGCCGCCTCAGCCGCGCCTCAGCCAAACGGTGCGCATCGCCCCGTCCCCATCGGCCACCGCCGAGAGCGCGGCCGAGACGCGGCCCAGCTCCAGACCGGGCAGGGCCGTGAAGGCGTCGGCCAGCCCCGCCGCGCCCGCGGCATCGACGGGGACCAGCAAAGCCTCGCCGGAAACGCTGCGCAGCCGCCAATGGGCACGGCCCTGGACCCGCATCAGCCGGATCTCGGCCAGGTCGCGCAGGGGCAGTTCGGCGCCCGGGGCATGGGCGCCGTAATAGCGGATGGCGCCCTCGACGATCTCGACCAGGCCTTCGGCGGCGACGGTGCGGCGGAAGGGCAGGCGCCGCCAGGCCCCCACGGCCAGGACCGCGCCGCCCAAGGCCAGCACGCCGCCCAGCACGGCCAGGATCCAGCCGCCGCGCATGGACAGCCACAGACCGGCCAGCAGCACACCGCCGAAGGACAGCAGTTCCGCATGCACGCCCAGCCAGCGCCGGATCTCGGGGCGGATCAGCGGGGGGCGGCTCATCGGGGCGGGGCGCCTACCATCGCGACAGGGCGTCCTCGTCCTCGGGCTTGGCTGCGACCCATGCGGCCTGGCCGTCACGCCCGATCTCGCGCTTCCAGAAGGGGGCGCGGGATTTCAGCCAGTCCATCAGGTAATCGGCCGCGTCGAAGGCCGCGCGGCGGTGGCGGGCGGCGGTGGCGACCATCATGATCGGCTGGCCGACCTCGATCCGGCCGTGGCGATGCAGGATCATCCAGTCGACCAGCCGGAACCGCGCCGCGGCGGTCATGCCGTGATCGGTCATCGCCCGTTCGGTCATGCCGGGGTAATGCTCGATCTCCAGCGCGGCCATCCGGCCGGTATCGTCGCGCACCAGCCCGGTGAAGGTCACGACCGCCCCCGCGCCCGCGCCGAAGCCCGCCAGCTGATGGGCGGGGTCGAAGGGCAGGTCGGTCAGCCGCGCCGCCATCAGCCGCCCGTCATCGGCGGAAAGAACGCGACCTCGCGCGCATCGCCCAAGGGGGCGTCCAGATCCGCCAGGACCTGGTCCAGCGCGCAGCGCAGCGCGGCGATGTCGTCGAAGGCCGCCGCATGCCCGTCCGACCGGGCGGCCAGTTCCGCGATCAGCGCGCGTGGGGTGGCGGCGTCGCTGTCGACCGTCTCGCGCGGCAGGCCGATGCGTTCGCGCAGCCATGCGAAATAGAGGATCTCACGCGTCACGGCGGTTGTCCCTCAGATGCGGCATGGCCTTGACGAAGTAGTCCCAGCCCGTCCAGGCCGTCAGCACCGCCGCCGCCCAGATCAGCACCAGCCCCGCATAGGTGGCCCAGGCCGCCAGGCTGCCCGACCAGATCAGCCCGGCCTCGCCCACCCGGGGCGGGCGGCCATGTTCCACGAAGGCCAGGCCCGTGGACAGGAACAGCACCGATATCGCGACCATCTGCAGCGTGGTCTTCCACTTGGCCATCCGCGTGACCGCCAGCAGCCGCGCCTTGTCGCCCAGGAATTCGCGCAGGCCCGACACGAAGACCTCGCGGAACAGGATGACCGTGACGGGCAGGATCAGCCAGGGGTTCATCCCCGAATAGCCGGTGATGACGACCAGCGCGATGACCACCATCGCCTTGTCCGCGATCGGGTCCATCGCCGCGCCGAAGCGGCTTTCCTGTTTCCAGGCCCGCGCCAGATAGCCGTCGAACCAGTCGGTCACCGCCGCCAGCAGAAACAGCGTCAGCGCCGCCCAATCGGCCCAAGGCCGCTGGAAATAGAGAAACATCAGCGGGACCCCGGGGGCCGCCAGCAGACGCAGAAGGGTCAGGATATTGGGCAGGGTCCAGCGCATGGCCGCACGCTAGTGCCAAGCGCCGCGCTTGGAAAGAGGCAAGGCGCGGCCCGCCCCGTCCCTGCGGCGAAAACCCCCGCCCCTGCGGGCGGGGGAGCGCATCACATCGCCGCCAGCTGGGCCAGCGCGGCCTCCAGCCGGGCGATGTCGTCGTCCAGCGCCGCCAGCTTGGCCTGGGTCTCCTCGATGACCTCGGCTTCGGCATTCTCGACGAATTTGGGGTTGGAAAGGCGCTTGCGCAGCCCCTCGGCATCCTTGACGGTCTTGCCCCGCGCCTTCTCCAGGCGCGCGGTCTCGGCCGCCGCGTCGATCACGTCGCCGATGGGCAGGGCGAAGGACGCCCCCTGCACCGACACGGCGATCATCCCCTTGCCCGCCGTGCCGTCCGCGGGCGCGTTGACACGCGCCAGACGCTCGATCAGCGGGCCGTTGGCGGCCAGCGCCGCGCGGGCGGCAGCGTCCGCCTCGGTCACGATCAGGTCCAGCTTGGCCCCCGCCGGAACGCCCATCTGCGCGCGGGCCGAGCGCACCGCCTCGATCAGCGCGATGACCCAGTTCATCTGGCGGTCCGCATCGGCGTCGATCAGATCGGCGCCCAGTTCCGGCCAGTCGCCATGGACCAGCATGCGATCGCGGTCCGCGGTCAGGGACCACAGCTCCTCGGTCACGAAGGGCATGATCGGGTGCAGCATGGCAAAGCACTGGTCCAGCACCCAGCCCATCGTGGCCCGGGTCTCATCCGCATGTTCGCCGTCGAACAGGGGCTTTGCGAATTCCACATACCAGTCGCAGACCTTGCCCCAGACAAAGGCATAGAGCCCGCCCGCCGCGTCGTTGAACCGATACCCGGCCAGCGCCTCGTCAGTCGCCATCAGGATGCGTGCCGTCTCTCCGATGATCCAGCGGTTGACGGTATGGGCTGGCTGGGGCCGCGCGCCGCCGCCGCGCACGCCGTAAATCTCGGCAAAGCGGGTGGCGTTCCAGATCTTGGTGACGAAGTTGCGGTTCACCTCGACATGCTTCGGCCCCAGCTTGGGGTCGCGCCCCATCGCCGCCATGCTGGTCAGCGTGAATCGCAGCGCATCCGCGCCATAGGCGTCCACCAGCGTCAGCGGGTCGATGACATTGCCCTTGGACTTGGACATCTTGGCGCCCTTCTCGTCGCGCACCAGTCCGTGGACATAGACGGTCTTGAAGGGCACGTCGCCTACGACCTCCAGCTGCATCATCATCATTCGGGCCACCCAGAAGAAGATGATGTCGAAGCCCGTGACCAGCACGTCGGTCGGGAAATACTTCTTCAGTTCCTCGGTCGGCTCGGGCCAGCCGAGCGTTCCGATCGGCCACAGGCCCGAGCTGAACCAGGTGTCGAGGACGTCGGGGTCGCGAAATACTGGAATGCTCTCAAGTCCCCTGTCGTTAATCTGTAATAGTGCATCAGTGCCGAATGCCTCTTTTGCTTCGGCCATCGCAGCATTGCCGGTTTCAAACTCAGTTACGCTTTGCCCATAATAGCTTTCAGCGAGCTTTAAAGCTTCGTCTTTGGAAGGCGCGCAGAACATCTTTCGGTCGGCGACCGCATAAGAGACTCCAACAAGCTTTGACGATTGATCCTTCTTGAGCGCCGGCCCATACCAGACCGGGATCTGGTGGCCCCACCAGAGCTGGCGGCTGATGGTCCAGGGCTCGATATTCTCCAGCCAGTTGTAATAGACCTTGCGGTGCTGATCGGGCAGGATCCGGGTCCGGCCCGAGCGCACGGCCTCCAGCGCGGGCTCGACGATGCGCTTGGTGTCGACGAACCACTGGTCGGTCAGCATCGGCTCGATCACCACGCCGGAGCGGTCGCCGAAGGGCTGCATGATGGGCTTGGCCTCGACGACCGGGCGGCGCTCCATGTGCTCGGCGCCGGTTTCGGGCTCGATCTCCTTGTGCAGATAGGTGACGGCCAGGCCCTCGGACGTGACCTGCTCGATCACGCGCTTGCGGGCCTCCAGCCGGTCCAGGCCGCGCAGATCCTCGGGGACCAGGTTCACGGCGGAGACGTCGCCCACATCCTCGCCCTGGGCGGCGCGGGTCGCGATGGCGGCGCTGTCGGCATAGGACAGCCCGTCGGCGCGCATCTGCGCCTTGCCGTCCATCAGCGTATAGAGCGGGATGTTGTTGCGCATCGCCACGCCATAGTCGTTGAAATCATGCGCGCCGGTGATCTTGACCGCGCCCGAGCCGAAATCGGGGTCCGGGTATTCGTCGGTGATGATCGGGATCAGGCGGCGGTGTTCCTTGGGGCCGACCGGGATCTCGACCAGCTTGCCGACGATGGGGGCATAGCGTTCGTCGGACGGATGCACGGCCACCGCGCCGTCGCCCAGCATGGTCTCGGGGCGGGTCGTGGCGATGGAAATATAGTCGCGCGTCTCGCGCAGGGTCACGCGGCCGTCTTCGTCGCGTTCGACATATTCATAGGTCTCGCCGCCGGCCAGCGGATACTTGAAATGCCACATATGGCCGGGAACCTCGCGGTTCTCGACCTCCAGATCGCTGATCGCGGTCTCGAAATGCGGGTCCCAGTTCACCAGCCGCTTGCCGCGATAGATGATGCCCTTGTCATAGAGATCCACGAAGACCCGGATCACCGCGTCGTGGAAATTGCCCTCCTCGCCCGCAGGCGCGCCGGGGGCGCCGGACATGGTGAAGGCGTTGCGCGACCAGTCCGCGCTGGCGCCGAGGCGCTTCAGCTGGTTGATGATCGTGTCGCCGGATTCCCGCTTCCAGTCCCAGATCTTGGCGGTGAAGGCCTCTCGCCCGATCTCGCGCCGGCCCGGCTCTCCGCGCGCGGCCATCTGGCGTTCCACGACCATCTGGGTGGCGATGCCCGCATGATCCTGACCCGGCTGCCACAGCGTGTCGAAGCCGCGCATCCGGTGCCAGCGGACCAGGATGTCCTGCAGCGTGTTGTTCAGCGCGTGGCCGATATGCAGGCTGCCGGTGACGTTGGGGGGCGGGATCATCACGGTGAAGGTTTCCGCCCGCCGGGCATTGGCCCCGGCGGCGAAGGCGTTCGTCCGTTCCCATTCGGCGCTGATCCGGGCCTCGGCGGCCTGTGCGTCAAAGCTCTTGTCCATCGTCATCGCGTCACCCCATCTGTTGCGACGGGATTAGCGAATGCAGGGCGAAAGGCCAAGCCCGTCAGGACAGGTCCAGAATCGGCGCGAAGCCGCCCCAGAACATGCGCGCGCCGTCAAAGGGCATCTCGCCCATCTCGGGGTGGTCCTCGGCCATCATCGCGGTCCAGGCCGCGTCGGCGGTGGCGCGGTCGGGCCATTCGATCCAGGAAAAGACGGGCACCTCGCCCTCCTGCGCCTCGGTCGCGCGATAGAAGTCGGTGCGGGTGCCGTGGGGGACATCCTCGCCCCAGCCCTCGACCATGCGCAGCGCGCCGTGGCGCTTGAACATGGGCCAGGACGCCTTGGCATGGGCGATATAGGCGTCGCGCCGGTCGGCGGGCACGGCGGCGACGAAGCCGGAATAATAGGTCATGGCGATCCTCCTTCTGCGACGGACTGTCTGCCCGTCGCGGATTCGGATCAAGCCCGATCAGACCGCCCGGTCCAGTTTCGTCGACAGGTGGATCAGGCTTTCCGAGGACCGCACGCCCTCGATGCCGCCAATGCGGTCCAGCGTGTCGTCCAGGTCGCTGGTGGAATCCGCGGCCAGCTGGATCAGCAGGTCCACCCGGCCGCTGGTCGTGTGGACGCGTTCGACCTGGGGGATGACCTTCAGCCGCGTCAGCACGGCGGGCTGGGCGCGCGGCTCGATGACCAACAGGACGGTGGCGCGGATGCGCGCGGTGCGGGCGGCCTCGCCCAGGCGCAGGGTGTATCCGGCGATCGCGCCCGAGGTTTCCAGCCGCTCCAACCGCGCCTGCACGGTCGAACGGGCGACGCGCAGCCGGCGGGCCAGGACCGCCACCGACATGCGCGCATCGCCCGACAGCTGCGCCAGGATGGAACGGTCCAGATCGTCCAAGGGGTGCCCGCCTGAGGATTTCGTCAAAATGACATCATTCCCGGCATAATAACCGGCATCACGCGCGATTCTACCCTTTTCATCGGTGAAATCGGAACCCAAAAGCGCCATCTTGGTTGGGCCTGCCTGGCCCCCGCATCAGCCCTGACGAAAGGAACATCGATGGGACAGCACAAGACCGTCTGGGACAATCCGGCCGAGGTCATCCGACATCTGGCCCCGGAACATCCGGTCATGGTCTTTGCGCCGACGGTGCTGCAGGACCGCGCCCGTCAGTTCATCGCGGGCTTTCCGGGCCTTGTCACCTATGCCGTGAAATCCAACCCCGAGGAGGTGGTGATCCAGAACCTGGTCGCCGCCGGGATCGAGGGTTTCGACGTGGCATCCCCTTTCGAGATCGACCTGATCGGCCGCATGGCGCCCCATGCCGCGCGCCATTACCACAACCCGGTCCGCGCGCGGTCCGAAATCGCCCATGCCGTCGCCCAGAAGATCCGCGCCTGGTCCGTGGACAGCCGGTCCGAGCTGGAGAAGCTGTTCGATCAGGTGCCGACCGAGGTGGACGGGCAGGGGGTCGAGATCTCGCCCCGCTTCAAGCTGCCGGTGCTGGGCGCGGCCTATGATTTCGGGTCGAAATTCGGCGCGACGCCCGAACTGGCGGCCGAGCTGTTGGCCGAGGTCGCGCGGCGCGGCTATGTGCCCTCGCTGACCTTCCATCCGGGCACGCAATGCACCGACCCGATCGCATGGGAAAGCTATATCCGCGTGTCCAAGGACATCTGCGACATGGCGGGCGTGCCTGCGGTGCGTCTGAACGTGGGCGGGGGGTTCCCCTCGCATCGCGTGGTGGGGGTCGAACCCGACCTGGCCTCGATCTTTCAGGAGATCGGCGACACCGTGACCGAGATGTTCGGCGACGACGCCCCCGCCCTGGTCTGCGAGCCGGGCCGCGGGCTGGTGGCCGATGCCTATGCGCTGATCACCCGCGTCAAGGGCGTGCGCGACGGCGGACATGTGTTCCTGAATGACGGGGTCTATGGCGGTCTGGCCGAGCTGCCGATCATCGGCAATATCGACCGGGTCGAGGTGCTGGACCCCGAGGGCCGCCCGCGCGGCGGCGATCTGGGCGGGCGCGTGATCTTCGGCCCGACTTGCGATTCGGTGGACCGCCTGCCGGGCGAGATGTCGCTGCCCGGCGACATCGCCGAGGGGGATTACGTCATCTTCCACGGCGCGGGCGCCTATTCCACCGTCACGAACACCCGGTTCAACGGCTTTGGCGCGATGACCCATGCCACGGTGATGAGCCTGTCCTGACCCCGTCCGGGCGTAACCATTCGCTCATGCCCCTATGCTAGGCTTGGGGGCATGATGTCGATTCGGCCGCCCACCACCCATGTCGTGCTGATGGACGGCACCTTCGCCTCGCTGGCCGATGGGCGGCGCAGCTCGATCGGGCGCATCCACCGGCTGCTGACGGGCCAGCTGGGGGCGATGCCGCCGGGGCGCATCCGCATCCATTACGGAATGGGCCAGCAATGGGCGCGCTGGCGCACCCTTCCGGACCTGATCATGGGCCGCATCCTGGAATCGCGCATCACCGAGGCCTATGGCTGGCTGGCCAGCGGCTATCATCCCGGCGACCGGATCTTCATGATGGGCTATTCCCGGGGGGCCTTTGCGGTGCGCAGCCTTGCGGGGATGATCGGGCGGATCGGCCTGTTGCGGGCCGATGCCGCGACGGAGCGTCATATCCGCCTGGCCTGGCGATATTATTCCGAGGGCGGGACGGCCCAGGCCCTGGGCGCGTTCCGCAGGCGGCGCTGCCATGCGGCGGCGCCGATCCGCATGCTGGGCTGCTTCGACACGGTCATGGCCTTGGGGCTGCGGCTGCCGATCCTGTGGATGCTGACCGAGCCGCGTTTCCGGTTCCATGACGCGCATCTGGGCCAGGGGGTGTAACACGGGTTCCAGGCCCTGGCCCTGGACGAGACACGGGCCGTCTTTGCGCCGCTGCTCTGGGATGACGATCACAGCGCGGGGCGGGTCCAGCAGATGTGGTTCCGGGGCGCCCATCCCGATATCGGCGGGCAGTTGTCGGGGTTCGAATTCGCGCGGCCCTTGGCCAATATCCCGCTGGTCTGGATGCTGGACCGGGCCGAATCGGTGGCGCTGCCCTTGCCTGCGGATTGGCGCGACCTGTTTCCCTGCGACCCGACCGCGCCATCCATCGGCAGCTGGCGGAACTGGGGCAAGGCCTTTCTGGCGCGCGCGCCCCGGCTGGCGGGCCGGTTCGACAGCGAGGCGCTGCATCCCACCGTGCCCCAGCCCTATCCGGGGCCGGCGCTGCTGACGGGGGGGCTGGCGCCGCATCGGGCGGCGCGGGGTCGGGCCTTCAGGCGGGCCCGGCCCGATCACGCCTGATCGGGCGTCAGGCCACGGCCTCCAGCCCCGGCTTGGGGCGCACACCCAGGGCGGCGCAGACGTCGCGGGTCAGCTCGGGGCGGTTCAGCGTGTAGAAATGCAGCTGATCGACCCCGCCCGCGATCAGGCTTTCGCACAGATCGACGCAGAGGCCCGTGGCCACGGCGCGCACCGCCTCCGGTCCCTCCAGCGTGGCGGCGGCAAAGGCGTCCTCGGCCCAGTCCGGCACGGTGGTGTTGCAGGTCGCGGCAAAGCGTTTCGTGCCCGCCCAGCTCTGGACCGGCAGGATGCCGGGGATGACGGGCGCGTCGATCCCCGCCGCCGCGCAGCGGTCGCGGAACCGGAAGAAGGTGTCGGGCTCGAAGAAGAACTGGGTGATGGCGCTGGTCGCCCCGGCATCCAGCTTGCGCTTCAGCCAGGTCACGTCGGCGGCCTCGTCGCCGCTGTCGGGATGGGGTTCGGGATAGGCGCCGCAGCGGATGGTCATGTCGCCGCGCGCCGCGATCGCCTCGATCAGCTCGACCGAATTGGCGAAGCCCTCGGCATGGGGGGTGAAGCGGTCGGCCCCCTTGGGCGCGTCGCCGCGCAGGGCCACGATCTCGCGGATGCCGGCATCGGCATAGGATTGCACGATCTCCATCGTCTCGGCGCGGGTGGCCTCGACGCAGGTCAGGTGGGCCGCGACCTGCAGACCGAACTGGCGGTTGATCGTGGTCACGGCCTCATGGGTCAGCTGGCGGGTGGTGCCGCCCGCGCCATAGGTGACGGACACGAAATCCGGATCCAGGGGCGCCAGCGCGCGCGCCGTCTCCCACAGCTTGAACGAGGCCTCCAGCGTCTTGGGCGGGAAGAATTCGAAGCTGACCTTGGGGGCGGGCATGGCGGTTCCTTTCACTCTCGGGGGGCCTTGTGCCATGCGGCGCGGCGTGAGACAAATTCATAATCCTCAACATCAACCTGAGTTCCGCTCATCATGCATCTGGAATTGCGGCATCTGCGCACCGTCCACGCGATCCACGAACAGGGGGGCCTCGCCCGCGCGGCCGAGGTGCTGAACATCACGCAAAGCGCGCTGTCCCATCAGGTCAAGGCGCTGGAGGAACAGGCGGGGACCGCGCTGTTCGTGCGCCGCGCCAAGCCGATGCGCCTGTCGGCGGCGGGGATGCGTCTGCTGCGCCTGGCCGAACAGGTCCTGCCCTTGGTCGCCGCCACCGAGGCCGAGTTCAAGGGCGTCGAGGCCGGTCGCATCGGGCGGCTGCATATCGCGATGGAATGCCATGCCTGCTTCGACTGGCTGCTGCCGGTGCTGGACATCTTTCGCCGCGCCTGGCCGGATGTGGACGTAGACATCCGCCAGCGCCTGGCCTTCGGCGCGCTGCCCGCCCTGCTGCGCGAGGAGGTGGACCTGGTGATCTCCTCGGACCCCGAGGATCTGGCGGGCGTGACCTTCCAGCCGCTGTTCGATTACGCCCCCACGCTGGTCGTGCCCGCGGATCATCCGCTGGTCGCCAAGGGCCATGCCGACCCCGCCGATCTGGCCGACCAGACGCTGATCACCTATCCGATGGACCGCGCGCGGCTGGATGTCTTCAGCCAGTTCCTGACCCCTGCCGGGGTGGAACCCGCCCGCCAGCGCACGGTCGAGCTGACCGCCGTGGCGGTCATGCTGGTGGCCTCCGGGCGCGGGGTGGCGGTCATGCCCGATTGGGTGCTGCGGCGCGAGGCGGCGAACCCCGAACTGGCCCTGCTGCCCTTGGGTCCGCAGGGGATCCGGCGCAGGCTTTATGCCGCGGTGCGCTCGGACGACCTGTCCCAGCCCTACATGGCCCATGTGCTGCGCCTGTCGCGGACCGAGCCTCTGCGCATGCTGCGCGGTGCCGCCGCCTGATGCTTGGCTTTCCGGCGCGCCTGCCCTATGACGCGCCCAACCCCTATTCCCGGAGCATGTGATGGCAAGCGCCAATCTGAATGTCATGATCAAGGCCGCCCGCAAGGCCGGGCGCGGCCTCGTCAAGGATTTCCGCGAGGTCGAGAACCTGCAGGTCAGCGTCAAGGGTGCGGGCGATTTCGTCACCCGCGCCGACCGCGAGGCCGAACGCCTGATCAAGGAGGAGCTGATGACCGCCCGCCCCAGCTATGGCTGGGTCGGAGAGGAGACCGGCACGGATGAGGGCGACGACCCCACCCGCCGCTGGCTGGTCGATCCCTTGGACGGGACCACCAACTTTCTGCACGGCCTGCCGCATTGGGCGGTCAGCATCGCGCTGGAACACAAGGGCGAGATCGTGGCCGCCGTCATCTTCGACGCCGCCAAGGACGAGCTGTTCGTCGCCGAAAAAGGCGGCGGCGCCTTCATGAACGACCAGCGCCTGCGCGTCTCGGGGCGCACGCGGCTCGCCGATTCGGTCTTTGCCACGGGTATCCCCCATGCGGGCACCGGGCCGCTGCCCGCGATGATCCAGGACCTGGCCCAGCTGATGCCGGTCGCGGCGGGGGTGCGGGGCTTTGGCTCGGCGGCGCTGAACCTGGCTTATGTGGCGGGCGGGCGCTTTGATGGATATTGGGAACGCGGCACGAAATCCTGGGACGTGGCCGCGGGCATCCTGATGGTGCGCGAGGCCGGGGGCTTCGTCCACGGCATCCGCGAGGGCGACGACCCGCTGGAATCGGGGCGCATCATCGCCGCGAACCCGACCCTGATGGAGCCCTTTGCCAAGATCATCCGCAGCCGCGACTGATTGGCGCCACGCGGGGTTGCATGATGCGCAATCGCGCTTGACGCCGCGTCGGGGCGGGCGCAACAGGGGCGCGATCCGAAAGGCGCGCCCATGTCCGACGACCGCACCCAGCCCCCCTATGTCGCATCGGCCGCGGTGGCCGCGCCGCCGCCGCTGCCGCCCGGCACCCCGACGCCCGCGCGCGACCGCACGGGGCTGGCCATCGGGCTGATGTGCCTGGTCAGCCTGATCTTCGCCTTCCAGGACGTGTTCTCGCGGCTGCTGGGGGGCGATTACCCGCCGGTGCTGATCGTGATGATCCGCTACTGGGTCTTTGCGGGCTTCGTGATCGTGCTGGTGGCGCGCCAGCCCGGCGGGCTGCGCCGCGCGATCCGCACCCGCCGCCCGCTGACCCAGATCGCCCGCGGTGTCATCCTGGCGCTGGAGGTGCTGCTGATGGTCGAGGCCTTCGTGCGCCTCGGCCTGATCGAGACCCATGCCGTCTTTGCCGTCTATCCGCTGCTGGTCGCGGCCCTGTCGGGGCCGGTCCTGGGCGAACATGTCGGCTGGCGGCGCTGGACGGCCATCGCAATCGGCTTTTGCGGCATCATCGTGATCCTGGATCCCGGCGCGGGCGTGGCCAGCGTCACCGCGCTGCTGCCCTTGGGGGCGGCGCTGCTGTTTGCGCTTTACGGCTTGCTGACGCGGCATGTGTCGCGGGACGACCCGTCCATGGTCAGCTTCTTCTGGACGGGCATCGCGGGGGCGGTGGCGATCACGCTGGTGGGGATCTGGGACTGGCAGTGGCTGGCGCCGCGGGACTGGGTCTGGATGGGCTTGCTCTGCATCTGCGGGATGACCTCGCATTACCTGATGATCCGCAGCTACGAGCTGGCCGAGGCATCCGCCCTGCAGCCCTTCGCCTATACCCAGCTGGTCTGGGTCAGCATCCTGGGCGTCTGGCTGTTCGACGAACGGCTGCGCGGCAATGTGGTGATCGGCTGCGCGATCGTGGTGGGGGCGGGGCTGTTCACTCTGTGGCGACAGCGGCGGCGGTCGTCGTGAACCAGTCATCGGGCAGGCGCGGCCCGATGAAGGGCTTGGGCACCGGCCGCGCCGACAGGGCCAGGGTCAGCCGCGCGGGCGGCGGCGGCACCTGACCGCCCCCCGACAGGTCCCACCGGGTCACCACCGGGGCGGGCTTGCCATGGATGCGGGCGCGATAGATGGGCAGGGCCTCGGCCACGCGCATGACGTAGTTGCGGGTCTCGTCGAAGGGGATCAGCTCGACCCAGTCCACGGGATCGGCATCGCGGCGCAGATCCCCGAAATCGCCCAGCCAGCGCGCCGGACGCCCGGGCCCGGCATTGTAGCCCGCCGCGATCAGCGCGACCGACGGCCCGAAGCGGTCGGCCAGGTCGGTCAGATACTGCGCCCCGATCCGCGCGTTATAGGCCGCGTCGCTGGACAGCCGCCCCAGGTCATAGGGGATGCGCAGCTGGCGCGCGACCTGCTCGGCCGTGCCCGGCATGACCTGCATCAGACCCTGCGCGCCGACCGGGCTGGAGGCTGTGTGGTTGAATTCCGATTCCTGCCGCGCGATGGCCATGACCAGCTCCGGCGGCGGGCCCAGATCCTCGCGTTCCAACCCGGTCAGGGGGAAATGCGCGACGGGCCAGATGACGCCCTGGTTCGCGGATTGCTTGGCCAGGCGCAGGCCGTGCCAGGGGGTGCCTGCCTCGTACATCAGGCGCGACATGCGGGCGATGTCCTCGGGCGTGGCGGATTGCGCCAGATGCAGCAGAAAGCGCTGCGCATCGTCGCGCCGGCCGCTGGCGACCAGCCACAGCGCGGCGCGAAAGAGCCCGTCGCCCCGCAGGTCGCTGCCGCGCCAGTCGGGCAGCGTGTCGATGGCCTGATCGGCCACCGCGTAGTCGGGCGGCAGGGTGCGGCCCAGCTTGCCCATCGCCAGCTGGCCGTAATAGGTGCCCGGCATGTCGGCAGCGGCGCCATAGGCCGTGCGGGCGCGGTCGTCGCGGCCCAAGGCCTCATGCGCGCGGCCCTGCCAGTAATGGGCGCGCGACAGGCTGATCGCCGAACCGACGACGGTTTCCAGATGGCTGAAATGATCCAGCGCCCGGTTTGCATCACCGGTGCGCAGGGCGGCCCACCCGGCCAGCCATTCCAGATCGGCGTAGTGGCGGTTGTCGGGGGTCAGGAAATGCGGATGGGCCAGGCGCAGCGCCCGGTCCCAATCGCCGTTGCGCATCGCCAGCCGCACGTAATCGACCCGCATCGAGGCCCACCGGGCCGGATCGCGCAGCGCCTCGGCATCGGTCGACGCCTCCAGCAGCAGGGCCTGGGCGCCCTCGTGCTGGCGGGCGCCGACGCGCCAGTCGAAGCGGTCCATGGCCAGGCCCGGATCGGCACGCTGATCATCGGGCAGGGCCAGGATCAGGCCGTCCACGCCCTCGCGCCCGGCCTGCAGCGCGATGCGGGCGCGGGGCAGGGCGCGGGCGGGTTCCTCCAGCCGGTCCAGCAGGCGTTCGGCCTGGGCCCATTCGCGCCGGTCCAGCATGGCGGTGACCCGGTCGGGGATCAGCGCGGCCAGGTCGGGATGGGCGGCCAGCAGGGCGGCCTCGTCCGCGGCCTCCAGCGGGCGGGTCAGGAAGAAGGTCTGGCGGGCGGCCCGGGCCTCGGGCTGGGGCAGCAGGGCGGCCAGCGCCTCCAGGCCTTGGCGGGTGGCGGGGGCGCGGCCGTCATAGAACAGGCGGATGTCGTCGGGATCCGCGCCGGGGCGCAGCTTGGCCTCGGCCCGCTGGATCAGCAGATCGAGGCCGGGCCAGTCGGGATGGGCGCGCAGGAAATCGGCGTAATCGGCGAAATCGCCATGGCCCGCGCGCAGGGCGTGCCATGCGACCAGGCTTTCGCCCAAGGGGCCCGCGCGCAGGGCCGCGTCGCGGGCGGTCACCCAATCGCGGGCCTGGGTCGCGGCCAGGGCCAGCGCCATCGCGCCGGGATCCTCGGACCGGGCCGGGGTTGCCAGGGGAAGGGCCAGCAGCAGGCCCGCGGTCATCATGTCACGCAGAAGTCGCATCACCGCCCTGTGTCGCCGCCATGGCGGTCCGGTGCAATACACAACCTTGGCAAGTTCGCCGGCCAAGGATAGTGAGGGCGCCGGAATTGCCGCCATTCACCAAGGATCATCATGGAGCGTGTCATGTTCAAAGGGTCGATGCCAGCCCTCGTCACGCCGTTCACTCCGAACGGCGCGCTGGATCTGGACACGCTGAAGAAGCTGGTCGAATGGCAGATCGACCAAGGCAGCCACGCCATCGTGCCCGTGGGCACCACCGGCGAAAGCCCGACCCTGACCCATGAGGAGCACCGCACCGTCATCGAGGAGGTCGTGCGCGCCGTGGACGGCCGCGTGCCGGTGATCGCGGGGGCGGGGTCGAATTCGACCCGCGAGGGGATCGGCCTGCTGCAGCATGCGGCCAGCGTGGGCGCGGATGCGGGGCTGGTCGTCACGCCCTATTACAACAAGCCGACGCAGGCGGGGCTGATCGCGCATTACACCGCGCTGACGGATGCCTGCGACCTGCCGATCATCATCTACAACATCCCGGGCCGGTCGGTCGTGGACATGATGCCCGAGACGATGGGGGTTCTGGCGCAGATCCCCTCGATCATCGGGGTCAAGGACGCGACCGGCAAGCTGGAGCGGGTGAGCTGTCAGCGCATGACCTGCGGGGCGGATTTCATCCAGCTGTCGGGCGAGGATGCGACGGCCCTGGGCTTCAACGCCCATGGCGGGGTGGGCTGCATCAGCGTGACGGCGAATGTGGCGCCGCGGCTCTGCGCGGATCTGCAGGAGGCGACGCTGCGGGGCGATTACGCGGCGGCCTTGGCGATCCAGGACCGGCTGATGCCGCTGCATCTGGCGATCTTCGTCGAGCCGGGGCTGGTGGGCGCGAAATACGCGCTGTCGCGCCTGGGCATGTGCGACGAGCGCGTGCGCCTGCCGCTGACGCCGCTGACCGAGCCGACGCGCCGCCTGATCGACGCGGCGTTGGAGCATGCCGGCCTGACCTGAGTTGCGTCCCGCGACGGCGGGGGGCCAGCCCCCCGCACCCCCCTTGTCGGTCTGTGGGTGGTCAGCGCGCGCCCAGGCCCGCGCGCATCATCAGCCGCCGCACCGGCGTCACCGCATACAGCCCGCCGAGCGCCGCCGCCCGCAGGTCGCGCAGCGGGCGCAGGCGCAGCTGGCTGGCGCGGTTCAGCGCGTCGATGCCCAGGATGCGCGCCATCGCCTCGGGGCGGCGGCTGCGGTCGTAGCGCGCCAGGCTCTCGGCGCTGCCCGCATCGGCGCGGCTGAGATCCAGCAGCGCCGAGAGGTCCGCGAGGCTCATGTTCAGGCCCTGCGCGCCGATGGGGGGCAGGACATGGGCGGCCTCGGCGATCAGTGCGGTGCGGGGGCCGGTGAAGCGGTGGGCGATCTGGCTGATGATCGGCCATGCGGTCAGCCGCGTTGCCGGGCGCAGATGGCCGAGGACGCCTGCCGAGCGGTCGTTCAGCGCCGCCTCGAAGGCGGGGGCGGACAGGGCCGTCAACGCGTCGATGGCTGCGGCGTCATCCATCCAGACCACGGCCGATCCGGGCCTGCCGTCGCGGTCGGGCAGGGGAACCAGCGTGAAGGGCCCGCCCGCGCGATGCACCTCGGTCGAGACGTTGTGATGGGGCTGGTCATGCGTGACCGCGAAGGCTAGCGCCTTTTGCCCGTAGCGCCAGGTGCGCACCCCGATGCCCAAGGCGCGCCGGACCGCCGAATCGCGCCCATCCGCGCCGATCAGCAGGCGGGCGCGCAGGCGGCGGCCGTCGGTCAGGGTCACCACCGCCCCTTCGGATCGGGCCAGGACCGTCGCCGTACCGGTGCCGTGGATCACCCGGACCGAGGGCAGGGCGTGGATGCGCGCCATCAGCTCGCGCCGCATCAGCCAGTTGGGCAGGTTCCAGCCGAAGGGCTGGTCGCCGATCTCGGCCGCGTCGAAATCGCGGGTCAGGCGGGGGGTGGGCGCCGTGCCGCCCGCATCGACGATGCGCATGACCTGCAGGGCGGTGGCGTGGGGGGCGAGGGCCTCCCACAACCCGATGCGTTCGAAAAGCGCGACGGACGGCGTCAGGAAGGCGGTGGAGCGCAGGTCGGCGCCTGCCGCGTCCTCCTCGGTCACCGGGGGGGCGGGGTCGACGCAGAGGACCGAGAACCCCTCGGCCCCGAAGGCGCAGGCGGCGATCAGCCCGGCCAGCCCGCCGCCCGAGATCAGGATGTCGATGTCGTCGATGCGCGTGTCGGTCATGGCATGCCCTTTCGGTGTGCGCCCAGACTGCCCCGCCGCGCGGGCGGGGGAAAGGGGCGGCGCTGTCGCAGTCAGACCAGCGCGCGCAGGAAACCGGTCAGGTCATGGGTGCGGTGCTGGACATGGGGGCCGACCCCACCCGTCAGTGCGTCGGGCCCGTGGCGGCCGTCGCCCACCAGCACGGTACACATGCCCAGGTCGTGCGGCACGATCAGGTTGCGCGGGTCATCCTCGAAGAAGGCGGCCCGGGCGGGGTCGATGCCGGAGGCGGCCAGGATCGGCGCATAGGCGCGGGGGTCGGGCTTGGGGTGAAAACCCGCCTCCTCGATGCCATAGACGGCGTCGAACAGGTCCTCGGGCAGGGCGCGGGCGGCCAGCACGCGGCGGGCGTAACCCGCATCGCCATTGGTGTGGATGATCCGCCGACCCGGCAGGGCCGCGATGGCCGCAGCCAGGTCCGGGTCCGGTTCCAGCACCGAGAAGTCGATGTCATGCACATCGGCCAGATAGGCCGCGGGATCGACCTGATGTTCGGCCATCAGCCCGGCCAAAGTGGTGCCGTGCAGGCGCCAGTATTCGGCGCGCAGGCGGTTCGCGTGATCCTGCGGCACGTCCAGCGCGCGCATCATCCAGGCGGTCATCCGGACCTCGATCTGCGCGAAAAGCTGCGCCTCGGGCGGATAGAGGGTGTTGTCCAGATCGAAGATCCAGGCGGTGACATGCGAAAAATCCATGGCCCGGGCATAGCTTGCGCGCTGGCCGCTTGCAATTCGGCGCGCGCGGGCCAATCGTTCGCGGATGAAAGACGCCTATTCCCTGATCCTGACCGCCATCGAGGGCGGCACATACCGCCCCGGCGACCGGCTGGTCGAATCCGAGCTGGCCGAGCGGTTCGGCGTCAGCCGCACCCCCGTGCGCGAGGCGCTGCAGCGGCTGGAGACCCAGGCCATGCTGGTGCGCGACGGGCGCAGCCTGATCGTGGCCTCGCTGGACCACAACCAGCTGGCCGAGCTGTATACCGTGCGGGCCGAGCTGGAGGCGCTGGCCGCGCGCCTGGCCGCCCGCCACGCCACGCCCGAGGAGGTGCGCGTTCTGGCCCAGATGGTCGAGGAGGACCGCCGCGCCAAGGGCGACCCCGAGGCGCTGGCCCGCGCCAACAAGCGGTTCCACCGCCAGATCCACCTGGCCTCCCACAACCGCTATCTGGTCCAGCAGCTGGACCTGGTGCACCGGACCATGGCGCTGATGGCGCGGACCTCGCTGGCGGCCGAAGGGCGGGGCGAGACCGCGCTGGCCGAACATGCCCGCATCGTGGATGCGATCGCGGCGGGGGACGGGGCGGCGGCGGACCGCGCGCTGCGCCAGCATATCTCGATGGCCTGGGAGACGCGGCTGAAGCTGGAGGCGCAGGCGGGTGGCTGAACCGCGGCTGATCCTGACCCAGGACGACATCGACGAGGGCTGCGCCCATCTGGCGGCGGTCTGCCCGGTCTGGGCGCGGGTGCTGCCGGAGCTGGGGCCGCTGCCCTTGCGCCGCCAGCCGGACGGGTTCGGGGCGATGGCGCAGGCGATCGTGGGTCAGCAGGTCTCGGTCGCGGCGGCGGCGGCGATCTGGGGGCGGCTGCAGGCCGCCGGGCTGGACCGGCAGGCGACGCTGCGCGATGCCGAGGACGAGACCTTGCGCGCGGCAGGGCTGTCGCGGGCCAAGGCGCGCTATCTGCGTGGGATCGCGGCGGCGGGGCTGGATTGGGAAGGCCTGCGCGATCTGCCCGACGACCGGGCCATCGCGGATCTGGTCGCGCTGCCCGGAATCGGCGTCTGGACGGCCGAGATCTATCTGAAATTCGCCTTGGGCCGCGCGGATGTCTTTGCGGCGGGCGATATGGCCCTGCAGGAGGCCGCGCGCGGCCTGTACGGGCTGGCCGACCGGCCGCGCGCCGCGGCGCTGCGGATGATGGCCGAGCCGTGGCGGCCATGGCGCGCGGTTGCGGCGCGGGGGCTGTGGGCCTATTACCGATGGGCCAAAGGACGCGAGGGAACGCTATGACCGAACCGCTGCAATCCGCCCGCCGGGGCCCCGAAAAGGCCGGATCGGTCGTCGTCTTCCTGCATGGCTATGGGGCGGACGGCACCGACCTTTTGGGCCTGGCCGAACCGCTGGCCCCGCATCTGCCGGACACGGCCTTCTATGCCCCCGACGCGCCCGAGCCGTGTCGCAACAATCCGATGGGGTTTCAGTGGTTTCCCATCCCCTGGCTGGACGGATCGTCCGAGACGGATGCCCGCATCAGCATGGACCAGTCGGTGGACCGGCTGAACGATTTCCTGGACGAGGTGCTGGCCGCCGAAGGGCTGGGCGCGGAGCGCATGGTGCTGGTGGGCTTTTCCCAAGGCACGATGATGGCGCTGCATGTCGCCCCCCGCCGGGGCGAGGCCGTGGCCGGGATCGTCGGATTTTCGGGGCGGCTGCTGTCGCCCGAGGCCGTGGCGGCCGAAGCGCGGGTCAAGCCGCCGGTGCTGCTGATCCATGGCGATCAGGACGAGGTCGTGCCCTTCGACGACATGAACGTGGCGGGCCAGGCCCTGCAGGGGGCGGGCTTCACCGTCTATGGCCATGTCATGCAAGGCACCGGGCATGGCATATCGCCCGACGGGCTGTCGGTGGCGCTGGCCTTCCTGCGCGAGCATCTGCCGGGGTGATCTGTCACGCTGCCGTCATGCCGGGCAGTTAGAAGGTCGCAGGACCCGAATAGATGCGGGGGCTTGCCAGATGGTCGCCGCCATATATAGTCGGGACAACGGATCTGACGGGCGCCCCGGTCAACCCCACGGGGCAGACGGGAAGGCGCTATGCTGGACGACCATCAACACCCCGACTTTCGAACGCATTTCGTGCGCGAACCGGCGAACCTGCGCCACTATCCCGCGCTGGTGCTGAATGCCGATTATCGCCCGCTGAGCTATTATCCGCTGTCCTTGTGGCCGTGGCAGGAGGCGATCAAGGCGGTGTTCCTGGACCGGGTCAGCATCATCGCCGAATATGATCACGAGGTCCGAAGTCAGCGCCAGGCCTTCCGGATCCCGTCTGTCGTGGTGCTGAAGGATTTCGTCAGACCCCAGAAGCGCGTGGCCTTCACGCGCTTCAATCTTTTTCTGAGGGACGAATTCTGCTGCCAGTATTGCGGGGCCAAGGGGGATCTGACCTTCGATCACGTCATCCCGCGGTCGCGCGGCGGCATCACCAGCTGGGAAAACGTCGTCGCGGCCTGTTCGCCCTGCAACCTGCGCAAGGCCAATCGCAGCCTGCGCCATTCGGGCCTGACGCTGCGCAAGCCGCCGCGCCAGCCCTCGGCCGAGGAGATGCATGCCATCGGCCGGCGCTTTCCGCCGAACCATCTGCATGACAGCTGGATGGATTTCCTGTACTGGGATGCCGAACTGGACAGCTGATCAGGCGTCGTGATCGCGCCCGTCGCGCAGGTTCAGATGCACGAGCAGCGCGGCGCTGAGCGCGACCAGCACGAAGGCCACCGGAGGGATGCCCGCCGAGAGCCCGACCCAGATGGTCAGGGCGGCCGCCATCACGACCAGGGCGATCATCGCGAGGAAATGGGTCAGCGGCATGGGACACTCCTTCTCCTGACCGTCAATATGGGCAAGGGGGCGGGTGTTGGAAAGCCCGCCCGTCCAATCTTCGGCGTTTTCGGCGCGGGGATGCCGGGGGGCGGGCGGTTTTGCCGCAGGGCGGCCTTGACCCATGGGGCGGGCGGTCCTATCTGGAGGCCCGAGGACGACCTCAGTGACCGCGATCATGCGCGGGACGATCAGCCGGGACGACCCGGATCCTGTCGAGAGGTGTCGTCAATGCCCTGGGTCCTTGTCTTTCTTGCCGGTCTGCTGGAGATTCTCTGGGCGACCTCGATGAAATATTCGCAGGGCTTCACCAAGCCCGCGCCGACGCTGGTGACCATCGTCGCGATGATCCTGTCCTTCTGGCTGCTGGCCACGGCGATGCGGACGCTGCCCCTGGGCACGGCCTATATGGTCTGGACGGGCATCGGCGCGGTGGGCAGCTTCATCGTCGGCGTGGTCTTTCTGGCCGAGCCCGCGACGGCCATGCGGCTGGCGGCGGCGGCTATGATCGTGGCGGGCATCGTGACGATGAAACTGGCGTCCTGATTGCGTCCCGCGACGGCCGGGGGCGCTGGCGCCCCCCGGACCCCCCGCCGCGCCGCGCCGGACGGCCCCGGTCGAATAGACAGAAAACCTCTTGAATGGCGTGCCGGGGGTAATTTCATTCCGCCGCGCGGGATGCTAAACGCAATCCCAGCCAAAGGAGATCAGCCCATGCCCGCCTATCGTTCCCGCACAACCACCCATGGCCGCAACATGGCCGGCGCCCGTGGCCTGTGGCGCGCGACGGGCGTGAAGGACAGCGATTTCGGCAAGCCGATCATCGCCATCGTCAACAGCTTCACCCAGTTCGTGCCGGGCCATGTCCATCTGAAGGATCTGGGCCAGCTGGTCGCCCGCGAGGTCGAGGCGGCCGGCGGCATCGCCAAGGAGTTCAACACCATCGCCGTCGATGACGGCATCGCCATGGGCCATGACGGGATGCTCTATTCCCTGCCCTCGCGCGAGGTGATCGCCGATTCGGTCGAATACATGGTCAACGCCCATTGCGCCGATGCGATGGTCTGCATCAGCAATTGCGACAAGATCACGCCGGGGATGCTGATGGCCTCGCTGCGGTTGAACATCCCCACCGTCTTCGTGTCCGGCGGGCCGATGGAGGCCGGCAAGCTGGTCATGGAAGATGGCAGGCTGAAGGCGCTGGACCTAGTCGATGCCATGGTCGCGGCGGCCGACGATTCCTATTCCGATGCCCAGGTCGAGGCGATCGAGCGGTCGGCCTGTCCGACCTGCGGGTCCTGTTCGGGCATGTTCACGGCCAATTCGATGAACTGCCTGACCGAGGCCCTGGGCCTGTCGCTGCCCGGCAACGGATCGACCCTGGCCACCCATGCCGACCGCAAGCGCCTCTTCGTCGAGGCGGGCCACCTGATCGTGGATCTGGCCAAGCGCTATTACGAGGGCGACGATGCCAGCGTCCTGCCGCGCAACGTCGCCAGCTTTGCGGCCTTCGAGAATGCGATGACGCTGGACATCGCGATGGGCGGGTCCACGAACACGGTCCTGCACCTGCTGGCGGCCGCGCATGAGGCGGGGATCGACTTCACCATGTCCGACATCGACCGGCTGTCGCGCAAGGTGCCGGTCCTGTGCAAGGTCGCGCCCGCCAAGGACGACGTTCATATGGAGGACGTGCACCGCGCCGGGGGCATCATGGCGATCCTGGGCCAGCTGGACCGGGCGGGCCTGCTGGACACCTCCGTGGGCAGCGTCCATTCCGGCACGCTGGCGCAGGCGCTGGATCGGTGGGACGTGTCGCGGACCGAGGCTGCATCGGTCCATGACTTCTTCCGCGCCGCACCGGGCGGCGTGCCGACCCAGGTGGCCTTCTCGCAGTCGAACCGCTTCGACGATCTGGACCTGGACCGCGAGAAGGGCGTGATCCGCGCGCCGGAACATGCCTTCAGCAAGGATGGCGGGCTGGCGGTCCTTTACGGCAACCTGGCCGAGGATGGCTGCATCGTGAAGACGGCGGGCGTCGACGAATCGATCCTGACCTTCGAGGGGCCGGCCCATATCTTCGAGAGCCAGGATGATAGCGTCAGCGCCATCCTGACCGGCAAGGTCAAGCCGGGCGAGGTCGTGCTGATCCGCTATGAGGGGCCGCGCGGCGGGCCGGGCATGCAGGAGATGCTGTACCCGACCAGCTATCTGAAATCGAAGGGGCTGGGCAAGGAATGCGCGCTGGTGACCGACGGGCGCTTTTCGGGCGGGTCCTCGGGGCTGTCGATCGGCCATGTCTCGCCCGAGGCGGCCGAGGGCGGCACGATCGGCCTGGTCGAACAGGGCGACACGATCCGAATCGACATTCCGAACCGCCGGATCGAGCTGGTCGTGGATGACGCGACCCTGGCCGCGCGGCGCGAGAAGCGCGAGGCCGAGGGCTGGAAGCCCGCCAAGCCGCGCCAGCGCAAGATCTCGACCGCGCTGCGCGCCTATGCGGCGATGACGACCAGCGCGGCGCGGGGTGCGGTGCGGGTCATTCCCGACGGCATGGGGCAATGAGGCCGCCGTTCACCGCCTGTTAAGACCCCTCTGCTAGGCCATGGATGTTTCACGAGAGGCATCCATGGCATTTGCATCCATCAACTTCATTCACCCCCAAAGCGGACGGTTGCGCACAGCCCCGTCGGATTTCCCTGGACCACGCTGTTTTTCGCTTTGTTTCCCGCACTGCTGCGCGGTCATTGGGTGGCAGCCATCGTCATCGGACTGGCCGGGGCCCTGACCTGGGGCCTCTCGGGCCTCGTCTTCGCCTTCATCTACAATCGCTGGCACCTGAACCGCCTGATCGGTGAGGGATTCAAGGTCGCCAACGCCAGTCATGACGTGACCTATCTGGGCCAGCGCCTGCGTGTGGCCCTGCCTGCGGCCGAGGCGTCGGCCCTGCCTGCATGACCGGCACTATCCAAGCGGGCCGGGGCGGCGTTCCTCGGACAGCATCACATTCGCCTCGACCTGGCCCACGCCGGGCAGGGTCATGATGCGGCGGCGCAGGATGCGTTCGAAATCGCTGATGTCGCGGGCGGTGATCCGCAGGCGATAGTCGAACTGGCCCAGCACATGCTGGACCAGCTGGACCTCGGGGATGGCGGTCACGGCGCGTTCGAAATCCTCGAGGCCGGTGCGGCCCTTGGCGGCCAGCTTGATGCCCAGAAAGACCGTCACACCGAAGCCGAGCGCCGCCGGGTCCAGCACCACGCGGCGCCCGGCAATCACGCCCGCATCCGTCAGCCGCCGGATGCGGCGCCAGGCGGCGGGTTGACCGATGCCAACGGCGCGGCCCAGGTCCGCCGCGCTGCGCGTCGCGTCGCCCGCCAGCAGGCGCAGGATCGCCAGGTCGGTCGCATCCAGATCGGTCACAGCGCCAATTCCCCGCTGTCCTTGATCGTCGCGACCAGCATCAGCGCGTCCAGTTCCGCGATATGGGGCAGGGTCAGGATGCGGTCGCGATAGACCTGCTGCCAATGCGCCATGTCCCGCGCGATGACAGATGCGCGCCAATCGACGCTGCCCAGAAAGGACTGGATCTCGATAACCTCGGGCACTTGGCGCAGGGCGGCCAGGAATTCGTCGAAGGCGCGGGGATTGGTTTTGTCCAGCGTGACGCGCAAGCTGACCTCGACCGCCCAGCCCATCGCGCGCCAGTCGATCCGCGCCTGCACGCCACGCAGCACCCCCGCCTCACGCATCCGCTCCAACCGCCGCCATAGCGCGGCGGTGGTCACGCCCGCGCGCTCGGCCAGGGCGGCATTCGATGCCTCGGGTTCGGCCAGCAGCTGGCGCAGGATGCGGCGATCGGTGCTATCGGGCATGAATGTCATACAGATTTCCATATCACGGCATGATCTTTTCGCAAGGTGGCCGGAAATGATGTCGATTGGCCGGGTATCCGCGCCCGCCGCGCGTTAGAACCGTCCCCAGAGACATGAGAGGATGAACCCATGCGCGTTTACTACGACCGCGATTGCGACGTGAACCTGATCAAGGACAAGAAGGTCGCGATCCTGGGCTATGGCAGCCAAGGCCACGCCCATGCCCTGAACCTGCGCGATTCGGGCGCCAAGAACGTTGTCGTCGCCCTGCGCGAGGGCAGCCCCTCGGCCAAGAAGGCCGAAGGCGAGGGCCTCAAGGTCATGGGCATCGCCGAAGCCGCCGCCTGGTGCGACGTGATCATGTTCACCATGCCGGACGAGCTGCAGGCCGAGACCTACAAGAAATACGTCCATGACAACCTGCGCGAGGGCGCGGCGATCGCCTTTGCCCACGGTCTGAACGTGCATTTCGGCCTGATCGAGCCCAAGCCCGGCGTCGATGTCATCATGATGGCCCCCAAGGGCCCGGGCCACACGGTCCGCGGCGAATACACCAAGGGCGGCGGCGTGCCCTGCCTGGTCGCGGTCCATCAGGACGCATCCGGCAAGGCGATGGATATCGGCCTGTCCTACTGCTCGGCCATCGGCGGCGGCCGCTCGGGCATCATCGAGACGAACTTCCGCGAGGAATGCGAAACCGACCTCTTCGGCGAGCAGGCGGTCCTCTGCGGCGGTCTGGTCGAGCTGATCCGCATGGGCTTCGAGACGCTGGTCGAGGCCGGCTACGAGCCCGAGATGGCCTATTTCGAATGCCTGCACGAGGTGAAGCTGATCGTCGACCTGATCTACGAGGGCGGCATCGCGAACATGAACTACTCGATCTCGAACACGGCGGAATACGGCGAATACGTATCCGGCCCGCGCATCCTGCCCTATGACGAGACCAAGGCCCGCATGAAGGCCGTGCTGCGCGACATCCAGTCGGGCAAGTTCGTCCGCGACTTCATGCAGGAGAACGCGGTCGGCCAGCCCTCGTTCAAGGCGACCCGCCGCCTGAACGACGAGCACCAGATCGAGCAGGTCGGCGCGAAACTGCGCGAGATGATGCCTTGGATCAGCAAGGGCAAGATGGTCGATCGTTCACGCAACTGAGACGGCAGACCGGGGGCTTCGCGCCCCCGGACCCCCGCGGGGTATTTCGGCAACGAAGAAGCGCATTCTCTGTTGCTGAAATACCCTGGGGGGAGTCCGAAGGACGGGGGGCAACGCCCCCCTTTCTTATGCCTGCAGCTTGTCCTGAGTGCGGTTCATGAAATCCGATGCGTCGTGACGCTCGTGAAGCTGTCCCGCCGGGTCGCCCGAGACGTTGTTGACCATGATGCCGCGCTGGACAGCGGGGCGTGCCGCAATTTCGGCCTGCCAGCGATGCAGGTTGCGATAGCTTTCCGCATCAAGGAAGGTCGCCGCATCGCCATAGGCGCCGCCGGTGATCAAGCGCCCGTACCATGGCCAGATCGCCATGTCGGCGATGGTGTAATCGTCGCCCGCGATGAACTGCGTCTCGGCCAGGCGCTTGTCCAGCAGGTCCAGCTGGCGCTTGACCTCCATGGTGAAGCGGTCGATCGCATATTCGATCTTGGTCGGCGCATAGGCATAGAAATGCCCGAACCCGCCCCCCAGATAGGGGCCCGCGCCCATCTGCCAGAACAGCCAGTTCAGCGTTTCTGTCCGCCCGGCAGCGTCCTTCGGCAGGAAGGCACCGTATTTCTCGGCCAGGTAGAGCAGGATCGACCCTGATTCGAAGGCCCGCTGTGGCGGGGTCGTCGAATGATCCATCAGTGCGGGGATCTTGCTGTTGGGGTTGGCCGCGACGAAGCCCGATCCGAACTGGTCGCCATCGCCGATCTTGATCAGCCAGGCGTCGTATTCGGCGTCATGGCCCGCCTCCAGCAGCTCCTCCAGCAGGATGGTGACCTTCTGCCCGTTGGGCGTCGCCAGCGAGTAGAGCTGCAGCGGATGCTTGCCCACGGGCAGGTCGCGGTCGAACTGGGCGCCGGCGGTGGGCTTGTTGATGCTGGCGAACTGGCCGCCATTCTCCTTGCCGGGGGCCCAGACCTTGGGTGGGGTGTATGCGTTGGTCATCACGTCTCCTGTCGATGCTTGGGGCAAAGATGTGGGTGCGGGCGGGGGACATCAACCGGCCCTTGCCATGTTCCTGATGTGTTCTATAGTCGCCCCATGTTGCCGCCCCGTGATCCTGACCAGCGTCTGAAGGCCCGCGGGGCCGATACCCGGCCCGCCGGGCGGTTCGAGCGCGAGACGCGCATCCGCGAATCCGACGATTGGGACATCCCCGAGGAGGAGGCCCTGCTGCGGACCGAGGTTGCGGTCGAACGGCCGCGCAGCATCATCACGCGCAACACCTCTCCGGACATCAGCTTTGATCGTTCGATCAACCCCTATCGGGGATGCGAGCATGGCTGCATCTATTGCTATGCCCGGCCCAGCCATGCCTATCTGGGCCTGTCGCCCGGCCTGGATTTCGAGACGCGCATCACCGCCAAGCCCGATGCCGCGGCGCTGCTGGTGCGGGAGCTGGGGCGGACTGGCTATCGCCCCGCGCCGATCGCCTTGGGGACCAATACCGACCCCTATCAGCCGGTCGAGGCGCGCTTGGCGATCATGCCGGGCATTCTGCGCGTGCTGCGCGACTGGAACCATCCGGTGACGCTGGTCACGCGGGGGCGGCTGGTGCTGCGCGACCTGGATCTGTGGGCGGAGCTGGCGGCGCGCGATCAGGCGGCGGTGGGGGTCAGCGTCACCACGCTGGACCCGGACCTGGCCCGGGCGTTGGAGCCGCGCGCGCCCGCGCCCGCCACCCGGCTGCGGATGATCCGCGATCTGTCGCGGGCGGGCGTGCCGGTCCGCGTGATGGTCGCCCCCGTCATCCCTGTCCTGACCGAGCCCGAGATCGAATCCATCCTGACCGCCGCGCGCGAGGCGGGCGCGACCACCGCCACGATGATCCCCCTGCGCCTGCCGCATGAGGTGGCGCCTCTGTTTCGCGACTGGCTGGATCGCCACCGCCCCGGCATGGCCGCCCATGTGATGAACCGGGTGCAGGACATGCGCGGCGGGCGCGACAACGATCCGCGATTCGGGCACAGGTTCCGGGGCGAGGGGCTGCATGCCGATCTGGCGATGCAGCGGTTCCGGCTGGCCCGGCGCAGGCTGGGATATCGCGAGGGCGGCCCGGCATTGGATTGCAGCCGATTCGGCCCCCCACCCAGGGCGGGGGACCAGCTGTCGCTGTTCTAGTGCCGGGCGCTGGCGAAGGCGCCCAGCTGGGCGGTGATCTGATCCAGGGTCGGCCGCGGGCCGCGGGGGCGGGTCTCCAGTGCCTCGCGCATGGCGCAAAGATGGGCGGGCATCGTCCCGCAGCAGCCGCCGATCACCTGCACGCCCATGTCGCGGGCCAGGCAGGCGTAATCGGCCATCAGCTCGGGCGTGCCGTCGTAATGGATGTCGCCATGCAGCAGATGCGGCACACCGGCATTGCCCTTGGCGATGATCGGGCGTTCATTGCCCGATGCCACGAAACCCGCCACGGTGCGCAGCAGGTCGGACGCGCCGATCCCGCAATTCGCGCCATAGGCGACGGGCGGGTTGGGCAGGGTCTCGACCGCGGCGGCCAGCTGCGAGGGGGTCACGCCCATCATCGTGCGCCCGGCCGTGTCGAAGCTGAGGCTGCCGCACCAAGCCATGCCCACGCGGCGGGCGGCCTCGGCCGCGGCGCGCAGCTCCTCCAGCGAGGCCAGCGTCTCGACCCACAGGATGTCGGCCCCGCCCTCGCGCAGGGCCTCGGCCTGCTGGTGGAACATCTCGACCGCGCGGGCATGGGTCAGGCTGCCCATGGGTGCCATGAATTCGCCGATCGGCCCCATCGAGCCCGCGACGATCACCGGGCGCCCCGCGGCATCGGCCACCTCGCGCGCGATGGCGGCTGCCTGGCGGTTCAGATCGGTGACCTGGTCAGCCAGGCCCGGCAGGCGCATCCGGCTGGCATTGGCGGCGAAGCTGTTGGTCAGGAACAGGTCCGACCCCGCATCCACCGCGGCGCGGTAATGGCGGGCCACCTCGGCCGGGCGGGTCAGGTTCCACAGCTCGGCCGGTTCCTGGCCCAGCCCCATGTTCATCAGCGCGGTGCCCGTGGCGCCGTCGGCCAGCACATGCGGGCTGCGCGCCAGCATCCGGCTCAGCGGATCGGTCATGGTCGCTTTCCTTCGCTGCGGGTTCATCTGTCCCGCCCAGAGATCGCCTATGATCTGGTCCATGCTAGTCCGTCGCTTCGGGGGTGGCAATTTCCGCATCAACGAACGAAAAACCGCGCCGGTTTCCCGGCGCGGCAATTTGTCTGGACGTTTTTCGACCGGCGATCAGTTGCGGTCGTCGCCCTCGTCGTCATTGGCGGCGCCGATGTCGTCGAACAGCTCGGCGATCTCGAATTCGGCCTCGGCATCGGCCTCGGCGGCCAGGTCCTGGATGGACTTGCCCTGGGCCTGCAGCTCGGCCTCTTCGGCGGAACGGGCGACGTTCATGGTGATGGTCGCCTCGACCTCCGGGTGCAGCACGACGGTGACGTCATGCAGGCCCAGATCCTTGATCGGCTCGCGCAGCACGACCGACTTGCGGTCGACGGTGAAGCCGGCCTCGGTCGCGGCCTCGGCGGCGTCACGCGTGGTGACCGAACCATAGAGCGCGCCCGAATCCGATGCGGAACGAATGACCACGAAGGTCTGGCCGTCTAGCTTGTCGGCGATCTTCTGGGCTTCGGCCTTCGACTCCGCGTTGCGGGTCTCCAGCTGCGCCTTCTGGCCTTCGAATGCCTTGATGTTGGCTTCCGAGGCGCGCAGCGCCTTGCCCTGCGGCAGCAGGAAGTTGCGGGCAAAGCCTTGCTTGACGTTCACGACGTCGCCCATCTGGCCCAGCTTGGCCACACGTTCCAGCAGGATGACTTGCATCTCTCAGGCCTCCTTACTTCACGACATAGGGCAGCAGGGCCAGGAAACGCGCGCGCTTGATGGCACGGGCCAGCTCGCGTTGTTTCTTGGCCGAGACGGCGGTGATGCGCGAGGGCACGATCTTGCCGCGTTCGCTGATGTAGCGCTGCAGCAGGCGGGTATCCTTGTAGTCGATCGCGGGTGCGTTATCGCCCGAGAACGGGCAGACCTTGCGACGACGGAAGAAGGGTTTGTTGGCCATTCGTCAGATCCTTTCAGTTCCGCTCGCGGCGTTCGCCGCCGCGATCACCACGGTCGCCACCACGGTCACCGCGGTCGCCGCGATCACCACGGTCGCCGCGCGGACGGTCGCCACGCTCTTCGCGCTTCTGCATCTGGACCGAGGGGCCCTCCTGATGCTCGTCCACGCGGATGGTCATGACGCGCATCACGTCGTCATGCAGGCGCGCCAGGCGTTCCATTTCCAGCACCGCGTCCGAGGGGGCGTCGGTGCGCAGGAAGGCGTAATGGCCCTTGCGGTTCTTGTTGATCTTGTAGGCCAGGGTGCGCACACCCCAGTATTCATGTTCAACGACCTTGCCGCCGTTATCGGCGAGAACGGTCGAGAAATGTTCGATCAGCCCTTCGGCCTGCGTGTTCGACAGGTCCTGGCGGGCGATCAGCACATGCTCATACAGAGGCATGGCGATCCTTTCGGTTTCTATGCGCATTTCATCGACGGGTCGTCCCTTCCGCACCCGTCACGAGAGGCTGCGCGTTGCAAAGATGGCAGGCGGAAGGATGCGGCTTTCTAGCAGCAAAACCCGCGGATGCAAGGCGATTCGCCGCGGCGGATTTTAGGCATCAGGGGGGTTCACAGACGGCGCGGGCCGCATATATTCATCACACGGAATATGAAAACGGGAGATTTCGCCATGTTCACCAGGGAAAGCCCCTCGCGCGGGGCCGGTTCGCCGCATGTGCTGGGGTTCTGGGACAAGCCCACGGGCAGCTGCCAATATCTGGTCTGGGACCCCGCGACGCGGCAGGCTGCGCTGATCGACGTGGTCCAGGAATTCGATCCGCGCGCCGCCTCGACCCGCCATGACGCGGCCCGATGGGCGCTGGACCAGATCGAGGCGCGCGGCCTGACCCTGGCCTGGATTCTGGACACCCATCCCCATGCGGACCACCTGATGGCCTCGGCCTGGCTGAAGGAGCGGACCGGCGTGCCTAATGCCATCGGCGAGAAGGTCACCGACATCGCCCGCCTGTGGGAGGATCACTACAACCTGCCCGGCGCCTTCGACCCGGCGGCCGATTTCGACCGCCTGCTGGCCGATGGCGAGACCTTTGCCCTGGGCGATCTGACCGTGCGGGTGATGCTGCATTCCGGCCATACCCTGGGGTCGATCACCTATGTCATCGGGGACGCGGCCTTCGTGCATGACACCTTCATGCAGCCCGATGTGGGCACCAGCCGCGCCGATTTCCCGGGCGGCAATTCCTCCGAGCTCTATGACAGCCTGACCTCGATCCTGTCCCTGCCTGACGAGACGCGGCTGTTCGTAGGCCACGATTACGGCACCGACGATCGCGACGACCCGGAATGGGAGGCGACGGTGGCCGAGCACAAGGCCTCGAACGCGCATATGGGGGGCGGCACCTCACGCGCGGATTTCATCGCGCTGCGCGATGCGCGCGACGCGACGCTGCCGCTGCCCGACCGCATCCTGCATGCGCTGCAGGTCAACCTGCGGGCGGGGCGGCTGCCGGAACCGGAATCCGACGGGCGCAGTTACTTCAAGATCCCAGCGAACCGTTTCACCGACAAGTTCAAGGACCCCACCGCATGAAGACCGAGACCGTCGAGGGCGGCACGTTGGAGACCTGGTCCGTGGACGAGGTCGCCCGCGCCCTGGCCGCGGACGAGATCGCCCTGATCGACGTGCGCACGCCCCCCGAATACATGCAGGAACAGGTCGAGGGTGCGCTGCTGGCGCCGATGGCCTTCATCATCCCCGAGCGCCTGCCCTTGGACGGGGAAAAGCCGGTGCTGCTCTATTGCGGCAGCTCCAAGCGGTCCGAGGCGGTGGCGCGACGCATCCTGGGCGCCGGGGTCACCGACCGCATCGCCCATATGCAGGGCGGTTTCGCCGCCTGGAAGGAGGCCGGCCAGCCCTATCGCGGCACCGACATGGCGACGGGCGCGCCGGTGATGATGGGCGGCTGATCGCCCCTTGCGCCGGTCGGGCGGCCCGGCCAATCTGCCCGGCGCAGGAACAGGGGGGCCGCCATGGCGCTGGAAGACGCAAAGACCCAGGTCGATCAGGCCTTCACGCGCGAGAGCCTGCGCGGGCTGTCGTTTGAGAACGCCTTCGGCGGCGCGACCAGCTTTCTGCGCCGCCGCTATACCAAGGACCTGACCGGGGTGGATGTGGCGGTGACCGGCATCCCCTTCGACCAGGCGGTGACGCACCGGCCCGGCGCGCGCTTCGGCCCCCGCGCGGTGCGCGAGGCATCGACCCTTCAGGCCTTCGACGCGCCCTATGGCTGGGGCTATGATCCGCTGTCGGTGATGGATGTTGTGGATTACGGCGACATGGCGTTCGACTATGCGGCGGTGCGCGACGTGCCCGCCCGGATCGAGGCGCATCTGGGCGCCATCCTGGATGCGGGCGCGGCGCCGGTGACCTTGGGGGGCGATCATTTCATCACCCTGCCGATCCTGCGGGCGGTGGCGGCGCGACGGGGGCCGGTGGCCCTGATCCAGTTCGACGCCCATTCCGACACCTGGGCCGATGACGATCCGGACCGGATCGATCACGGCACCTTCCTCTACAAGGCGATCCGCGAGGGGCTGGTCAATCCGGCGGCCGCGGTCTCGGTGGGGATCCGCACCGACAACCCGGACACGATAGGGGTGATGATCCTGGATGCGCCTTCGGTGCATCGGGACGGGGTCGAGGCGACGCTGGCGCGGATCCGCGACGCCGTGGGGGACAGGCCCTGCTATCTGACCTTCGACATCGACGCGCTGGACCCGGCCTTTGCGCCTGGGACGGGCACGCCGGTCTGGGGGGGCTTGGCCAGCTGGCAGGCAGCGGCGCTGCTGCGCGGGCTTGCGGGGGTGGATCTGATCGGCGGCGACGTGGTCGAGGTCTCGCCGCCCTATGACACGACCGGCGCCACGGCGATCGCGGGCGCGCATGTCGCGATGGAGCTGATCGCGCTGCTGGGCTGGAACCGCCGATGAATTGCGTCCCGCGACGCGCCGGGGGGCTGCGCGCCCCCCGGACCCCCCCGGCGCCGCGCCCGTGGCGGGCGCTTGTCCTGACGCAGGCCGGGGGGTAATCGGGACCGATGTTGCCCCAGGACCGCCTCGACCAGATCTCCGCGCGTTTCGAGTTTCTCGAGGCGCAGCTGAACGCGGGCGCCGCGCCCGACCGCATCGCCACGATCAGCCGCGAATATGCCGAGCTGAAGCCCGTCATCGCCCAGATCGACCGCTGGCGCGCCAGCCGCGACGGGCTGGCCGAGGCCCGCGCCATGCTGGCCGATCCCGAGATGCGGGAACTGGCCGAGGACGAGCTGCGCCGGCTGGAGGCCGAGCTGCCCGCGCTGGAACAGGACCTGCGCATCGCGCTGTTGCCGCGCGACGCGGCCGATGCCCGCCCGGCCATCCTGGAGATCCGTCCGGGCACCGGCGGTGACGAGGCCGCGCTGTTCGCGGGCGACCTGCTGGAGATGTATCGCCGCCATGCCGAGGCCCAAGGCTGGCAGTTCCAGATGCTGGAGCTGACCCGGACCGAGCTGGGCGGCGTCAAGGAGGCCATCGCCCGGATTGCGGGCGAGGGGGTCTTTGCGCGGCTGAAATACGAATCGGGGGTGCATAGGGTCCAGCGCGTGCCCACGACCGAATCGGGCGGGCGCATCCATACCAGCGCGGCCACCGTCGCCGTCCTGCCCGAGGCCGCCGAGGACGTCGAGATCGACATTCCCGCAGCCGACATCCGCATCGACACGATGCGCGCATCCGGCGCGGGCGGCCAGCACGTCAACACCACCGATTCGGCGGTGCGCATCACCCATCTGCCCACCGGCATCGTCGTCACCAGTTCCGAGAAGTCCCAGCACCAGAACCGCGCCAACGCGATGGCGGTGCTGCGCGCGCGTCTGTACGATATGCAGCGCGCGGCGGCCGATGCCGAACGCGCCGCCGACCGCCGCGCCCAGGTGGGCAGCGGCGACCGGTCCGAACGCATCCGCACCTACAACTTTCCGCAGGGCCGCATGACCGATCACCGCATCAACCTGACGCTCTATGCGCTGGACCGCATCATGGCGGGTGACCTGACCGAGACCATCGACGCGCTGACCGCCCATGACCAGGCGGCCCGGCTGGCGGCCGAGACATGAGGCTGTCTGACGCCCAGGCCCAAGGGGCCGCCCTGCTGCGCGCGGCGGGCGTCGAGGGTGCGTCCCGCGACGCCGACCGCATCCTGGCCGCGGTGCTGGGGATCGAGCCCGGCCAGCTGCGCATCACCGACGACCGCCTGCTGAGCGCCACCGAATCGGGCGAGTTCAACCGCGGCATCGCCGCCCGTGCCCTGCGCCAGCCTGTGGCCCAGATCACCGGGTTCCGCGATTTCTGGGCGCATCGCTTCAAGGTCACACGCGACACGCTGGACCCCCGCCCCGAGACCGAAGCCTTGGTCGAGGCCGCGCTGGCCCGCCCGTGGGACAGCGTGCTGGACCTGGGAACGGGGACGGGGGCGATCCTGATCTCGGTTCTGGCGGCGCGTCCGGGGGCGCGGGGCACGGGGACCGACATCTCGGAGGCGGCGCTGCAGGTGGCGCGGTTCAACGCGCGCCGGATCGGCGTCGATGCACGGTTCCGGCAGGCGGACTGGTTCCAGGGGGTCGAGGGGCGGTTCGACCTGATCCTGTCCAACCCCCCCTATATCGCCCAGGCCGAGATGGCCGGGCTGGCGCCCGATGTGCGCGACTGGGAACCGCATCAGGCGCTGACCGATGGCGGCGACGGGCTGGGGGCCTATCGCGCGATCGCGGCGGGCGCCTGCGACCATCTGACGCCCAAGGGCGCCGTTCTGGTCGAGATCGGGCCCAGCCAGGGGGCGGCGGTCTCGGCGCTTTTTGCGCAGGCGGGGGCGGCGGTGCGCGTGCTGCCGGACCTGGACGGGCGCGACCGGGTGGTTCTGGCGGATTTCGCGCGAAAACAGGCCGGTTGACGCCGCATCGCGGGCATTTGCGACAGTTTGGGCTTGTCTCGCCCTGCGGGGCATGGTTAGTCATCGGCGTGCGACAGGCAAGCTGCCGTCGCATGGGTCAGCCTGACACTGCCGATTCCCGACGGGCGCAAGCGATGCGCCATGCCCGGGCCGAAGCAGGGCTGAACGGAGTGGTCACAGCCCCCGTAGCCGTTCGACACCGCCGCCCAGCTTGCCCTGGCATCCCGACGCTCAGAAACCTTACAGACAGACTGATGAGATCATCCAAATCCCGCTCGCGTAGCAAATCGAACCGCCAGCGCACGCTGGGGAACATCGTCAACCGCGTCTTCGACAGCTCGGGGCCGGAAGGGAAGGTGCGTGGCACCCCCCAGCAGATCATCGAGAAATACCTGACCCTGGCGCGCGACGCCCAGCTGTCCGGCGACCGCGTCGCCGAGCAGAGCTTCTTCCAGCATGCCGAACACTATACCCGCATGCTGGGCGAGGCGCAGCGCGAAATGGCCGAGCGGCAGGGCCAGAACGGTCAAGGCCAAGGCGGGCAGGGCCAGAACGGCCATCACCAGCCGCGCCATGGCGATGACGAGGGCCAGCCCCGCGACAATCACGGTCGCGACCATCAGCCCCGCGACAACCAGGGCCGCGATAACCAAGGTCGTGATCATCAGGGGCGCGACAGCCAGTCCCGCGATCACCAACCCCGCGATCATCAGCCCCGCGATCACCAGAACCGGGACCATCAGCGCCGCGAGCCGGAGGCGGAGGCCCGCCCCGCCCCGGCCGAGACGCGCCCCGAGCCGCAGCCGGAATCCCGGCCCGAGCCGGTGCAGCCGGCCCTGCCGGATGTCAGCGCCGGGGACGATCAGGGATCGCATCCCGTCGCCACCCCGGAAAGCCAGGACGCGCCCAAGACGCCGCGCCCGCGCAGCACCCGGGCCCGTACCCCGCGCAGCCCGGCGGGCACCACGCCCACTCGCAGCCGCCGCAAGCCCGCGGCCGAGGGCGATGCCCCGGCCCCCGCGCCCGAACCGCAGGGCGATCCGCAGGATTGACGAAAAAGGGGCGCATCGACCGATGCGCCCCTTTTTCGTCTTCGGCCCGATCCGGTCCTCAGCCGCGCGCGGCCTTCAGGGCGCGGGCCAGGGCGCAGAAGCGGTCCAGCCCGATCTCCTCGGCGCGGGCGGTGGGGGGGATGCCGACCTCCTCCAGCAGGGCCTCGATGCGGGGATGCAGGGATTTCAGGCTGGCGCGCAGCATCTTGCGCCGCTGGTTGAAGCCCGCCGCCGTCACCTGCGACAGGACCTGCGCATCGGCGGGAAAGCGCGGCTCGGGCAGGGCGGTCAGCTGGACGACGGCGGAATGGACCTTGGGCGCGGGCACGAAGGCCTCGGGCGGCAGGGACATCACGATGCGCGCATCCGCCCGCCACTGGGCCAGGATCGCCAGCCGCCCATAGGCCTTGGAGCCGGGGGCGGCGACGATGCGCTCGGCCACCTCCTTCTGGAACATCAGGGTCAGGGATTGCCAGAAGGGCGGCCAGTCGCGCGGCGTCAGCCAGCGGATCAGCAGCTCGGTGCCCACATTATAGGGAAGGTTCGCGGCGATGCGGATCGGCGGCGTCAGATGCGCCAAGGGGTCGATCTGCAGCGCGTCGCCGCTGATGACGGTCAGCCGGCCGGGATAGGCATCCGCGATCTGCTGCAGCGCGGGCAGGGCGCGGGGGTCCTTTTCGATGGCCAGGACATGGCGCGCGCCCTGGGCCAGCAGGCCCCGGGTCAGCCCGCCCGGGCCGGGGCCGATCTCGAGCACGTCGCAATCGGTCAGGTCGCCCGCTTGGCGCGCGATCTTGGCGGTCAGGTTCAGGTCCAGCAGGAAGTTCTGGCCCAGCTGCTTCTTGGCGCGCAGGTCATGGGTCGCGATCACCTCGCGCAGGGGGGGCAGGTCGTCGATCATCGCGTGGTCCTGGGGGTGAGAGTGCGCCAGTGGGTATTTGCGCAACGGAGAGGCATCAGCCGCGGTGCCCCGCCATCTGCGCCGCGAGCGTGAGGGCGGCGATGGTCGACGAGGGATCGGCCAGGCCCTTGCCCGCGATGTCGAAGGCGGTGCCGTGATCGGGCGAGGTGCGGATGAAGGGCAGGCCGAGCGTCACGTTCACGCCGCCGTCGAAATCCAGCGTCTTGATCGGGATCAGGCCCTGGTCATGATAGCAGGCGATCGCGGCGTCGTAGCGGGCGCGGGCGGGGGCGTGGAACATCGTGTCGGCAGGGTGGGGGCCGGTGACATGCAGGCCCTCGGCGCGCAGGCGGGCGATCAGGGGGGCGATCAGGTCGCGGTCCTGGCGGCCCATCAGGCCGCCTTCGCCGGCATGCGGGTTGAGGCCCGCCACCGCGATGCGCGGCGCGGTCAGGCCGAAATCGCGGATCAGGGCGGCATGGGTCAGGCGGATCGCCTGGTCCAGCGCCTGTTCGGTCAGGGCCGCGGGCACGTCGGCCAGGGGGATGTGGATGGTCGCGGGCACCACCCGGCAGGGCGGCGTCACCGTGGTCGAGGCCAGCATCATCGCAACCGGCACCCCGCCCGCCAGATGCGCCAGGAATTCGGTATGGCCCGGAAAGGCGAAGCCCGCGCCGCGGATCAGCGCCTCCTTGCTGATGGGGGCTGTGCAGATGGCCGCGACGCGGCCCGACATCGCCAGATCCACCGCGCGGCGGATCACGGCGATCACGTCCGGCGCATGGGCGGGGTCGGGGCGGCCGGGCGTGGCCGGGCCCGCGAAGTCATGGCGCAGCACCGGCAGATGGCCCGGCGGCACGGGGTCGTCGGGATCCGTGACCTGCGTCCAGGCGGCCCCCTGGGGCAGGTGGCGCGGATCGCCCATCCAGACCAGGTCCGCCCCCGCGGCCAGCGCCAGCGGGGCCAGTTCCGGCCCCACCCCCGCCGGTTCGCCGCAGGTCAGCAGGATGCGCGCCATCAGGGTCGCCGGATGATCGCATCGGCGCGCAGATCGGCCAGCAGCCCTTCGGCGGCGGTGTTGATCTTGCGGTTGAAGAGCTGGCTGCGGACCTCCTCGCGCGTGGGGATGCCGGGGGCGGACTGGCGCGGCACGGCGTTTTCCACCCCGTCGGGCGGCAGGGCGGTGGTCGCGACATCGGGCTGGGCCGCCAGCGCGGGCTGGCGCGAGCAGAGCATCACCAGATCGGCGCCCTCGCCCGCGGGGACCACGCCCGCCTCGTCCGCGTCCAGCGATGCCAGGCGCAGCGCGATGGCCTGGGGGATCTGGCCCTGCGGCGCGGTCTGGCGGCGCACCTGGGGCGCGACATCGGGGCCGGCCTGGACATAGAGGTCGTCGCAGCTGCGCGTCACCGCGGCCAGCTGGGCGGCCTGGGCGGGCGATGCCAGGCGCAGCACCATGTAGTCCAGCACCTGTTCGCGTGCGCCGGGGCGCAGCGTGCCTTGGGCGTCGCGCAGATGGAACAGGACCACCGCGCCCTCGACCGGCAAAGGCGCGGTCGTCTGGCCCGGCTGCAGGGCGGTGATGATCGGCCGGAGCGAGGGCGGCAGGTCGTCCAGCGCCAGCATCTCCAGCCGGCCGCCGGCCTCGGCCGAGGGTACGGCGGAATATTGCCGCGCGGCCTCGGCGAATTGCGCCTCGGTCGGGCGCGAGCCCGAGATGCGTTCAGCCAGGGCCAGGGCCTGCCCTTCCTGGCCCGGGGGTGCGGGGATGATCAGTTCGGACAGCAGCACCCGGTCGATGATCGGCGTCTCGATCAGGCGCTGGAGTTCCTGGTCCACCTCGGCATCCGAGATCTGGACCCGCGGCAGCAGGCGGGCGCGCACGACCTCGCGCCAGACGGTGCCGGCCTCGACGAAGTCGCGGAACACCCCCGCCTCGACCCCGCCGCGTTCCAGCTGGGCGATGAAGCCCGCCGCGTCCAGCCCGGCGCGGCCGGCGAATTCCTCCATCCCCTCCTCCAGGCCCTGGGGGGTGATCTGGACGCCCAGGTCACGCGCCGCCTGGACGCGCAGCCGGTCGTCGATCAGCGACTGTTCGGCGGCCGACGCGCTGGCATCGGGGGCGCCGATGATCTGCATGAAGCGCATGCGCTGGTCGACCTCGTAGCGGGTCACGGCGCTGTCATTCACATAGACGGCGGGCGCGAACAGGTTCTGCGCGGCCGCGCCGCCCGCCGCGCCTGTGGCGATGACCGCCGCCAGGGCGATGCCCGAAAGGAAATGCCGCATCTGAGCCCTCATCTGATCCGTTGGGGTGACCTTATCGCATGCAGCTGCGGCGCGCCACCGTGCCCGGCCCGTCGGGCTGGGCGCCGAAACCGCCAAGCCGCAGCGACAGGTCCAGGCTGGTTTCCGCCCGCAGCAGGTCCGAGCTGCTGAAGCGCCGCGACAGGCCCGATTCGACCGTGATGCATTCGTTGCGATAGGCCACGCGCAGGGCCGCGCGCTGTGCGCGGTCGGCGGCGAAATCGTATCGCGTCTCGGCCCGGCCCCACCAGCCGCGGGCGATCTGCCAGCCGATATCGGCGGACAGTTCGCTGGCATCTGTGTCGCGTCCCTCGTCCTCGTCGCGGTCGATCCAGATATAGCCGGCCGAGACCTGCAGGTCCGGGCGCAGCCAGCCCACCCGCAATTCGTTGCGCGACACCGCCAGGTCGTCGTCGAACAGCGCCCGGTTCGCCACCGCCAGCCCCGTGCCGCTGTCGTAATTGGCCGAGATCAGCCAGTCCGAGGACCGCCCGCCGAGCGGGCTGTCGGGGGCGAAGCCGTCCGCGTCGCGCGCGCGCAGCACCCGCCCCCCGGTCAGGCCCAGGGACCAGCCGGCCGGGTCGAACCGCGTCCAGGTCGCGCCGATATTGGCCCGCAGCCCGGTCTCGCGCGCGTCCCAGCCCGGAAACCGGTTGTCGGAGAACAGGTTGCCCTCGTCGAATTCGATCAGGCGGCTGTCCTCGTTGGGGATGTCGTCGTCGCGCCCGCGCGGGGAATAGAGGACCTGGATCACCGGCTCGACCATATGGGTGGTACCGCCCGACTGGCCCGCCAAGGGCCAGCGCAGCTCGACCCCGGCCAAGGGATCGACGCGGCCCACCACCGGGTCGAAGCGGTCGTCCTGGGCGATGCGATAGAGATCCGCATCAAGCCCCGCCAGCCCCGCCGCGACCACGCCGCCGGGCAGGATCTTGCTGCGCCGCCAGTCCAGCCCCACCGATCCGCGCGCCACGTCGCGCCCGACGCGGTTCGCGTTGGACGGCCGCCTGTGGGCATGGACCGACCATTCCAGCACCGCCTCGCCGCCGATCAGGTCCGGGGTCAGGCGGCGCATCCAGATCGCATCGGCCACCTGGGCGGGCGAGGTGGAATTCGGCTCGTCCTCGCGCAGCGATTCGTAATTGCCGACCCGGCCCCAGAACAGCTTGTCGCGGCGGACGCGTTCGATGCTGACCCCGCTCCACAGCCGGTCGGCATCGGTGATGCCGTAATCCAGCAGATAGGCGCGGTCGGACGCCGCCTGCAGCTGCAGCGACAGGCGATAGTCGCGCGGCAGCAGGAACCGCCCCGCGCCGAAGACATAGCCGCGCGTCGATCCCGGCTGCAGGTCGTCGCGGCTGATCGCGGCGTTCCATTCCGTGGCCCCCGAGGCGAAGGCCTGGCGATAGCGGGTCTCCAGCGTGCGGGTGCGGTCCAGCGACAGATAGGGGGTCAGCGTGATGTCCGCGTGATCGCCCAAGGTGCGGAAATAGGGCAGCTTGACCCCGAAACCCAGACCGGAGGTCGTGCGGAACTCGGGGCGCAGAAAGCCGCTGCGGCGATCGACCGTCGGATCGGGCGCGGTCACGGTGAAGGGCGCATAGGCCAGGGGCACGCCCAAAGCGCGGAACTGCGGGCGTTCGAAGGTGATCAGCCGGGTCTGGGCGTCATGGGTGATGCGCCGGGCGCGGATCTCCCACAGGGGGTTGTCGTCGCCCGCGCAGACATGACAGGCCGATGCGACGACATTGCCCAGCTCGGTGATCCGGCCGCCCTCGCGGCGGGTGACCCGGTCCGAGGCCAGCTGCAGTTCCCGCGCCAGGACCAGCCGCGCGCCCAGGATGATGCCGTCCTGCAATTCGCGGTCCAGCTGGGCGCTGTCGGCGATCAGCACGGCCTCGGCATCGGGATCGGCGGCGCCGGGGCGCGACAGATGGATCGGCCCCGCGATGGTCAGATCGCCCGACGCCCCGTCCACCCGCACCGATGACGCGACCAGCCGCGCGCCTTGGTGCCAGACCACCACCCCGCCCGAGGCGACCAGCGTGCCGTCCCCCTGCAGCTGGACCGCATCGGCCAGCACCGTCGCGGGCGCGGTGGCCGTGGCGGGCGCGGTGCCGCCCGGCAGGGTCACAATGGTGTCGGGTTCGGCGGTGGGCGGGCTCTGGGGGTGGGGGTGCGGTCGCCGACCGGGTTCGAGCCCAGGGCCGATGCCTCGGGGGCCAAGGCCGTCACCCCGCCGAAGGGGCCGGTGGGGGCGATATTGGCCATGCCGGGCATGGTCAGGATGCCGGGCGCGATGCCGGTGCGTTCGGGGCTGACCTGCGCCGCCACGGGCTGGGCCAGGCCCGCGATCAGCGCGGCGATCACTGCGGGGGCCGCGCGGCCATGTCTGGGACCCATCATCCGTCCTCCCGTCGCAAGATCAGGCCCAAGGCCAGCATCGCGCCGACCAGGGGCGGCGTCCAGGCGGCCATCGCCGCCGGGATCTCCCCGTTATCGCCCAGAACCTGCGCCAGATTGCGCAGAAAGAACAGCGCGATCCCCGCGCCGAAGGCCATCAGCACCGCCGCACCCGTGTTGCGCCCGCGCACATGCTGCATGGTGAAGGCGGCGGCGATCATCACCATCGCGGCCATCAGGAAGGGGCGGGCCAGCTCCATCTGGAACCAGGTCTTGTGGCGGGACGCGGAAAAGCCCGCGCGTTCCAGCCCGGCGATGAAATCGGGCAGCTGCCAGACCGGCACCGATTCCGGGCGGCCGAACCCGTCGCGGATGCGCTGCGCCGTCAGGTCGGATGCCAGCCGCATGCTGTCCTGACGCGCCACACCGGCCTGGGGGTTGGGCTGGTCCAGCGGGAAATCGCCCACATCGGTCAGGGCCCATGCGCCGGGTTCCAGCCGGGCCTCGCGCGCCTCGATGCGCCGCACTGGGCCCGCATCGGCATCGAAGACCAGGAAGCTGGCCCCATAGAGCGTCAGCCCGTCGGCGCTGGTGCGGGTGGCGCGGATGACGATCTGGCCGGCCTCGCGCCCGTCCTGCTGGACGGCCTGGCGTAGCCAGACGGCGCTGTCGCCCAGGCTGACGGTCTGGCTGCCGGCACGGTCGATCCCGGCCACGGCCTCGTCGTAGAGCGACCCGGTCGCGGCGACCAGGGGGTTCAGCAGCCCCACGGCCAGCGCGCCCACCAGGATCGCCGCACCGACCGGCGCCCGGATCAGCCGCAGCCCCGACCGCCCCGATGCGCGGATGGCGACCATCTCGGAGCTGCGGGCCAGCCCGAGAAACAGCGCGATCCCCGCCAGCACCGTCATCAGCGGCAGGATCGCATAGAAGCTGCCCGCGATGTTCAGCCCGGCCAGCCGCGCAGCCCCCGCCAGGCCGATGTCGCGGCCCGAAAAGCGGCGGATCATCTCGATCATGTCGATCAGGAACAGGATCAGCAGGAACACCCCCGCGATCAGCAGGAAGGCCCGTAAAAAGCGCCGCGCGACATAGAAGGCCAGGATCATGCCCGCGCCCCCGTTTTGGGCCCGCGCGGCCGCGCCGCCAGCCACAGCAGCGCCATCGACAGCACCGCCCCGAACCCCGCCGGCAGATAGAGGATCGGCCATAGCGCCGCGTCGCGCCCCACCTGGTTGGCGGCGGCGTTGGACAGGAACTGCACCGCGATCAGCCCCAGGATCGCCCAGCCCACCTGCCGCCAGACCCCGAACCGCGAAAACCCGCCGATCAGCAGCGTGGCAAAGCCCAGCATCGCCGCGATGGGCGACAGCAGGGGTTGGGCCAGCCGCTCATGCGCCTCGCGCCGGGCATCGCCGGGGGTGGCGCCCGTCGCCTGCAGCAGCGCCGCATCGGGCGACAGCAGGGCCAGCGTGCCGAAATCGCGCAGATCGCGCCGCCGATCGCCGCCGGCCGAGAACAGCGCCCCGATGTCATAGCTGAATTCGTCGAAACGCGTCACCGACAGGGCAGGCACGCCATCGCGGGGGCGCAGCTCCTGGGCCATGCCCTCCAGCAGGATCAGGACGGGGCCGGTCTCGGTCCGCACGACCAGCGATTCCTGTGCGGTATAGGTCACCTGCCGCGCCGGGTCGCGGCCATCCTCGATGAACAGGTCCAGCAGGCGGCCATCGGCCGCGATGTCGCGGATGAACAGGGTGACGTCGGATGCCGGATACTGGAAGGCGCCCGGGCGCAGGAACTGGGCGGTGACGTTCTCGGCGATCTCGGCGCTGCGATCGGCCAGGCGGGCGCGGGCCATGGGCACCAGCCCGTGGACCAGCACCGCGACCATCAGCCCGACCATGATCCCGAAGACCAGGACCGGCCGCGCCAGCCGCCACGGCCCCAGGCCCGCCGACTGCATCGCCACCAGCTCGGATTCCCCGGCCAGGCGGTTGGTGCCATAGGCCGTGGCCGCGAAGGCCGCCACCGGCAGCACCACGGAAATCACCAAGGGCAGGGTCAGCGCCGTGAATTCCAGCACCACCAGCGCGGTCTGGCCGTCATTCAGCAGATCGTCGAACAGGCTGACCGCCCGGTTGATCCAATAGACCGAGACCAGCACCAGCGCGAAGAAACCGAACAGCGTCAGCAGTTGGGCAAGGATATAGCGGTCGATCCGGGGCATGCGGGCATCCTGCGTGACGTTCCGTCCTGCTTAGCGGCAAGGGCGGCTCTGGAAAAGGGCCGGACGGGGGTCTAGGGTCGCCCCCAACCAGACGTGAGGAAGCCATGACCCAGCCTGTCGAAATCACCTTCACCGAAACCGCGCCGGAAAAGCTGGTCGATCACAAGGGCCGCGTGGCCTTGGTGCTGACCGCGCCGGACAAGCTGCCGGGCCGCCTGCCGCGCGCGGCGCGCGACGCCGCCACCCGGGCGCTGGCCTCCAAGGCGGGGCGCGCGCTGAAGCCGGGCCAGGTGCTGGAACTGGCCTTCCCTGCCGGCATGGCCGCCGATGCACTGGTGCTGGTGCATCTGCCCGCGGGTTCCAGCCAGGCCGAGGCGCGCCGCGCGGGCGCGGCCCTGGGCGCGAAACTGGGCACCGCCCATACGCTGGTCATGGCCGGGCCCAGCAAGCTGGCGGGCGATCTGGCCTTCGGGCTGGCACTGCGCGGCTATGACTTCGATGCCTACAAGACCAAGCCCGTCGATCCCGATGCCGCGCCGAAATCCGGCGCCACCATCCCCGAGGCCGAGGCCGCATCCGACGACGCGGTCCTGTCCGACGCCCAGGCCGCCGACCGCGCCGACGCACCCGCCGAACCCATCGGCGACCGCGCCCGGGTGACGATCATGGTCAAGGACCCCGAATCGCTGGCCCGCCAGGCCCGCGACGCCGCCGCCGTGGCCGAGGGCGTGTTCTTCACCCGCGATCTGGTGAACGAACCGGCCAATGTCCTGACCACCACCGATTTCGCCGACCGCCTGCTGGCCATGCGCGAACTGGGCCTCGAGGTCGAGGTCCTGGACGAGGACGAACTGGCCAAGCTGGGCATGCGCGCCCTGCTGGCCGTGGGCCAAGGCAGCGAATCGCCCTCCAAGGTCGTGGTGATGCGCTGGAACGGCGGCGGGGACGAGGCGCCCTTGGCGCTGGTCGGCAAGGGTGTCGTCTTCGACACCGGCGGCATCTCGATCAAGCCCGGCGCAGGGATGGAGGAGATGACCATGGACATGGGCGGCGCGGGCGTCGTCGCGGGCACCATGCGCGCCCTGGCCCTGCGCCGCGCCAAGGCCAATGTCGTGGGCCTGGTGGGCCTGGTGGAAAACATGCCCGACGGCCGCGCCTATCGCCCCGGCGACATCCTGAAATCCATGAAGGGCGACACGATCGAGGTCGTGAACACCGACGCCGAGGGCCGCCTGGTCCTGGCCGATGTCCTCTGGTACGCGCAGGAAACCTATCAGCCGCGCGCCGTCATCGACCTGGCGACCCTGACCGGGGCGGTGATCATCGCGCTCGGCCATGACAATGCGGGCGTCTTCTCGAATGACGACGCGCTGGCCGACCAGATCCTGGCCGCCGCCCGGACCGAGGGCGAGGGCGCGTGGCGCCTGCCCTTGGGCAAGTCCTATGACAGCCTGATCAACTGCCGCCTGGCCGACATGAAGAATACCGGCGGTCGCGCGGCGGGCTCGATCACCGCGGCCCAGTTCCTGGCGCGCTTCATCAAGGACGGCCAGCCCTGGGCGCATATCGACATCGCGGGGGTGACGCTGCCGCCCTCGGCCACGGACCTGGCGCCCAAGGGCGCGACGGGCTGGGGCGTGATGACGCTGGACCGCCTGGTCCGCGACCGGTTCGAAGGCCAGTGATCCCGCGACCCCGCCACCTCCCGTCCCCCCCGACCGGGGGGCGGGACCCCATGGCCGCATCAGGGCGCTGAGGGCCCATGGTCAAGGCGCTGTTCTACCACCTGACCCGCAGCCCGGCCGAGGATCTCGTGCCGGTGCTGCTGACGCGCGCGCTCTCCGCGGGCTGGCGGGTGGAACTGCGCGCCCTGTCGCCCGACCTGCTGGACCGCCTGGACGGCCATCTGTGGCAGGGCGATGGCTTCCTGCCGCATGGCCGCGCGGGCGGGCCGCATGACGCGCGCCAGCCGGTGCTGCTGACCGCCCCCGACCAGCCCGCGTCCAACGCCCCCCAGGCCCTGATGACGCTGGAGGGCGCCCCCCTTGACCCCGCCGCGCTGGTGCCCTTGGAACGCTGCTGGATCCTCTTCGACGGCCACGACCCCCAAGCGCTGACCACCGCCCGCACCCAATGGCGCCAGCTTTCCGACGCCGCCATGACCTGCGAATACTGGTCCGAGGAATCCGGGCGGTGGGAACGCAAGCGCTGACGCCCGCCCCTTCTCCGTTGCCCAAATACCCAAAGCCTCACGCCGCCTGATGCCCCGCCAGCCGGGCATGCAGATCACCGCGCGACAGGCGCCCCTTCGGCCCCTGCATGACGGCACGCCCGCGCTCCATCACCAGGAACGCGTCGCCCAGATCCCATGCGAAGTCGAAGAACTGCTCGACCAGCACGATGGCCATGTCGCCCCGGTCGCGCAGGGCGGCGATGACCCGGCCGATCTGGGCGATGATATTGGGCTGGATCCCCTCGGTCGGCTCGTCCAGCAGCAGGATGCGCGGTTTGGTGATCAGCGCCCGCGCGATGGCCAGTTGCTGTTGCTGGCCGCCCGACAGATCGCCGCCGCGACGCCCCGCCATCTCGGCCAGAACCGGAAAGCTGTCATAGATCTCATCGGGAACGCGCCGCTCGGCACGGGGCAGGCAGGCAAAGCCTGTCTCCAGGTTCTCGCGCACGGTCAGGGTCGGAAAGATCGCCCGCCCCTGCGGGACGTATCCCACCCCCATCCGCGCCATCCGCTGCGCCGAGACCCGGCCAAGCGCCGTCCCGTCCAGCGCCAGATCGCCGCCGGATCGCGGATGCCGCCCCGCCAGCAGCTGCATCAGCGAGGTCTTGCCCACGCCGTTATTGCCCATCACGCAGGTCACCGCGCCGGGCCGCGCGGTCAGGTCGATCCCGTGCAGGATCTGGCTGCCGCCGTAATGCAGGGTCAGGCCCTTGGCCTCCAGCATCGCTCACCTCCCCAGATAGACTTCGATCACGTCGGGATTGCGGGTCACATGGTCCAGCGACCCCTCGGCCAGGACCGCGCCCTGATGCAGCACCGTCACGCGGCAGTTCAGGCGGCGCACGAAATCCATGTCATGTTCCACCACGACCACCGCCCGCGTCTCGGCCAGCCGGCACAGCAGCGTCGTCGTCAGCTCGCGTTCGGCCAGGGTCATGCCCGCCGCCGGTTCGTCCACCAGCAGCAGCTGCGGGTCCGAGGCCAGCAGCATCCCGATCTCCAGCCATTGCTTCTGGCCGTGGCTCAGCTCGCCCGCGCGGCGGGGCAGCGCCTCAGACAGGCCCACCTCGGCCGCCAGTTCCGCCACCCGCGCCGCGCTGGCGGCCGAGGGGCGCCAGCGCAGCACGTCCAAAGGCCCGCGCGGGGCCTTCAGCGCCATGGTCAGGTTCTCGGCGACGGTCTGATCCTCGAAGACCGTAGGGCGCTGGAACTTGCGGCCGATGCCCGCGCGGGCGATCTGGGCCTCGTTCATCTTCAGCAGCGACTGCGAATTCGGACCCCACAGGACCTGCCCCTCGTCGGGGCGGGTCTTGCCGGTGACGATATCCATGAAGGTCGTCTTGCCCGCCCCGTTCGGCCCGATCACCGCGCGCAGTTCCGCCGCGCCGATGGAAAAGGACAGGTTGTTGATCGCGCGGAACCCGTCGAAGGTCTTGCTGATCCCGCTGACTTCCAGAAGCGCGCTCATGCCCGGCCCCCCTTGCGCGGCATCAGGTCCACCACCCCCGCGATGCCGCGCGGCGCAAACAGCGTGACCAGCACGAAGGTCACCCCAAGCGCGACCTGCCACCAATCGACCCAGTTGATGACATAGCCCGGCAGGGTGATGGATGGCGCCCGCCCGCCGGTGAACCAGCTGGACAGAAGCGACACGATCACCGCCCCGATCACCGCACCATAGAGCCTGCCGCGCCCGCCGATCGCCACCCAGACCGCCAGATAGATCGAGGCGATGGGCATCATTTCCGCGGGGTTGATGATCCCCGCCTGCGGATAATACAGCGCCCCCGCCAAGGCAGTCATCATCGCGGCGATGGTGAAGACGACCAGCTTGAACCCCTCGACCGGGTAGCCCAGGAACCGCACCCGCGTCTCGTCGTCGCGGATGGCGCGCACGACGCTGCCGAACTTGCCGCTGACCAGCCAGGCGGCCAGCGCGTAGCCCAGGGCCAGCGCCAAGGCCGATCCCCAGAGGAACCAGACCGACAGCACGGCCTGGCCGCGATCCTCCAGGCCGGGGATGTTCTGCAGGCCCGACAGCCCGTTATTGCCGCGAAACCCGCTGTCGTTCTGAAAGAGCCACAGCGCGAGCGCCAGCGTCATCGCCTGCGTCAGGATCGACAGATAGACGCCGTTCACGCGCGAGCGGAAGGCCAGCCAGCCGAAGACCAACGCCAGAAGGCCCGGCACCGCCAGCACCAGGATCAGCTGCAGGGTCAGCGAATGGGCGAAGCTCCAGACCAGCGGCAGGTCCGACGATCCGACCACGCCGAAGATCTGGTTGGTGACCGCGTCCTGCAATTCCTGCGCGGTGGCGGGGATGGGCTGCTGGGCCAGCTGGGCCGCGACGATGGTCTCGGTCCGGGCATACATCAGCCATTGCCCGATCATGTAGCCGCCAAGCCCGAAGAAGGCCATCTGGCCAAGCGACAGGATGCCCAGATAGCCCCAGACCAGATCCATCGCCACCGCCGCCAGCGCCAGGCACAGGGTCTTGCCCAGAAGCTTGATCATCGAGACCGGGATCGCGCCCGATCCATAGGCTGCGCTGCCCGCGGTGACGGCGGCGGTGAAGACCGCCAGCACCGCCAGCACGACCAGCACCGAGGGGTGGCGCAGCACGAAGGGGGTTCGGGTCATGGCTCAGGCCTCCGCCGCGCGGCCCTTTTGCGGGATGATCCCGCGCGGCCGGAACTGGATGAAGATGATGATGAAGAGGATCATGAAGGTCTGCGCCGCCAGCGTGTTCGAGGGGTTCAGCGATTCGATGATCTTGGACAGCCCGCCGATCAGCGTGGCCCCCGCCAGCGTGCCCCAGATATTGCCGACGCCGCCCACGACCACGGTCATGAAGCTTTGCACGATATATTGCTGGCCCAGTTCCGACGTAACCTGCGCGAAGAGCCCGATGGCCACCCCCGCGATCCCCGCGATGCCGGAGCCGAGACCGAAGGTCATCATGGCGATCCGGTCGGGGTTGATGCCCATGCTGGCCGCCATGCCGGGGTTCTGGGTGACCGCCCGGACCTCCAGCCCCAAGCGCGTGCGCTTCATGATGAACAGGAACAGCGCCAGGAACATCAGCGCCAGCACGAAGATCGCCACCCGGATCGAGCTGATGCCGATCACGTCGTTGATGGTGATCGACCCCTCCAGCCAGGCGGGGGCGGTCAGGGGGCGGGCTTGGGTGCCGAAGACGTTCTTGGCCAGCTGCTGCAGCGCGATGGAGACGCCGAAGGTCGCCAGCAGCGTCTCCAGCGGGCGATGCGCCAGATGCCGGATCACCAGGCGGTAGAGGACCACCCCCGCCAGCGCCGTCACCGCGAAGGCCAGGGGCAGCGCCACGATCAGCGACAGGGTGCGGTCGGCAATGATCGTCTGGACGGTATAGGCGGTATAGGCGCCCATCATGATGAATTCGCCATGCGCCATGTTGATGACCCGCATGACGCCGAAGGTGATGGCCAGCCCGATCGCCGCCAGGAAATAGATCGAGGCGAGCGACAGCGCGTCCAGCCCCAGATCGATCCCCTGCATCGCGGCCAGCCGCACCTGGGCGCGGGTCTGCGCGGCCTGGGCGGCCTCGGTCACCGTTGGGTCGGCTTCGGCATAAAGGTCGAAGAAGCGGTGCGCGTCCAGCGCCGCGTCGATCTCCGCCGTGGTGGCGGCGGGGGGGACGGTGCCTGCGGCCTCCAGCGCCTCATAGGCGCGGTCGCGCTGCGCGGGGTCCGACAGCAGGGGCACGGGGATGCCGCCCACGCGGCCATCCACGATGTTGGCGGCAAGGCGCGTGCGCTGTTCGGCGGGCGTCAGGGCGGGGTCCAGCGCGCCAGCATCGACCAACATGGCGATGGCGGCCTGGCGCGGCAGGGCGTCGCTGCCGGGGCTCAGTTCGCGCGCGACATTGCCCGTGGGTTCGTCCTGCGTCACCACGCGGCGCGTGGCCAGCAGCGGGTTCAGCGCGGCGCGGAAATCGAGGCCCACATCGCCCGCCAGCCCTTGGATCGCGGCCACGCGGGCGGCGCCGTCGGGGTCGTGCTGGATGGTCAGCAGACGCTCCAGCCGCGCCTTGCGGGCGGCGAGCGCGGGGTCGGGATCGTCCAGCGCGGCGCGCAGTGCCTCCAGCCCCGCGGCATCGGCGCCCCGCGACAGGCTGTCCAGCGCGGCCGCGCGCCGGGCGGGCGAGGGGTCGGACAGCGCGCCCGCGGCCAGCGCCGCCTCGATGACGCCGCGAACGCCAGCATTGGGGCGCAGCGTGCGCGGCGCGGGCGTGATGGGCGTGCCCGTCACCGCATCGGTGGCCGTGTCGCCATCCACGATGGCCGCGCGCCCGTCATCGGTCAGCCCCAGCCTGCGATCGGCCCAGGCCTGCAAGAGCGCCAGCCCCTCGGGGCCGGTGGCGGCGATTTCGGCCACCAGCGGCTCGACCGTGCGGCGCGAGGGCTGTTCGATCTGGTCCAGGTTCCCGGCGATGACGGCGTCCAGCGCGGGATTGGCGGTGGCGGCCAGCGGCAACAGCGCCAGCAGCGCCGCCAGAAGCGGGGCGATCAGGAAGGGCACGCGCATATCCTTTGGCAAAAGAGGCCGGGCGCGGTCACGCCCGGCCTTTGGCGATCAATAGTTCGACTGGACCTGCACGCAGCTGTCCGTCTCGGTGTTCCACATGCCGCAGCCCTTGCCCGGCCAGTCGGCCTCCAGCACCGCCGATTCGGGCAGATGGTCGGTCCAGGCGTCGCCGGGGACAGGCTCGGTCTGGCTGACGATGTCGAACTGGCCGTCGGCGCGGATCTCGCCGATCAGGACGGGCTTGGTGATGTGGTGGTTCGGCAGGACCGTCGCGGTGCCCCCGGTCAGGTTCGGCACCTCGATGCCCACGATGGCGTCGAGGACCGGGTCCACATCGGTGGTGCCCGCCGCCTCGACGGCCGCGACCCATGCGGAAAAGCCGATCATCGTGGCCTCCATCGGGTCGTTCGTCACCCGGTCCGGGCCCATGAAGTCCTGCCAGGCGGCGATGAATTCCTCGTTCTCGGGCGTCTCGGCCGACTGGAAGTAGTTCCAGGCCGCCAGATGCCCCTCCAAGTTCGCGGTATCCAGGCCCGACAGCTCCTCCTCGCCGACCGAGAAGGCCATCACGGGAATGTCGTCGGAGGAGATCCCCGCCGCCGCCAGCTCCTTGTAGAAGCCCACATTCGCGTCGCCGTTGATGGTGGAGACGACGCCCACCTTCTTGCCGCCCGCGCCAAGCGCGACCACGTCGGACACGATCCGCGACCAGTCGGAATGGCCGAAGGGGGTATAGTTGACGAAGATATCCTCGTCCGCCACGCCATTCGCCTTCAGATAGGCGTCGAGGATGTTGTTCGTCGTGCGCGGATAGACATAGTCCGTCCCCAGCAGCGCCCAGGATTCGACACCCAGCTCCTCCATCATGTAATCGACGGCCGGGATGGCCTGCTGGTTCGGCGCGGCGCCGGTATAGATGACGTTCTTCGAGGATTCCTCGCCCTCATACTGCACCGGATAGAACATCAGGCCGTTCAGTTCCTCCAGCACGGGCAGCACGGCCTTGCGGCTGACGCTGGTCCAGCAGCCGAAGATCACGTCGACCTCGCTGACGGTCAGCAGCTCGCGGGCGCGTTCGGCGAACATCGGCCAGTCGGAGGCCGGATCGACGACCACCGCCTCCAGCGGGCGGCCCAGCACGCCGCCCTTGGCGTTCTGCTGTTCGACCATCATCAGGACGGTGTCCTTCAGCGTGGTTTCCGAAATCGCCATCGTGCCCGACAGCGAATGCAGAACGCCGATCTTGATTGGCTCGCCGTCCTGCGCATGGGCCATCGTGGCCAGCGTCAGCGCGCTGGTCGCCATCAGAATGCCGGTCAGTTTCTTCATGGGGTCCCCGTTTCCCTGCGCCCCGCGCGGGGGCCATTCATCCCTGACGGAAGGCTCGTCGCGGCCTTCGCAGGTGCAGAAAGAGCGGGATTTCGGGCAGTTGGCGAGGATTCGGGCAGGGTTGCGCGCGCCGGTTCCGCCAATGGCGCGCAAGCAGGCACCTGCCGGGGCAGATGCCTGCGGCTTAGGCGGGGGTCAGGCCGCCTTGCTCGATCAGGAAATCGACGATCTGGTCCACGCCCGCGCCATGGCGCAGCTGCGCCATGACCACCGGCCGCGTCCCGCGCGAGGCACGCGCATCGGATTCGAGCAGCGCCGCGTCCACGCCCACATGCGGCGCGAGGTCGGTCTTGTTGACCACCAGCAGGTCAGAGCGCGCAAGGCCGGGCCCGCGCTTGCGCGGGATGTCCTGACCCGCAGCCGTGTCGATCACATAGATCGTCAGGTCCGCCAGTTCCGGGCTGAAGGTCGCGGCCAGGTTGTCGCCCCCCGATTCGATCAGCACCAGATCCAGGTCCGGGAAGGCCGCGTTCAGGTCGGCGATGGCGGCCAGGTTGATGCTGGCATCCTCGCGGATGGCGGTATGGGGGCAGCCGCCCGTTTCCACCCCCCTGATGCGCTCGGCGGGCAGGACCTGGGCGCGCATCAGCGCCTCGGCATCCTCGCGGGTATAGATGTCGTTGGTGATCACCGCCATGGACAGGCGCGGGGCCAGGGCGCGGGCGATCTGTTCGGTCAGGGTCGTCTTGCCGGCGCCGACGGGGCCGCCGATGCCGACGCGGAGGGGGCCGTTATGGCTCATGATCGGAAGATCCTCGTGGTCATTGTTTCGTGGCGCATGGCGGCAATGTCGGCGCCCCAGGTGGCGCTGGCAAGGGCGTCGATGCCGGCCCCGGCCGCGCGGTCTGCGGTGGCCAGGATGGGCGCGCGCATCGCGGCCAGCAGGCGCTGGCCCTCGACCGGGCCGAGCGGCAGGAACCGCACCGCCGCGCCGATCAGCCCGGCGGCCTGGGCCTGCAGGAAGGCCGCGATGATCTCGGGCGCGGGCAGGGGCAGGGCGGCGCAGGCCCGGCCCACCGCGACGGGCAGGGCGGCGGGCGGCTGGTCGGTCCCGGTCAGGGCCGCGACATTGGCGGCGAAGGCCGTTCCCTGTTCGACCGTCTCGGTCAGGCGCTGGCTGGTCAGGCAGGCCGCGCGGGCCAGATCGTCCAGAGCCGCCCGGTCCGCATCCGTCCGCAGCGCCAGCGACAGCAGCACCGCATCGGTCCAGCCCGATCCGCGATGCAGCCAATCCTCCAGCCAAGGGGCCAGCCCGGCGCGATCCGCCAGCCCTTGATCCATCGCCCATTCCAGCCCCTGAGACCAAGCGAAACCGCCCACCGGAAAGGCGGGCGACATCATCTGCTGCAGGCTCAGCCGGGCGGCGTCAGGCGTGGTCATGCGCCTCGGCATGGGCATGGGCATGGGCATGGGCGTGGGAATGGGCATGCACATGTTCGCCCGCCCCGTGATGGTGCCCGTGGTGGGATCCGTGGTCATGGCCGAAGGTGCGGCCATGGCCATAGGCGCCGCCCTCGGGGCGGAAGGGCAGGTCCTTGCGGCAGAGATCGGCGCCCAGCTGGCGCAGCATCGCCTCCAGCACGTGGTCCTGACGGATGATCAGGCGGTCGGCCTCGATCCGGCAGGGGGTGTGGCGGTTGCCGATATGCCAGGCCAGCCGGGGCAGGTTGCCGCGGATGATCAGCACCGGCTCGGGCGCGGCGCGCACGACGATCTGGCGGCCGTCGGACAGTTCGAACGCGTCGCCGTCGTCCAGGCTGGTGACCTCGGGCAGGTCGACCATGAAATCCCCCCCCGCGCAGGCCAGGCGCTTGCGGCGCAGCAGGCGGCCTTCGTAATCCAGCGCGATCTCGCCGTCGAAGGGCGCGGGGGCGTTGCGGATGATGGAATGAGCGGTTGCAATCATGGTCTGGTCCTCCCTCAAAAGAGGAAATAGCGTTGCGCCAGCGGCAGTTCCGTCGCGGGCTCGCAGGTTAACAAAGATCCATCGGCGCGGACCTCGTAGGTTTCGGGATCGACCTCGATTGCGGGCATGGCGTCGTTCAGCGCCATGTCGGCCTTGCCGATACCGCGGGTGTCTTCCACCGCGATCAGAGTCTTGGACAGATGGCCGGCGGCCCCGGCCTCCAGCCCCGCGCGGGACAGGAACAGAGCCGAGGCACGCCCCGTATGCCCCCACATGGGTCGCGAGAAGATCGGCTGCACCGGGATCGAGCCGTTGGGATCGCCCATCTGCGCCACGCTGATCTGCCCGCCGACCAGCACCATCTCGGGCTTGGCCGCAAAGAAGGCGGGCGACCACAGGACCAGATCGGCGCGCTTGCCGGGCGTGATCGAGCCGATATGGGTACTGACCCCATGCGCGATGGCCGGGTTGATCGTGTATTTTGCGATATAGCGGCGGGCGCGCAGGTTGTCGTTCTGGCCCTGCTCGCCCTCCAGCCGCCCGCGCTGCTGGCGCATTTTGGACGCGGTCTGCCAGGTGCGGATGATGACCTCGCCGATCCGGCCCATCGCTTGGCTGTCCGAGGAAATCACGCTGAAGGCACCCAGATCGTGGAGGATATCCTCGGCGGCGATGGTCTCCTTGCGGATGCGGGATTCGGCAAAGGCCACGTCCTCGGGGACGCGGCGGTCGAGGTGATGGCAGACCATCAGCATGTCCAGATGCTCCTCGACCGTGTTGGCGGTATAGGGGCGCGTGGGGTTCGTAGACGAGGGCAGGACATTCGCCATGCCGACCATGCGGATGATGTCGGGGGCATGCCCGCCGCCCGCGCCTTCGGTGTGATAGGCGTGGATGGTGCGCCCGCCGATGGCGGCCATCGTGTCCTCGACAAAGCCCGATTCGTTCAGCGTATCGGTATGGATCATCACCTGCACGTCCATCGCATCGGCCACGGTCAGGCAGGTGTCGATGGCCTTGGGCGTGGTGCCCCAATCCTCGTGCAGCTTCAGCGCGCAGGCGCCGGCGCGGATCTGTTCCTCCAAGGGCGCGGCCAGCGAGGCGTTCCCCTTGCCCGCGATGCCGATATTCACCGGCAGCTCGGCGCAGGCCTCCAGCATGCGGGCGATGTGCCACGGCCCCGGCGTGCAGGTCGTGGCCAAGGTGCCATGCGCGGGGCCGGTGCCGCCGCCCAGCAGGGTCGTGACCCCGGAATGCAGTGCATGATCCACCTGTTGCGGGCAGATGTAGTGGATGTGGCAGTCGAACCCGCCGGGCGTCAGGATGCGGCCTTCGCCGGCGATGATCTCGGTGCCGGGGCCGATGATCAGGGTCACGCCGGGCTGGGTGTCGGGATTGCCCGCCTTGCCGATGCCCGCGATGCGCCCGTCGCGGATGCCCACATCGGCCTTGACGATGCCCTGATGGTCAAAGACCACGATTCCGGTGATGACCGTGTCCATCGCGCCGCCCGCGCGCGTGATCTGGGACTGGCCCATGCCGTCGCGGACGACCTTGCCGCCGCCGAACTTGACCTCCTCGCCCGGGATGGTCAGGTCGCGTTCGACCTCGATGATGATCTGGGTGTCGGCAAGGCGGATGCGGTCGCCGGTGGTGGGACCGTAGAGCGCGGCGTAATCGGCGCGGGACAGCGTCGTCACAGCGCACCCCCGATCCGGCCGCGAAAGCCGTGCACGATCCGGTCGCCCGCGTAATCGACCAGCGTCACCTCGCGCGACTGGCCGGGCTCGAACCGGACGGCGGTGCCTGCGGGGATGGCCAGGCGCATGCCGCGCGCGGCCTCGCGGTCGAAATCCAGCGCGGGGTTGGTCTCGGCGAAATGGTAATGGCTGCCGACCTGGATCGGGCGGTCGCCGGTATTGGCGATCATCAGCGTGATGGTGCGGCGGCCCGCATTCAGGGCGATCTGGCCGTCGGGGGTGATGATCTGGCCGGGGACGGGATGGGTCATTCGGGGGCCTCGTCGCGGATCGGGTGATGCACGGTCACCAGCTTGGTGCCGTCGGGAAAGGTCGCCTCGACCTGGACCGATTCGATCATGCCGGGGATGCCGGGCATGCATTGATCGGCGCGGATCACATGCGCGCCCGCCTGCATCAGATCGGCGACCGAGCGGCCGTCGCGGGCGCCCTCGACCACGAAATCGGTGATCAGGGCGATGGCCTCGGGATGGTTCAGCCTGACGCCGCGGGCCAGGCGGTTGCGCGCCACCATGGCGGCGACCGAGACCATCAGCTTCTCGCGTTCGCGGGGGGTAAGGTTCATGGCGTCACACCTGCCAGGTTCGGGGAAGGGGGTCGGGGCGCAGCGCGGCCAGCGCGCGGGCGATCTGTCGGCGCAAAGGCCAGCCGTCGCCCGCCAGCGCGCGCAGGACCAGCCGCCCCGGCGGGGCGGATGCGGCGGCATCCACGCCGGGTTCGTCCAGGACCGCGCGCAGCGCCGCCAGCCGGTCGGGCGCGTCGGGCGCGGCCAGCACCAGGCTGGCCATCGCAGGCCGCCCGCCGGTCAGCGCATGGTTCGACAGCCGCGACAGCGCCGCATCGTCCAAGGCCAGCGCGTCGTGATGCAGGATGCGGCCCGCCCGCCGGATCACGCGCCGGTCGCTCAGCGCGATGCGGGTCGGGCGCTCGCCCATGGCCAGACGGCCCAGGACCAGCATCTCGATCATCAGGCAGCTGGCGCCGGGGGCCAGATCGACCAAGGTCACCCGGTCCAGCCGCGCGCCGTCATAGAGGATCGTCTCCTGCGGCAGCCAGTCGAGGCGGGCATCGGCGCCCAGGGTCAGGGTGACGCGGGCCTGCGCCGGGGGGCCTTCGGCGCGATAGGCGCGTTCGGCGGTCTGGGTGGTGGCCAAGGCGGCGGTGCCCGGGCGCAGGGTCACGCCGAATTCCAGCCGGTCGCCCGAGGCCAGCCCGCCCGAGGTGTTCAGGAACACGATCTCGGGCAGGCCCGCGGTCATGCGCGGCAGCATCGCCTTGGCTGATCCGCGCTGCGCCAGATCGATCAGCCCGCGTCGGCCCATGACGACTTGCGCCGCGCCTTGGCTGCGCTGCATCTGGGTCACGGGGGGGCGGGCGTCCAACATGGCCGCAAGGGGCGCCGGGTCGGGCGCCAGGTCAATCGCAGGAGGGGCGATTTCTGCCGATGGGCTGGGCAGAGGCGGGGCGTCTGCCCAATCGGCGGGCAGGGTGCCTGACGATCAGGCGGGCTGTTCAGCCATGGCGCTCAGCAGGCGGCGGCGGGCGGGGGGGATGGCGCGGATCTCGACCCCGGTGAAGACATGCATGGTCCGCAGCACCGGATCGACCACCGCATGGTCGCTGACCCAACCCCCCAAGGCCAGGTAGCTGCGCAGCAGGGGCGGCATGGCGGCCATGGCCTGGCGCGGATCGGCCGCCTGCCGGGCGCCGCGGGCAAAGCGGAAGACCTGCGGCGCCTTGACCCGCGGCCACCAGCGGCGCGGCGCCAGGTGGCGTTCGCGCAGCATGGCGAAGGCCTGGGCATGGGGTTCGGGCTCGCATCCCAGAAAGCTGGAGCAGCCGAACAGCATCTCGGTCCCGCTGTCATGGACAAATCGCGTCAGCGCCGCCCAGGCCAGCCGGATCACGTCGGGATCGCGGCAGTCGGGATGCAGGCAGAAGCGCCCCATCTCGACCATCGGCCCGTCGAAATCCTGCAGGGCGGCCAGGTCGTAGAACTGCGCGGAATAGCTGCGCGCGATCTGGGATCCGTTCTCCAAAGGCAGGAAGCGGAAGCTGCAGACCAGCCGGCCCTCGGCGTCGCGAATCAGCATATGGCTGCATTGCGGGTCCAGCGCGTCGGCCTCAGTCGCGTGGCCGTCATCGGCCTGGCCGGTCCGGGCGACGAAGGCCAGCCAGCGCAGGCGCTGCGCATCCCGCAGATCGGCCTGGTCCCGTGCCAGCCGGGCGGTGTACCGGCCCCGGATCATCGGCGTCATGCGGCAATCCCCACGCTGAAGGCGCGCCCCCCGCGGAAGGCACGGGCACCATAGCGCGCCCGCATGTCGGAATCACGACGTCCTTTCGCGGGACCGCCGGGCCGGGCCGTCAGTCCGGCAGGCGGTCGCCCAGAACGTCCTCGACATAGACGCGGCGGACCAGCACGATCAGGATCACCAGCAGCGGCGTCGCCAGCAGGATGCCGACCAGGCCGAACAGCCCGCCGAAGGCCATGATCCCCACCACCGTCAGCGCCGGGGGCAGGCTGACGGCAAAGCGCTGGATCATCGGCAGGATGATCTCGCCGTCGATCAGCTGGATCACGATGAAGAGGATCGCCACCTGGACCGCCAGCTCGAACCCCTGGGTAAAGGAGAAGAGGACCGCGATCGTGCCCGACAGGAACGGCCCCACGATGGGGATGATGTTGGTCAGCCCCGCGATCAGCGCCAAGATGAAGGCCAAGGGCACGCCCAGCATCCACAGCCCCAGCCCGGCCAGGATCGCCACGGCCAGCATGTCCAGCGCCTGGCCGCCCATCCAAAGGGCCAGGTTGCGGCCCATCTCGTCCAGGATGTTTCCCGCGCGGTCGCGATGGCGCAGCGGCACCAGCATGATCGTGCCTTGGCGATAGCGTTCCGCCTCCATCGCGATATAGAGCGCCAGGATCAGCATCAAAAAGATCGAGAAGACGCTGCCCACCGTGGCATTGACCGCGCCCGACAGGGTCTGGAACAGGTCGGGCAGGCGCTGCGCCATCTCGGCGGCGCGATCGGTCATGTCGGGGGCATCCTCGATCTGTTCCTGCAGGCTGGTGCCGATCTCGCTGGAGCTCAGCCAGTCGTTCACCCCGGCCCAGGCCTCCGGGACCGAGGCGGCCAGTTCCGCGAACTGTTCGGCCACGGCCTGGCCCGCGACGCGCCCCACGGCGGCCAGCGCCCCGATCACCGCCAAGATGACGACGATCACCCCGATCTTGACGTTCAGCCCCAGCCAGCGGTGCAGCATCCCCGCCCCCGCCCGCAGCGCCACCGCGATCAGCACCGCGGCAAAGACCAGCAGCAGGACATCCGCCCAGAACCAGGACGCGGCCAGCAGCACGGTCAGGACCGCCACCGCGATCAGCGTGCCGGGCGTGATCGCGCGTTCTGGGGCCGAGGGTGCGGGGCCGGGGGGCATGGGGGCCGGGGCCGCGGGCAGGGGGGCTGGGTCATCGGGTCTCCGGGTGGTGGTGTCGGTCGGGTTCCGCAAGCGTGGCGATCTTGCCCGCGCGGGGCAAGCCTGTTAACCGGACGCGGATTTCCCATCACGGCGGGCATAGCCCGCGACAATGACAAGGTGAAGACATGGCCATCGAACGCACGCTTTCCATCATCAAGCCCGACGCCACCCGCCGCAACCTGACCGGCAAGATCAACGCCAAGTTCGAGGATGCCGGCCTGCGCATCGTCGCGCAGAAGCGCATCAAGCTGTCGGCCGAACAGGCGGGCAAGTTCTACGAGGTCCACAAGGACCGTCCCTTCTATGGCGAGCTGGTCGAGTTCATGGCCTCCGAACCCGTCGTCGTGCAGGTTCTGGAAGGCGAGAACGCCATCGCCAAGAACCGCGAAGTGATGGGCGCCACCAATCCCGAGCAGGCCGATGCCGGCACCATCCGCAAGGAATTCGCCCTGTCGGTCGGCGAGAATTCGGTCCACGGCTCGGACGCCCCCGAGACCGCCAAGGAGGAGATCGCGTTCTTCTTCTCGGGCCTCGAACTGGTCGGCTGAGACCCGCCGCAAGGCATGGAACGGACGGACGGGGTCCCTGCGGCCCCGTTTCTCTTTGGCGCGCTTGGTTGCGGCAGCGCCCCGCAGCGGCTATGCCACGGGGGACGCAACGTTATCAGGGGGGTGCCATGCGGGCATTCGTGTTTCCGGGACAAGGTGCACAGACGATCGGCATGGGGCGCGAACTGGCCGGGGCCTATCCCGCCGCGCGGGACGTGTTCGACGAGGTCGACGAGGCGCTTGGCGAAAGCCTCTCGGTGCTGATCTGGGAGGGCGACGCCGACACCCTGACCCTGACCCAGAACGCGCAGCCCGCGCTGATGGCCACCTCGATCGCGGCCTTCCGCGCGCTGGAGGCCGAGGGCATCAACATCATGGACGCCAATTTCGTGGCGGGCCATTCGCTTGGCGAATATTCGGCGCTCTGTGCGGCGGGGTCGCTGAGCCTGGCGGACACGGCGCGGCTGCTGCGCCTGCGCGGCCAGGCCATGCAGGAGGCCGTGCCGGTGGGCCAGGGCGCGATGGCCGCCATCCTGGGCCTGGATTTCGAGACCGTGGACCGCATCTGCCGCGAGATCGGCGGGGACGAGGTCGTGCAGGCCGCCAATGACAACGATCCCGCGCAGGTGGTGATCTCGGGGCACAAGGGCGCGGTCGAGGCCGCGGCCGAGGCGATGAAGGCGGCGGGCGCCAAGCGCGCGCTGATGCTGCCCGTGTCGGCGCCCTTCCATTCGGTGTTGATGCAGCCCGCGGCCGCGGTGATGGCGGATGCCTTGGCGGGCGTGGACATCCAGCCCCCCGCCGTGCCGCTGATCGCCAATGTCCGCGCCGAGGCGGTGATTGAGCCGGGCGCCATCCGCCGCCTGCTGGTCGAGCAGGTGACCGGCACGGTGCGCTGGCGGGAATCCATCGCCAACATGGCCGAGGCCGGCGTCACCGAGTTCTGGGAGATCGGCGCGGGCAAGGCCCTGTCGGGCATGATCCGGCGCATCAGCAAGGACGCGACCGTGCGCAATGTGGGCGCCCCCGCCGATCTGGCGGCGCTGAAGGGCTGAGGGCGGACCGGGGCTCCGCCCCGGACCCCGGGGTATTTGCACAACGAAGAAGAGGCTTTGGGATGTTCGATCTGACGGGAAAATGCGCGCTGGTGACGGGTGCGTCGGGCGGGATCGGCGGGGCGGTCGCCGAGGCGCTGCACGGGGCCGGCGCGACCGTCGCCCTGTCGGGCACGCGCGAGGCGCCGCTGCGCGCGCTGGCCGAGAAGCTGGGCGAGCGGGCCCATGTGGTCACCGCGGATCTGGGGGATGCGGAATCCGTCCTGGCGCTGCCCAAGGCCGCCGCCGAGGCGATGGGTTCGGTCGACATCCTGGTCAACAATGCCGGCATCACCCGCGACAACCTGTTCATGCGCATGTCCGACGAGGAATGGGCCCAGGTGCTGGAGGTCAACCTGACCAGCACCTTCCGGCTGTCGCGCGCGGTGCTGCGGGGCATGATGAAGGCGCGGTGGGGGCGGATCGTCAACATCACCTCGGTCGTGGGGGCCACGGGCAATCCGGGGCAGGGCAACTATGCCGCCGCCAAGGCGGGGGTCGTGGGGATGTCGAAATCCCTGGCCTATGAGGTCGCCAGCCGCGGGATCACCGTGAACTGCGTGGCGCCCGGTTTCATCGCCACGGCCATGACCGACAAGCTGACCGACGACCAGAAGGGCAAGATCCTGACCCAGATCCCCGCCGGCGCCATGGGCCGTCCCGAGGACATCGCCGCCGCCGTGCTGTATCTGGCCAGCCCCGCGGCGGGCTATGTCACCGGGGCCACGCTGCATGTGAATGGCGGCATGGCGATGGTCTGAGCCCGCTTGGCCTGTGCAAAAGCGGTTGCATGAGGGTTCATGGGTGCTATATCCCGGCCCTTGGCAGCAGGGGAACCGCCCTGGGCTGAACCGGGCCGTCGTGCCCGCGCAAAACCTGGGCGGATGCCCGCGACAATGAGGATATGACATGAGCGATATCGCTGATCGCGTGAAGAAGATCGTGGTCGAGCATCTGGGTGTCGACGAGGACAAGGTGGTCGAATCCGCTTCGTTCATCGACGATCTGGGTGCCGACAGCCTCGACACCGTCGAGCTGGTGATGGCCTTCGAGGAAGAGTTCGGGATCGAGATCCCCGACGACGCCGCCGAGACCATCCAGACCGTCGGCGACGCGGTGAACTTCATCAAGGGCGCGGTCTGATCGCATCCCTTGCGCGGCCCCCTTGCGGGGGTTGCGGCCTGAACGGCGCCCGCATCGCGTGGCGCCGTTTTTTCATGCGCGGAACCCGGTCCGACGGGGCGGTGTTGGGGCCGTGACCCATTGGAAGAAGGAGGCCGCGATGCCGGTCAATCTGGAAGGCCTGAGCGACAATGCCCGCAAGACGGCGATCGACGAGCTGAACGGCCGGCTGGCCGACGGGCTGGCCCTGGCGCTGGCGATCAAGCAGGCGCATTGGAACGTGAAGGGCCCGAACTTCATCGCCATCCACGAGCTGTTCGACACGGTGCGCACCAACCTGGACCCGCATCTGGACGAATTCGCGGAGCGCGTCCAGCAGCTGGACGGCACCGCCCGCGGCACCGCCGAGGTCGTGGCCGAGGCATCCGGGCTGGAGCCTTATCCCACCGACCTGACCAAGGCCGAGGATCACCTGCGGGCGATCTGTGCGCGGATGCGGGCGCATGGGGCCAATCTGCGCCAAGCGATCGCCGCCGTGGGCGATGCGGGGGACGAGGATACGGCCGATATCCTGACCGCGGCCTCGCGCACCGCCGACAAGGACCTGTGGTTCCTGGAGAGCCATCTGGAGTGACCCGGTCGGGCCCTCAGCGGCCCAGCTTGGCGTGCACCTCGTCCAGGTCGACCTCGCCCAGGGGCATCTTGTTGTCGGGGTCGTCGAAGTCATAGCGGAACAGCTGGAAATCGTCCTTGTAGATTTCCCAGATCAGGTGCCGCGACAGGTCGTCGAAATAATCGCTGACCTTATGGGCCCGCTTGGGCCCGTGACCTTCCGATTCGTTGAAGCGCGGGACTTGGGCCAGATCGACCTCGACCGGGTTGTCGGCGGCATCCAGGACCTTCTGCATGCCGTCGTTGAAGGCCTCGGTGAAGAAGATCCGGTCGTAGCGCCCGCCATTCACGATGAAGGTCGAGATATGGCCGGACATGGCCGACCAGTGGATGTCGGGCTCCATCGGTTTGCGGAAGCGCACGGTGTCGCGCGCGAACAGCAGGAACCGGCGGAAGCTGGCGATCTGGTCGAAATCGAAACCGTTTTCCGGGCTGCCCACGTCGATGCCGTAGCGCTGCATCAGCTGCGGGACCAGGTTGCCGCGATAGCGGCGGCCGTTGCGCTGGATGCCCGCGATCTTGTCGAAGAAGGATGACAGGATGCGCGCATAGGGGTTGCGCACGCAGGTGAAGGTCACCCCCTTGCGCGCACGGACCGCCCGTTCGATCGGATCATGGCTGTGATCCTGGGCCCATTTGTGCATGCCGTCGGTGGAATCGTGGATGTCGCCGTCGAAGAAGCGCCCGTGGTCCGAATAGAACATGATCTGCCCGATCGTCGAACAGGCGCATTTCGGCACGACTCGATAGACCAGACTTTCACTTTCCGTCATCCAAACGCCGGGGAAACCCATCCTGATACTCGCTCTGATTGCGTCGACCGGGGTTGACAGCGCGGCGCCGATCGCCCTGCTTGTCCCGAACGCGGAAATGATGACACACACAAACCTCAACCATCCGACAATTTCAACGCCCTGCGTTGGATTCGACGCAATCGACCTTCGGAGGGCGCGCTGACGATGGCACGGATCGCCTTTATCCTGCTGACCCACAAGGACCCCGACGGGGTGATCGACCAGGCGCGGCGGCTGACGGCCACGGGCGACTATGTCGCGATCCATTTCGACCGGCGGGCCCCCAAGGCGATGTTCCAGCAGGTGCGCGACGCCTTGGCCGATCATCCCGGCGTCGTCTTCGCGCGGCGGCGCGTGCGATGCGGGTGGGGCGAATGGTCCCTGGTCGCCGCCACCCTGGAGGCCCTGCGCGCGGCCGAGGCGGCCTTTCCCCAAGCCACCCATTTCTACATGCTGTCGGGCGACTGCATGCCCATCAAGTCGGCGGAATATGCGCGGCGCGTCCTGGATGCCGAGGATTGCGACTACATCGAGAGCTTCGATTTCCACAAGGGCGACTGGATCAAGATCGGCCTCAAGGAGGAGCGGCTGATCTATCGCCACTGGTTCAACGAGCGGCGGCAGAAACGGCTGTTCTATGCCAGCATGGACCTGCAGCGGCGGTTCGGCCTGACGCGGGCGGTGCCGCGCGACCTGCAGGTGATGATCGGGTCGCAATGGTGGTGCCTGCGCCGCCAGACGGTCGAGGCGATCCTGGCCCTGATCCGCGACCGCCCCGAGATCCCGCGGTTCTTCAGCACGACCTGGATCCCGGACGAGACCTTCTTTCAGACCCTGGTCGCGCATCTGGTGCCCAAGCGCCAGATCCGCACCCGCACGCTGACCTTCCTGATCTTCAGCGATTACGGGATGCCCACGACCTTCTACAACGACCATTACGATTTCCTGCTGCGCCAGGATTACCTGTTCGCCCGCAAGATCAGTCCCGAGGCGCTGGACCTGCGCGCGCGGCTCGGGGCGCTGTGGCAGGCCGAGGGGCAGCAGTTCACCATCGCGGCCGAGGGGCGGCGGCTGTTCACCTTCCTGACCGGGCGGGGCCGGGTCGGGCGCCGCTTCGCGCCGCGCTTCTGGGAAACCGATGGCAGCCTGGGCGCGGAACGGGTGGTCCAGATCGTGGTGGCCAAGAAATGGCACATCGCGAAACGCCTGACCGATGCCATCCGCGGGCTGACCCCGATCCCGGCCGTCGATTACGTCTTCAACGAGGAGGATGCGCACCTGCCCGACATGGGCGGCGTCGCCACCTCGCTGGACAAGCGCACGCGCCATCGCCGCGCCTTGGTCAAGCTGATGTTCGACCAGTTCGAGGCCGACCGGCTGGTCTTTTGCGTGGACCCATCGGCGCTGGACCTGATCGCGGATTTCGACAAGGACCGGGCCGAGACGCGGGTGCTGTTCGTGGACAGCCGCTTCGACGACGATTACATCCGCGGCCATATGGGCCGGGTCGGGCTGGTCAGCGCCGATGCCCCCCCCGAGATCGTCGAGGCGCTGCTGCCCGTGGTGCGCAGCGATCTGGAACATGAGGCCGACCGCCTGAAGGAGGCGGGGTTCCGCAACCTGAGCATCATCAGCGAACAGGCCCCGCCCGAACGCAACGCCCAAGCGCTGGCCGCATTCCTGGCCGTGCCCCCCGACACGGCGCAGGCCCTGGCCGAGACGCCGCATCTTTTCGCAGACTGAAGGAAGGACCGACATGGCCTATGACGACAGCAACATCTTCGCCCGCATCCTGCGGGGCGAGATCCCCAATGACACCGTCGCCCAGAACGATCACGCGCTGGCCTTTCGCGACATCAACCCCAAGGCGCCCAGCCATGTGCTGGTGATCCCGCGCGGGGCCTATGTCAGCTTCGACGATTTCGCGGCCAATGCCTCGGAGGCCGAGATCGCGGGCTTCATGCGGCTCTGCGCCGAGGTCTGCGCGATGGAGGGGCTGTCGCTGGACCGGGGCGAGGGGTTCCGCGCCATCACCAATGCAGGCAGCCATGGCGTGCAGGAGGTGCCGCATTTCCACCTGCACATCCTGGGCGGCGCGGTGATGGGGCCGATGCTGGGCGCGCGCTAGTCGCGGGTTAGTTCGACGAAGACATCCTCGAGGTCGGGCTGTTCGGTCGCGACGTCGAGGATCGGCACCCCGCCCGCGCGCAGCACGTCGAGGATCTGGTCGGCGCGCAGCCGCGAGGGCGCATAGGTGATCGCCACACGCCCGTCGGGCCGCGTCTCGGCCCGCGCGCCTTGGGGCAGAGGCGGGATCGGGGCGTCGCCGCCGGTCTCCAGCACCAGGGTCTTGCCGTCGGTCCGGGCCAGCAGGTCGCGCGTGGGCTGGCGGACGATCAGTTCGCCATGGTTGATGATGGCGATCTCGTCGCACATCTGCTCGGCCTCTTCGAGGTAATGGGTGGTCAGGATGATGGTCATGCCCTGGTCGTTCAGGCGGCGGACGTTCCTCCACAGCATCTCGCGCAGGGTGATGTCGACGCCGGCGGTGGGTTCGTCCAGGACCAGGATCTGGGGGCGGTGGACCAGCGCCTTGGCCAGCAGCAGCCGCCGCTTCATGCCCCCCGACAGGGCGCGGGCATAGGCATTGGCCTGATCGGTCAGGCCCACCAGCTCCAGCAGCTCGTCGGTCCAGCGTTCGGATTTCGGCACGCCGTAGAGGCCGGCCTGGACCTCCAGGCTGGCGCGGGGGGTGAAGAACGGGTCCATGTTCAGCTCCTGCGGCATGACCCCGATGGCGGCGCGCGACTGGCGCGGGTTCACGTCCTGGTCGAACCCCCAGATGGTGACCCGGCCCGCGGTCTTGTTCACAAGCCCGGCCAGGATGTTGATCATCGTGGACTTGCCCGCGCCGTTGGGACCCAGAAGGCCGAAGATGCTGCCCGCCGGGATGGTCAGGTCGATCCCCTTCAGGGCGTGCTTTTCGGGCGCGTTGCCTTGGGCGGCATAGGTCTTGCGAAGACCGCTGATCTGGATGGCGTCGGGCATGGGTGCTTCCTAGCAGAGCTTGCGAAGGCAGGCGGCGCTGCGCTAATGGGGGTTAGACCAGATGAAGCACGCCGCCACAAGAAGGCCAGCCATGACGCAGCATGTGACGCCCGAGACCCCGCTGTCCACCGAAACCGGCCCCGAGGCGCTGAGCCGACCGGCCCCGGTGACCGAGGTGGTGACCCGCTGGCGGGTCTGCTGCGACGGCGACGACGCCCTGGGCCTGGGCCATCCGCGGGTCTGGCTGGCGATCAGCCCGGATCTGGGCTTTGTCGATTGCGGCTATTGCGACAAGCGCTTCGTCATCGACCGCGATCACGCGGGCGACGAGCACTGATCCTCCGTCCTGGCGCGGCTCGGTTCGACGCCCCCCATCGAGGGGGCCGTCAAACCGGGGCGGCGCGGCCGCCCGGCGCCCCGCCCGCGGGTTTCGCCCTGCGGCAGCGGTCCGAGCAGTAGCGCACGTTCTCCCAGTCCCGCTCCCATTTCTTGCGCCAGGTGAAGGGCAGCCCGCAGGCCGCGCAGGTCTTGCGGGGCAGGTCGGATTTTCGGCGCATCTTGGGCATCAAGCATCCCCGCTGGAAGATCGGCGCGGGTCATGGCACAAGGCGGCCCTGACCAGCATGGATGAGGTGATCATGGGCGAGCGTTTCGGCAAGGGCTGTCATCTGCATCTGATCGACGGATCGGCCTTCATCTTTCGCGCCTATCACGCGCTGCCGCCCCTGACGCGCAAATCGGACGGGTTGCCGGTGGGTGCGGTCGCGGGGTTCTGCAACATGCTGTGGCGCTATGTGCAGACCGATGACGGGCATACCGCGCCGACCCATGCGGCGGTGATCTTTGACCATTCGTCCAAGACCTTCCGCAACGAAATTTATCCCGCCTACAAGGCGCAGCGCCCCGAGCCGCCCGAGGATCTGCGCCCGCAATTCCCGCTGACCCGCGACGCGACCCGCGCCTTCAACATCGCCTGCATCGAGACCGAGGGCTATGAGGCCGACGACATCATCGCGGCCATGGCCGTTGCCGCCCGCAACGCCGGGGGCACGGCCACGATCATCAGCAGCGACAAGGACCTGATGCAGCTGATCGGCGACGGCGTCGACATGCTGGATCCCATCAAGAACAAGCTGATCGGCCCCGACGAGGTCTTCGAGAAGTTCGGCGTCGGACCCGACCGCGTGGTCGACGTGCAGGCGCTGGCCGGTGACGCGGTCGACAACGTGCCGGGCGCGCCGGGCATCGGCATCAAGACCGCGGCCCTGCTGATCCAGGAATACGGTGATCTGGAGACGCTGCTGGAGCGCGCCGAGGAGATCAAGCAGCCCAAACGGCGCCAGACCCTGATCGAGCATGCCGAGCAGATCCGCATCAGCAAGCGCTTGGTGCAGCTGGATTGCGACACGCCGCTGGACGTGACGCTGGAGTCGCTTGAGGTGAAGGCGCCTGATGCCGACCGCCTGCTGGCATTCCTGTCCGAGATGGAGTTCCGCACGCTGACCAATCGGGTCGCGGAGAGCCTGGGCGCCGAGGCCCCGGCCGTGCAGGCCGCGCCCGCCAGCGAGGCCCCCGCCGCGCCGGACCAGCCCGCCATCGACGTGGCGGGCTATGAGACGGTGACCACCCCTGATGCGCTGGACACCTGGATCGCGGCAATCCGCGACGCGGGGCAGGTCGCCATCGACACCGAGACCACGGGCCTGGACGAGATGCAGGCCGATCTGGTGGGCATCAGCCTGGCCACAGCGCCGGGGCGGGCGTGCTATATCCCCCTGGGCCATGTGGCGGGGGGCGACGATCTGTTCGGGCAATCCGCGCGGGTTGACGGCCAGTTGGACCCCGCGACCGTGCTGGCCGCGCTGAAGCCGGTGCTGGAGGACATGTCGATCCTGAAGATCGGCCAGAACCTGAAATACGACTGGAAGATGCTGGCCCGCCACGGCATCCGGGTGACCCCGGTCGCCGATACGATGCTGATGTCCTATGCGCTGAACGCGGGCACCCACAATCACGGCATGGACGAGCTGGCCGAACGCTATCTGGGCCATAAATGCATTCCCATCAAGGATCTGATCGGGTCCGGCAAGAGCCAGATCAACTTCGCCCAGGTCGCCATCGACAAGGCCGCCCCCTATGCGGCCGAGGATGCGGATATCACGCTGCGCCTCTATCAGCATTTCGCGCCGATGCTGCCGGTGGAGGGGGTCTCGACCGTCTATCACACGCTGGAACGCCCGATGATCCCGGTGCTGGCGCAGATGGAGATGGCGGGCATCCGCATCGACACGGACGTGCTGAAACGCATGTCGAACGCCTTCGCCCAGAAGATGGCCGGGCTGGAGGATGAGATCCACGGGCTGGCGGGGCAGAGCTTCAACATAGGCAGCCCCAAGCAGCTGGGCGAGATCCTGTTCGACAAGATGGGACTGAGCGGCGGCAAGCAGGGCAAGACCGGGGCGTTTTCCACCAGCGCCGACGTGCTGGAGGATCTGGCCGCCGAGGGCCACGACCTGCCCGCGCGGGTGCTGGACTGGCGCCAGATCAGCAAGCTGAAATCGACCTATACCGACGCGCTGCCCACCTATGTGAATGCCGAGACGGGGCGCGTCCATACCAGCTATTCGATCACCGGGGCGCAAACGGGGCGGCTGTCATCCACCGAGCCGAACCTGCAGAACATCCCCATCCGGACCGAGGAGGGGCGCCGCATCCGCCAGGCCTTCATCGCGCCGGAGGGCTACCGGCTGGTCGCGCTGGACTACAGCCAGATCGAGCTGCGGATCCTCGCGCATGTGGCCGACATCCCGGCGCTGAAGCAGGCCTTCCGCGAGGGGATCGACATTCATGCCATGACCGCCAGCCAGATGTTCGGCGTCCCCGTCGAGGGGATGGACCCCATGATCCGGCGTCAGGCCAAGGCGATCAATTTCGGGGTGATCTACGGCATCTCGGGGTTCGGCCTGTCCCGGAACCTGCGCATCCCGCGGGCCGAGGCGCAGAGCTTCATCGACACCTATTTCGAGCGTTTCCCCGAGATCCGCGCCTATATGGACAAGACGGTCGCGGATGCGAAGCAGGACGGGTATGTGACGACCCTGTTCGGGCGGCGCATCAATACGCCGGGCATCAACCAATCCGGCCCCGCGGCGGGCGGCGCGCGGCGCGCGGCCATCAACGCGCCAATCCAGGGGGCTGCGGCCGACATCATTCGCCGCGCGATGATCCGCATGCCGGATGCCATCGCCGATCTGCCTGCGCGGATGCTGCTGCAGGTCCATGACGAACTGGTCTTCGAGGTCGAGGAGGGCGCCGCCGACGCCCTGATCGACCGCGCCCGCGACGTGATGGAGGGGGCGGCCGAACCCTCGGTCCGCCTGTCCGTGCCGCTGGTCGTCGATGCGGGGCAGGGGGCGACCTGGGCCGAGGCGCATTGACGCGCCTCAGACCGCCGTCGAATGGGCGCCCGCGGGCGCGGCATAGGCGTCGAACCCCTGCGCGACCAGCCGCGTCAGGGGGCGGCCCTCGGGCAGGATACGAAGGACCCCATCCTCCAGCGTGACGCGGGGGGCGAAGCGCTGCACGACCGGGGCTGCGGCCTGGATCACGACCGCCGGATCGACCTGATGATCGGCGGCGATCCGGGCCAGATCGGCGCGGAAATCGCACATCAGCGCCTCGATCACCCGGCCGCGCCAGCCATCGTCGGGGGTGAAGGCATGGCCCCGCGCGGTGGCCAGCCGGCCCTCGCGGATCGCCGCCTGCCATGCGCCGGTGGCCGGGGCGTTCTGCGCAAAACCCTGCGGAAAGCGCGAGATCGCCGACGCCCCCAGCCCCAGCAGCAGCCCGGCCCCGTCATCGACATAGCCCTGAAAGTTCCGCCGCAGCCGCCCTTGCGCCGCGGCCACCGCCAGCCCGTCATCGGGCCGCGCGAAATGGTCGATGCCGATGGGGACATAGCCGTCATGCCGAAACAGCGACTGCGCCGTCGCGAACAGCGCCAGCCGCGCCGCGCCGTCGGGCAGGCTGTCCTCGGGGATCATCACCTGGCGGCGCGACATCCACGGTACATGGGCATAGCCGTAAAGCGCCACCCGGTCGGGCCGCATCGCCAGCAGCTTCTGCACCGTGTCGGCCATGCGCGGCCCGGTCTGATGCGGCAGGCCATAGAGGATGTCGGCATTCAGGCCCCGCACCCCGTGATCGCGGATCAGCCGCACCGCGCGGTCGGTCATGGCCAGGTCCTGCGGGCGGCCGATGGCCTCTTGGATCACCGGGTCGAAATCCTGCACCCCGATCGAGGCGCGGTTCATCCCCGCCCGGGCCAGCGCGGCCATGCGCGGGGCGTCGATCTCGGCCGGGTCGATCTCGACCGAGAATTCGGCCCCCGGCGCGCGGGGAAAGGCGTCGTCGATCGCATCGGCCAGCCGGGTCATCAGATCGGGCGTCAGCAGCGTGGGCGTCCCCCCGCCCCAATGCAGCCGCGACAGGGCGACCCCGCGCGGCAGGGCGCGGCGCAGCATCGCGATCTCGGCGATCAGGCTGTCGACATAGGCGCGCACCGGGGCCATGGTCCGCGTCCCCTGCGTGCGGCAGGCGCAGAACCAGCACAGGCGCCGGCAGAAGGGCACATGCAGGTAAAGCGAGATCCGCGTCCCCGGCGCCACCGCCCCCAGCCAGCCCGCCACCACATCCGGCCCGATCAGGGGCCGGAACTGGGTGGCGGGGGGATAGCTGGTATAGCGCGGCGCCCGCGCCTCCAGCAGACCGTTCAGTTCACGTTGCGAAAGCTGTTCCATGGGCCTATCATTGGATCAGGATGTGCAAACCCGCCTTGACCCAGATCAAACCCCGCCGGACCGACGATGCCCCGTCGGGCGATGCGCGCTGCGGCGATTGTCCCATCCGCTATCGCGCCGTCTGCGCCCAATGCGAGGGCCCGGAGCTGGAGCGGCTGGAACAGATGAAGTTCTACCGCAGCTATCAGGCGGGCCAGCCCATCCTGTGGGAGGGTGACCGCACCGAGTTCGTGGCATCCGTCGTCACCGGCGTCGCCACCCTGACCCATACGCTGGAGGATGGGCGCCGCCAGATGGTCGGCCTGCTGCTGCCAAGCGATTTCCTGGGTCGGCCGGGGCGCGACCGCGCCGCCTATGACGCGACGGCGGCGACCGATGTGGTGCTGTGCTGTTTCCGGCGCGGGCCGTTCGACCAGATGATGCGCCAGACGCCGCAGCTGGCCCATCGCCTGCTGGACATGACCTTGGACGACCTGGACGCCGCGCGGGAATGGATGCTGCTGCTGGGGCGCAAGACGGCGCGGGAAAAGATCGCCTCGTTCATCGCGATCATCGCCCGCAGGCAGGCAGCGCTCCACAAGCAGCCCGCCCAGGGTCGCATCGAGATGGAGCTGCCCCTGACGCGCGAGGCGATGGCCGATTACCTGGGCCTGACCATCGAGACGGTCAGCCGCCAGATCACCGCCCTGCGCCAGGACGGCGTGATCGAGGTGCGCGGCAAGCGCGGCCTGGTCCTGCCCGACTATGCCCGCCTGGTCGAGGAATCGGGCGATGACAGCGATGGCGGCCTGCCCGACTGAGGGCCTTTTCCCCGGCGCCCGCCCATGCTAGGCGGCGCCTTCCCGGTCGCAGCCTACCCGGGTCACAAAAACAAGGGTTCACATCATGAAGACTGCTCTCGTCTGTTCGGGCGGGCTTGATTCCGTATCATTGGCCCATGTCCTGGCCGCCCAAGGCCGGCTGGCCCGCATCGTCAGCTTCGATTACGGCCAGCGCCACCGCAAGGAGCTGGATTTCGCGCGCGACTGCGCGGCGCGGCTGGCGGTGCCCTTCCACCTGGTCGATCTGTCGGGCCTGGGCGCGGCCTTGTCCGGATCGGCGCTGACCGATGATGTCGCGGTCCCCGACGGCCATTACGCCGAGGAGACGATGCGCGTCACGGTCGTGCCCAACCGCAACGCGATCATGCTGAGCGTGGCCTTCGGCATCGCCGCCGCGCAGGGCGACGATGCGGTGGCGGCGGCGGTCCATGGCGGCGATCACTTCATCTATCCCGATTGCCGGCCAGGCTTCACCGACGCCTTCGCCGCCATGCAGCGCGCCGCGCTGGAGGGCTATGCCGAGATCGCGCTGGAGGTGCCCTTCGTGCATGCCACCAAGGCCGACATCGTGACCGCCGGTGCGGCGGCTGGCACGCCCTTTGCGCGGACGTGGTCCTGCTACAAGGGCGGGGACCGTCATTGCGGGCGCTGCGGCACCTGCGTCGAACGGCGCGAGGCCTTTCACCTGGCCGGGGTCGCGGACCCCACCGATTACGCCGATCCCGATTACTGGCGCGCCGCCCTGGCCGCCCATGCCGGAGGGGCCTGATGTTCAGGATCACCAAGGAATTCCATTTCAGCGCCTCGCATGTGCTGGATCACCTGCCCGCCGATCACCAATGCGCGCGGCTGCATGGCCATAACTACGTCGTGGTGGTCGAACTGGCGGCGCCCGCGCTGAACGGCGACGGCTTCGTGCGCGATTTCCATGAACTGGCGGCGCTGAAGGCCTATCTGGACGAGCATTTCGATCACCGCCACCTGAACGATGTGATCGAAGGCCCGACCACGGCCGAGGCCCTGGCCCGGCATCTGCATGACTGGTGCAGGGCGCGCTGGCCAGAAACCGCGGCCGTCCGGGTCAGCGAGACGCCCAAGACCTGGGCGGAATACCGGCCATGAAGCCTCTTCGTATCGCCGAGATCTTCGGCCCCACCATCCAGGGCGAGGGTGCGCTGATCGGCGAGCCTACGGTCTTCGTGCGCGCGGGCGGCTGCGATTATCGCTGTTCGTGGTGCGATTCGATGCATGCGGTGGACAGTGCCTATCGCGACGCTTGGGCGCCCATGACAACCGAGGCCATCTGGGCCGAAGTCGCGCGCCTGTCGGGCGGGCGGGCGCTGACGCTGTCGATCTCGGGCGGGAACCCGGCGATCCAGGATTTCGGCCAGCTGGTCGCCCGTGCCCGGGCCGAAGGATACCGCACCGCGCTGGAGACCCAGGGCTCGGTCGCGCGGGACTGGTTCGCGGGGCTGGACATGCTGGTCCTGAGCCCCAAGCCGCCCTCCAGCGGCGAGGTGCCGGACCCCGAGGCCCTGGCGGCCTGCATCGCGGCGGGGCAGGGGGCGGGGGCGATGGTGCTGAAGATGGTGATCTTCGATGCCGAGGATTACGCCTTTGCCCGGCGGATCGCGGCGGATCATCCGGGCCTGCCGGTCTATCTGCAGCCGGGCAATCCCGAGACCGACCCCGACCGGCCGGTGGCCGCCCAGGACGTGGCCGACCGGCTGCTATGGCTGGTCGAGATGGTCACCGCTGATGGCTGGTTCGGTGTGCGGGTCCTGCCGCAGCTGCATGTGCTGCTGTGGGGCAACCAGCGCGGGGTCTGACGCCGCAATTTGCGTCCCGCGACGGCCGGGGGGACGCTGTCCCCCCGGACCCCCCTGTGCCGCGCCCGGTGTCGCCGGTTGGATCAGCGGGCCAGGAAGACCGGCAGCGCCGCCTGTTCCAGCATGTTGCGCGTGGCGCCCCCCAGGATCGCCTGGCGCAACCGCGAATGGCCATAGGCGCCCATCACCACCAGATCGGCGCCGATCTCGGTCGCGCGGCGGTTCAGCTGGTCGCTGATGCGCGGGCCGCTGCGGGCCAGCACCGCGACCTGGGTCCGCACCCCGTGCCGCGTCAGCATCTGCGCCAAGGCCCCGCCGGGATCCGAGCGTTCCGGCCCGCTGCGGCCCGGATCGATGCAGGTCAGTTCGACCATCCGCGCCTGGCGCAGCAGCGGCAGGGCGCGGCGGATCGCGGCCAAGGCTTCGGGCGACTGGTTCCAGGCCACCAGCACGCCGCGGGGCGGCATGACGGGGGCCGCGTCGCGCGGCAGGATCAGGACCGGGCAGCCCCCCTCGAAGAGCGCGGCCTCGGTCGCGGTCACGGCGTCCTGGGGCTGGCCCTGCGCATAGGGGGCCGACTGGACCGCCAGATCGGCGAAGCGCGCCCGCATCCCGATCAGCGAGGCCATGCCCCCCGATTGCGTCACCGCCGATTCGCAGGACCAGCGCAGGTCGATCGCGGCGGCCAGGCGATCACGGACCATCGTCTCCAGCCGGGTGACGTCCTGCAGCGCGTTGTCGATCGCCTCGCGCAGGCCATAGGGTGTGCCGCCGGGAAAGAAATAGCCCGCCTGGCTGTGATCGATGCCCAGGCACAGCACCTCCAGATGGGCGTCCTGCGCGGTGGCCAAGGCGGCGGCGCCGTCCAGCTGGGGCAGTTGCGACGGATCGCAGAGAACCGTCAGGATCGTCTTGTAGCTCATGGGATCACCTTTGCGTTCCGGTTGCAGGGGACAGGATGACGCAGGGCGGCGCGGCCGGCCTTGATCCCGATCAATCGCCCGACTTGACCCAGATCAAGGCCGGCGGGCCCGCCCGCGCCCTATTCCCGTCCCCGACAGGACCCCGCCCGGCGCATGATTCGCCCGGAGGACCGGGGCCGCAGGGACGAAGGGGACAAGGCCAATGGGCACGGAGAGCGCATGTCGGGCATCGTGAAACTGATCCTGCTGGGGGCGATCACGCTGTTCGCCGCCATCGGCAGCAACCTGGCGCGGGACCTGGCCTATCAGGTCAACGCGCTGACCGTCATGCTGGTCGCGGGCGGGCTGTTCCTGTGGACCCTGCGCCGCATCGACGAGCCGGTGCCCGCCGTCGATCCCGGCGCCTATCAGGACGGGGTGATCCGCGCGGGCGTGATCGCCACGGTCCTGTGGGGGGTGGTGGGGTTCCTGGCGGGGACCTTCATCGCGTTCCAGCTGGCCTTCCCGGCGCTGAACTTCAGCGACGCGACCCAAGGATACCTGAACTTCGGCAAGCTGCGGCCGCTGCATACCAGCGCGGTCATCTTCGCCTTCGGGGGCAATGCGCTGATCGCCACGTCCTTCTATGTGGTCCAGCGCACCTCGGCGGCGCGGCTCTGGGGCGGGAACGCGGCCTGGTTCGTGTTCTGGGGATACAACCTCTTCATCGTGCTGGCGGCATCGGGATACATTCTGGGCGCCACCCAGTCCAAGGAATATGCCGAACCGGAATGGTATGCCGACTGGTGGCTGACGGTGGTCTGGGTCGTCTATCTGGCGGTGTTCCTCGGCACGATCATCAAGCGCCGCGAGCCGCATATCTATGTGGCCAACTGGTTCTACCTGGCCTTCATCGTGACCATCGCGATGCTGCATATCGTCAACAACCTGTCGGTGCCGGTCAGCATCTGGGGGTCGAAATCCGTGCCGCTGTTTTCCGGCGTGCAGGACGCGATGGTGCAGTGGTGGTACGGCCATAACGCGGTCGGGTTCTTCCTGACGGCGGGGTTCCTGGGGATGATGTACTACTTCATCCCCAAGCAGGCCGAGCGGCCGGTCTATTCCTATCGGCTGTCGATCATCCACTTCTGGGCGATCATCTTCCTGTACATCTGGGCGGGGCCGCATCACCTGCATTACACGGCGCTGCCGGAATGGGCCGCGACCTTGGGGATGGTGTTCTCGATCATGCTGTGGATGCCCAGCTGGGGCGGCATGATCAACGGGCTGATGACCCTGTCGGGGGCCTGGGACAAGCTGCGCACGGATCCGATCATCCGCATGATGGTCGTCGCGGTGGGGTTCTATGGCATGGCCACCTTCGAGGGGCCGATGATGTCGATCAAATCCGTCAACGCGCTGAGCCATTACACCGACTGGACCATCGGCCATGTCCATTCCGGGGCCTTGGGCTGGAACGGGATGATCACCTTCGGCGCGCTCTATTTCCTGGTGCCGCGGCTGTGGGATCGTCCGGGCCTCTACAGCCTGCGGCTGGTCAGCTGGCACTTCTGGCTGGCGACGATCGGGATCGTCCTCTACGCGGCCTCGATGTGGGTCACCGGCATCATGGAGGGCCTGATGTGGCGCGAGGTCGACCAGCACGGCTACCTGGTCAACGCCTTCGCCGACACGGTCAGCGCCAAGTTCCCGATGTATGTCCTGCGCGGCCTGGGCGGCGTGCTGTACCTGGCGGGCGCGATCATCATGACATGGAACCTGTGGGCGACCGTCGCCCGGCAGCCGCGCCGCATCGGCGCAGGCGCCGCGGTTCCCGCAGAATAAGGGGCAATCACCATGGGCATTCTCGACAGACACAAGATCCTGGAACGCAACGCGACGCTGCTGCTGGTCCTGTCCTTCCTGGTCGTCTCGATCGGCGGCATCGTCCAGATCACGCCGCTGTTCTATCTGGAAAACACCATCGAGCCGGTCGAGGGCGTGCGCCCCTACACGCCCTTGGAGCTGACCGGCCGCGACATCTACATCCGCGAGGGCTGCTATGTCTGCCACAGCCAGATGATCCGGCCGATGCGCGACGAGGTCGAACGCTATGGCCATTACAGCCTGGCGGCGGAATCCATGTATGACCACCCGTTCCAGTGGGGGTCGAAACGCACCGGGCCGGACCTGGCCCGGGTGGGGGGGCGCTATTCGGACGAATGGCATGTGGATCACCTGCGCGACCCGCAATCGGTGGTGCCGGAATCGATCATGCCGAAATACGGCTTCCTGCTGGACCGGGTGATCCGCCCCGACGACATCCGCGCCCGGCTGATCGCCGACCGTCGCGTGGGCGTGCCCTATGACGACGAGATGATCCGCAACGCCGCCGCCGATTTCCGGCTGCAGGCGGATGAATGGGGGGACGCGGCCGCGCTGCAGTCGCGCTATCCCGGCGCGCAGGTCCGCAATTTCGACCGCCAGCCGCAACTGACCGAGATGGACGCCCTGGTCGCCTATCTGCAGGTCCTGGGCACGATGGTCGATTTCTCGACCTTCCAGCCCGATCCGAACCGCTGAGGCCGCCATGGAAACCTACAGCTTCCTGCGCGCCATGGCCGACAGCTGGGCGCTTCTGATCCTGGTGCTGATCTTTGTGGGCGTGATCGTCTTCGTGTTCCGCCCCGGCGGGCGGCGCGCCCAGAAGGATGCCGCCGACAGCATCTTCCGCAACGAGACCCGGCCCGCCCGCGACGACAGAAAGGATGACCTGTGATGTCCGACGATCCCAGCAAGCCGGCCGACCCGGACGACCGCATCGACCTGCGCCGCCAAGCGGCCGATCCCGATCATGCGGCCAAGATCGCGGGCGACCTGCCCCCCCGCCCCGCGCCCGACATGCCCGTGACCCCCAAGCGCCGCGGCCGGGCCCAGCCCAAGGCACCGGTGCCCTCGACCGGGCATGAATGGGACGGGATCACCGAATATGACAACCCGATGCCGCGCTGGTGGCTGTGGACCTTCTATGCGACGATTGTCTGGGCGGTGGGCTACATGATCGCCTATCCGGCGATCCCGCTGGTGACGCAGGCGACCCAAGGGGTGATCGGCGGCAATGCCCGGTCCCAGGTCGCGGCCCAAATCGACAGCTTCGCCGCCGCCAATGCCCCCGTGCGCGAGGCGCTGGTCCGGACCCCGCTGGACCGCATCCCGGCCGATCCCGACCTGATGGGCTATGCCACCAATGCGGGGGCGGCGCTTTATCGGACGTGGTGCGCGCAATGCCACGGGGCAGGGGCTGCGGGGGCGCGGGGCTATCCCAACCTGCTGGACGATGTCTGGCTGTGGGGCGGCACGATGGAGGACATCCACCTGACCCTGCTGCACGGCATCCGCGACCCGGCCGATCCCGATACCCGCTATTCCCAGATGCCGCGCTTCGGGGTGGACGGGCTGCTGGATGCCGACCGGATCGAGGAGGTCGCGCATTTCAGCCTGTCGCTGTCGGGCGCCCCCCATGACCCTGCCCTGGCCGCGCCGGGGGCGCAGGTCTATGCCGAGAACTGCGTGGCCTGCCACGGCCCCGCGGGCGAGGGCGACCGCAGCCAGGGCGCACCCGCGCTGAACGACCAGGTCTGGCTCTATGGCAGCGAGCCCCAGACCGTCGCGCGGATCATCCATGACGGCCCCTATGGCGTCATGCCCGCCTGGTCCGACCGTCTGACCGAGGCCGAGATCCGTGCCCTGACCGTCTATGTCCACGGGCTGGGGGGCGGCGAGTAAGCCCCCCGACCCATCCGGTTTCCAAGGCCCTGCCACGGGGCTGCGGAAAGATCCGGTCCCCCGTCCTGTTCGCGCGTTCCTCGGGGGACCGGCATTCCATCCGCAGGCTGCGGCGCGCGACGCCCCCTGCGACACCGCTTCCGCGCAGGCCAGTCCGCGTGGAAGGCCGACCCCCGGCCATCGTCGCGCGTTCTGCCGGGGGTCGGCGTCCTTTTCCGGGGGGTCAGGCCGCCAGCGCGCCGCGCAGGGAATTGGGCGCGCTTTCGACGATGCGCACCTGAACCAGATCGCCCACCTGCGCATCGGGCGCATCGACAAAGACCGAATGCAGGTAATCGGACTTGCCGATGATCTGGCCCGGCTCGCGGCCCGGTTTTTCGAACAGCACGCCCACGGTGCGGCCCACCATGTCCTGCTGGACGGCGCGCTGCTGGCGCGTCAGCAGGGCCTGCAATTCCTGCAACCGGGCATCGGCGACGGCGCCGTCCACCTCGGGGCGGTCATAGGCGGGGGTGCCGGGGCGGGGCGAATACTTGAAGCTGAAGGCTGTGCCGAAGCCCACCTGTTCCACCAGGCGCAGTGTCTCGGCATGGTCCTGATCCGTCTCGCCCGGGAAACCCACGATGAAGTCGCTGGTCAGCAGGATATCGGGCCGCGCCGCGCGGATGCGGTCGATCAGGCGCAGATACTGGTCGGCCGTATGCTTGCGGTTCATCGCCTTCAGGATGCGGTCGCTGCCCGATTGCACCGGCAGATGCAGATAGGGCATCAGCTGGGGGATGTCGCGATGCGCCTCGATCAGGTCGTCCGCCATGTCGTTGGGATGGCTGGTGGTGTAGCGGATGCGGTCCAGACCGTCGATTTCGGCCAGCGCGCGGATCAGGCGGCCAAAGCCCCATTCGCCGCCCGCGCCCGCGCCGTGCCAGCCATTGACGTTCTGACCCAGCAGCGTGATCTCGCGCACGCCGCGGGCGACCAGATCGCGCGCCTCGGTCAGGATGCGGTCGACGGGGCGGCTGACCTCGGCCCCGCGGGTATAGGGGACGACGCAGAAGGCGCAGAACTTGTCGCAGCCCTCCTGCACGGTCAGGAAGGCCGCGGGCGCGCGGCGGGTGGCGCGGCGTTCGGGCAGGTGGTCGAACTTGTCCTCGGGCGGGAACTCGGTCAGGATCGCGGGCGCCTCACCGCGCAGCATGGCGGGCAGGCGGTGATAGGTCTGCGGCCCGACGACCAGATCGACCAGCGGCATGCGGCGGACGATCTCCTCGCCCTCGGCCTGGGCCACGCAGCCTGCGACCCCGATCTTCAGATCGGGGCGCGCGGCCTTCAGGGGCTTCAGCCGGCCCAGATCGGAATAGAGCTTCTCGGCCGCCTTCTCGCGGATATGGCAGGTGTTCAGCAGGACCATGTCGGCGTCCGACTGATCCTCGGTCAGGACATAGCCTTCCGCGCCCATGGCCTCGGCCATGCGCTGGCTGTCATAGACGTTCATCTGGCAGCCATAGGTCTTGATGAACAGTTTCTTCGCGGCCGGGGTGCTGGCGGTCATGTCATGCGATCCTGATGGGGTCGCGCAGCGATACATGAAAGACCGCCCCTTGGAAAGCCACGGCTGAACGAGGGTTACTCGCCCGCCTCACGGGTCTCGAAGGACAGGCCCTTGGCGCTGCGATCGGCAAAGCCGGTCCAGTAGCTGTGCGTCTCGTCCGTGCGGCCATCGGCATCCATCGACCAGACCCCGTCATCGGATTGCGCGACCAGGTCCAGGTAATCGGCCCGCCCGGCATCGTCCTTCAGGTGCAGATCCAGAAAGGCGGTGCTGAAATGCTGCAGGATGTTGTTCATCCGCACCGTGTCCCAGACCGGATCGGCGTAATGGTCGAAGGTCGCCCGGCCCAGGGAGTCCGAGACCTGCCAGGATTCCGCGGGCGCGGGGATGGGGGCCGCGGCATTGTGGTTGGCATGGTCGAAGGTCAGCAGATGCCGCCGCGTCCCCGTCGCCTGGTCGAAGATCTGGCGGATCGACTCATAGGGCGACACGTCATCCACCGATCCCGCCACCAGCAGCAGCGGCTTTTCCAGATCGCCCAGGCCCGCCGCGTCCCAGAATTCGTATTGGCGGCCCCAGGGGGCGATGGCCACCACCGCCCGGATGCGCGGATCGACCAGCTGGGCCAGCGTGTCGCTGCCCGCGGCATGGCGGTCCAGCAGCCCGTCGGGCGGGACGAAGCCCGCGGGCTCGGTCCGGTCGATCGCGGTGCGCGACAGCCCCGCGCCGCCGAAGATCAGCGCGCCATAGCCGCCCATGGAATAGCCGATCACCGCCGCGCGGTCGGCATCGGTGATCGCGCCCACCGCATCGTTCAGATCGGCCATGCCGTCCAGCAGCAGCCGCTGGTCCACGGCCCGGTTCACCAAGGTCGAGGCGAAGGCCTGCTGGTCGTCATAGGTGCTTTCGGGATGATCGCCGGCCACCACGACATAGCCTTTGGAGGCCAGGTTCTCGGCCAGGTGGCTCATCAGGTATCGGTTGCCGGGATAGCCATGCGACAGGATGACCAAGGGAAAGCGGCCGTCCGCGGGATCGGCGTCGCGGGCGGCGCGCCCCTCCAGCGCCACGGCGGTGGTGCCGTCGCGCAGCACCGTGTCATAGGTGGTGCCGGCCTCCGTGCCCTCGGCCGCGGGATACCAGATCTCGGCGGTGATGCGGCGAAGGGCGGGGCTGGGCTCGGCCCCGCCCATCGCCGCGATCACGTCGATGCGGTCCGGGTCGGTGAACTGGGCGGCGCGCACGCCCACCGCATGGGGGCCGGGGCGGGCCAGTTCGGGCGCGTCCGGGCGGATCAGGTCGATGCGGTTCTGGGCCAGGGCGGGCGTCGCCGCCAGCAGGGTCGCGGCGATCAGCAGATGTCTCACGGTGTCTCCTCCGACGGGTCTGGCGGCAGATTGCCCCGGTTGCAGCATCTGCACAAGCGTCCGGCGGCAGGGGGCATTGAACGCCGCCGCGGGCGGCGCTAGCCTGCTGGCAAAACGTCCCCGGACCGTCCGGATCGCAAGGAGTTCTGACCATGACACAGCCGCAAAGCTGGGAAGCCCGCGCCGATGCCTATTCGCTCTATGGCTTCACCGATCTGCCGAGCGTCCAGAAACGCGGCGCGGTCGTGCTGACCCATGGCGAGGGGCCCTATGTCGTGGACGTGAACGGCAACCGCTATCTGGATGCCAATTCCGGCCTGTGGAACATGGTCGCAGGCTTCGACCACAAGGGCCTGGCCGATGCCGCCAAGGCGCAATACGACAAATTCCCCGGCTATCACGCCTTCTTCGGGCGGATGTCGGACCAGACGGTGATGCTGTCGGAAAAGCTGGTCGAGGTGTCGCCCTTTTCGCGCGGCAAGGTGTTCTATACGAACTCGGGCTCCGAGGCGAACGACACCATGGTCAAGATGCTGTGGTTCATGCACGCCAGTGAGGGCAATCCGCAAAAGCGCAAGATCCTGACGCGCTGGAACGCCTATCACGGGGTGACGGCCGTCTCGGCCAGCATGACCGGCAAGCCCTATAACGAGGTCTTCGGCCTGCCGCTGCCGGGCTTCATCCACCTGACCTGCCCGCATTTCTGGCGCTATGGCGCCGAGGGCGAGACCGAGGAGCAGTTCACGGCCCGCCTCGCGCGCGAGCTGGACGAGACCATCCAGGCCGAGGGCGCCGACACCATCGCGGGGTTCTTCGCCGAACCCGTGCAGGGCGCGGGGGGCGTGATCCCGCCCTCGGCGGGCTATTTCCAGGCGATCATGCCGGTCCTGAAAAAGCACGGCATCCCGATGATCGCGGATGAGGTGATCACCGGCTTCGGGCGCACCGGCAATACCTGGGGCAGCCAGACCTATGATTTCACCCCCGACGCGATCATCAGCTCCAAGAACCTGACGGCGGGGCTGTTCCCGATGGGCGCGGTGATCCTGGGGCCGGAGCTGACCGACCGCCTGCAGGCCGCTATCGACAGGATCGAGGAATTCCCCCACGGCTTCACCGCATCGGGCCATCCGGTCGGCTGCGCTGTGGCGCTGAAGGCCATCGACGTGGTGATGAACGAGGGGCTGGCCCAGAACGTCATCGACCTGGCCCCCCGTTTCGAGGACGGGCTGCGGCAATTGGCGCAGAACCCCAATATCGGCGAATATCGCGGCGTGGGCTTCATGTGGGCCTTGGAGGCCGTGCGCGACAAGGCCAGCAAGACCCCCTTCGAGGGGCATCTGTCGGTCAGCGAACGCATCGCCAATACCTGCACCGACATGGGGCTGATCTGCCGGCCCCTGGGCCAGTCCATCGTGCTGTGCCCGCCCTTCATCCTGACGCCCGCCCAGATGGACGAGATGTTCGAGAAGCTGGACAAGGCCTTGGGCAAGGTCTTCGCGGAACTGGCGTGACGGGGATCCCGCGATGATCCCCGCCCGCTTCGCGCCGGTGCTGTTCGGGTTCTTTCTGTCCGGGCTGATGTCGGCGCTGGTCTCGATGATCGCGACGCTGCGGGCGGTGGGGCTGGCCGACGGGGTGGCCGGGCTGTGGCTAGGGACGTGGCTGTCCAGCTGGGCGGTGGCCTTTCCGGCGGTGCTGGTCGTGGCGCCCTTGGCGCGGCGGCTGGTGGCGCGGCTGACCCGCCCCTAGCGCGGCGCCCGCCCCCCGAGGCGCAGCGGCGCCGTCGCGCGCAGCCGCGGCCCGTCCGCGCCGAAACCGATCGCCAGCGCGCCCGTGTCGCGCATCCGGCGCGGATCCAGCAGCAGGCAGGCGGGGGGGCCGTCCGTCGTCACCGTCTCGGTCGAGACGACGATGCGGCGCGCCCGGCAGGCGGGCAGGGCCCGGTCCGCCGCGCCCTTGCCGGTCAGGTGCCACAGCTGCCAGCCCTGCGGCAGATCGGCCACCCGGTCGCGCCGGTCGCCGCTGAAGGCCGGGCGTTCGGCGGCCTGGGCCTGGTCGGCCATGTCCCCATCCTCCTGCAGCCAGGTCGAGACGATGAATGCCCCGCCCGAGGGCTTGGAGATCGCCCGCCCCGCAGGCGTCATCAGGCCCACCGCCTCGCCCTCGGGCGCGATCAGCAGCAGCGGGCGCGGCGTCATCGCCCAGATCGCGCCCGATGCGGCCAGCATCGCCAGGCCCGCCATCAACCCCGCCCCGGTCAGCCTGCCGCCGCGCCCCGGCCCCCGCCAGCACAGGATCGCCAGGACCGCGCCGAACCCCATCAGCGGCACCACCGCGCCGGGGGGCTTGGGGACGGCCATCACCGCGCCGCCCAGGCCCGCCACGAAATCGGCCACCATCAGCATCCAGGTCGTGCCCATCCCCATGACCCAGAGGGCCGGACCCTCCAGCCCGACCAGCGACAGGATCGCGCCGATCACGCCCGCGGGCATGACCAGCGTGCCCATGACCGGCACGGCCAGCAGGTTGGCCAGCAGCCCGTATTGCGCCATGCGGTTGAAATGCGCCGCCGCGATGGGCGAGGTCGCCGCCGCCGCCACTAGCGACGACACGACCAGCATCGCCACCGGCCGCACCCACCACGGCAGATGCGGCGCCATGCGCGACCATGGCCCGAAGACCAGGATCAGCGCGATCGTGGCGCCGAAGCTCATCTGGAAGCCGGCGCTGGCCACGGCCTCGGGGCTGTAGATCAGGATCACCGTCGCGGCCAGCGCCACGGTGCGCAGCGATATGGCCCGCCGGTCGGCCATGATCGCGCCCAGCATCACCGCGACCATGATGAAGGCGCGTTCGGTCGCGACCCCGCCGCCCGACAGCCACAGATAGGCCGCCGCCGCCGCCAGCGCGATCCCCGCAGCCCATTTGTGCATGGGCCGGCCCAGCCCCCGCCCGCTGCCCTGCACGCCCACCAGGACCAGCCGCGCCCCCGCATAGACGAAGCCCGCCAGCATCCCCATATGCAGCCCCGAGATCGAGATGATGTGGTAGAGGTTCGAGGCCCGCATCGCCTCATTCGTGGATTCCGCGATGCCCGACCGGTCGCCGGTCATCAGCGCCGCCGCGACCGCGCCCGCCTGGCCGCCGATGCGGTCGCGGATCGCGGCGCTGATCGACATGCGGGCGCGGTGCATCCACCACAGCCCGCCCTCGGGTGCGGCGACGGCCATGATCGGCGTGCGGGTATAGCCCACCGCCCCCAGCCCGTCGAACCAGGCATGCAGGCGGAAATCGAAGCTGCCCGGCGATGCGGGCGGGGGCGGCGGGCCCAGATGCCCGGTCAGCATCACCCGCTGGCCCAAGGGGGGCAGGTCATCCTCGGCCATCAGGGACAGGCGGACGCGGCGCGGGGTCCGCTCCGGCCCCGTGTCGCGCAGCACCACTCGGTCCAGCGTCAGCCGCAGCCGGTCGCGCCCGGACCGGTCGATCTGGACGACCCGCCCCTCGACCGGGCCGTAATAGCGCCATTCCATCACCGGCGCGGCCGTGATCGCGCCCCGCGCGGCCGCCAGCCCGAAGCCCGTCACCAGCACGCATCCCGCCAGCGCCGCCAGATGCAGCCCGTCGGCCAGGGGCCAGCCGATCGCGCCGCGTTCCCCCCATCGCGGCGCGGCGCGGGCCAAGGCCAGGCAGGCCGCCGCCAGCGTCGCGATCACCGCCCAATGCGCCGCGCGCGGCAGGAAGGGGTCGGCCAGCCACAGCCCGATCCCCGCCGCCAGGCAGACCGGCACCCATGGAAACAGCCCCGCGCGCAGGGCGGCGGGCGGGCGCGGCCGCAGGGCGGGCCGGGCGCGGTCCTGCAGGGGAGCGGTGGCCGCGCCCGTCTGGTCCATCGCCTTGTCCTTTCCGGGGGCGTTGACTATCACTTGGCGCAAGAATGGCACGGCGTTGCTTACCAAAGCGTTAACGCCCGCCCGGCAACCACAGGCCCCGCCCGATCCGCGCCCCGGGGCATAACCGCAAGCAGGCCCCCATGACCCCGACCGCCCCCGTTACCCGCTTTGCCCCGTCCCCCACCGGCTATCTGCATGTCGGCGGCGCCCGGACGGCGCTGTTCAACTGGCTGTTCGCGCGGGGCAGGGGCGGCAAGTTCCTGCTGCGGATCGAGGATACCGACCGCGCCCGGTCCACCCCCGAGGCGACCGAGGCGATCCTCAAGGGCCTGCGCTGGCTGGGGCTGGACTGGGATGGCGAACCCGTCAGCCAGTTCGAACGCAGGGACCGCCATGCCGAGGTCGCCCGCCAGATGCTGGAGAACGGGACGGCCTATCGGTGTTTCTCGACCACCGACGAGATCGCCGCCTGGCGCGAGGCGAACCCGCGCCAGCCCTTCCTCAGCCCTTGGCGCGACGCGACCGACCTGCCCGACGCGCCCCATGCGATCCGCCTGAAGGCCCCGCGCGACGGCGAGACGGTGATCGACGACCAGGTCCAGGGCCAGGTGCGCGTGGCCAATGACCAGCTGGACGACATGGTGCTGCTGCGCAGCGACGGCACGCCCACCTATATGCTGGCCGTGGTGGTGGACGATCACGACATGGGCGTGACCCATGTCATCCGCGGCGACGACCACCTGACCAACACCGCCCGCCAGATCCAGATCTATGACGCGATGGGCTGGGACCGCCCGACCTATGCCCATATCCCGCTGATCCATGGCGAGGATGGCAAGAAGCTGTCCAAGCGCCATGGCGCGGTCGGCCTGCATGAATTCGCGGCGCTCGGCTATCCGGCTGCGGCGATGCGCAACTATCTGGCGCGGCTCGGCTGGAGCCATGGCGATGACGAGCTGTTCGACGACGCCCAGGCCCGCGACTGGTTCGGGCTGGAGGGCATCGGGCGCGCGCCGGCGCGGCTGGATTTCAAGAAGCTGGAACATGTCAGCGGCCATCACCTGGGCGCCATGTCCGATGCGGCCGTGCTGGACGAACTGGACGGGTTTCTGGCCGAGACCGGCGCGGACCCCCTGACCGCGACGCATCGTCAGCGCATCGCCGCCGCCATGCCCGCGCTGAAGGAAAAGGCCCGCACCCTGCCGGGATTGCTGGACCAGGCGCGGTTCGCCCTGATCGAACGCCCGGTCGCGGTCGAGGAAAAAGCTTCCAAATCGCTGGATACGGTATCCCGTGGTATGCTGAAATCATTGACTGCCGCAGTGCAGAATGCTAGCTGGAGCCGAGACGATCTGGAGGCGGCGGCCAAGGCGGTCGCCGAGGAAAACGGCGTCGGACTTGGCAAGATCGCGGGGCCCTTGCGCGCCGCGCTGGCCGGGACCAGTGCGACCCCCAGTGTGTTCGACATGATGACTGCGCTTGGCCGCGAGGAAACTCTGGCCCGGCTTCAGGACCAGACCGATTTGGCAGGCTGAGCCCTGCCCTCACTTGCCGGGGCTGTCTGACGTCTGATCGGCGGACCGCCCGGCCTCAAGCCGGAAAGGACGCCTTTTATGGCTGACAAGACCGCCAGACTGCATCTGAACGGACAGGATTACGACCTGCCGATCCTGTCGCCCACCAAGGGGCCGGACGTGCTGGACATCCGCAAGCTTTACGGCCAGGCGGATGTCTTCACCTATGACCCGGGCTTCACCTCGACGGCCAGCTGCGATTCGACCATCACCTTCATCGATGGCGACAAGGGCGAGCTGTGGTATCGCGGCTATCCGATCGAACAGCTGGCCTCGAAATCCTGCTATCTGGAGGTCTGCTATCTGCTGCTCTACGGTGAGCTGCCGACCGCGACCCAGATGGAGGATTTCCGCAACCGCGTCACGCGCCATACGATGGTGCATGAGCAGATGCACAACTTCTTCCGCGGCTTCCGCCGGGATGCGCATCCGATGGCCACGATGGTCGGCGTCGTGGGGGCCATGTCGGCCTTCTATCACGATTCGACCGATGTGAACGACGAATGGCAGCGCGAGGTCGCGGCGATCCGCCTGATCGCCAAGCTGCCCACGATCGCGGCCATGGCCTACAAGTATTCGATCGGCCAGCCCTTCGTCTATCCGCAGAACGACCTGGATTACGCGTCGAACTTCCTGAACATGTGCTTCTCGGTCCCGGCCGAGAAATACAATGTCGATCCGGCCCTGGCCCGCGCCATGGACCGCATCTTCACCCTGCATGCCGATCACGAACAGAACGCATCCACCTCGACCGTGCGTCTGGCGGGGTCGTCGGGGGCGAACCCCTTCGCCTGCATCGCGGCGGGCATCGCCTGCCTGTGGGGGCCCGCCCATGGCGGCGCCAACCAGGCCTGCCTGGAGATGCTGCGCGAGATCGGGACCGTGGACCGGATCCCCGAATACATCGCCAAGGCCAAGGACAAGTCCGATCCCTTCAAGCTGATGGGCTTCGGCCACCGGGTCTACAAGAACTTCGACCCGCGGGCGAAGGTCATGAAGGAATCGGCGGACGAGGTTCTGGATCTGCTGGGCGTCAAGGACAACCCGGTCCTGCAGGTCGCCAAGGAATTGGAGCGCATCGCGCTGGAGGACGAGTACTTCATCGAGAAGAAGCTCTATCCCAATGTCGACTTCTATTCGGGCATCATCCTGGAGGCGATGGGCTTCCCCACCTCGATGTTCACGCCGATCTTCGCGCTGTCGCGCACGGTGGGCTGGATCGCGCAGTGGAAAGAGATGATCGGCGATCCGCAGAACAAGATCGGGCGTCCGCGACAGCTCTATGTCGGGTCGGACAAGCGCGACTATGAGGATATCGGGGCGCGCTGATCGCGCGGCCCGGCGTCGGGGGCCCTTCGGGGCCCCTTTTGCATGCGCGGCTTGCGCGCCGCGCGCGGCGGTGGCAAGGGGACGGCCATGAACGGACATGATGCGAATGCGCCCAGGCTGGCGCTTGTGACGGGGGCCTCGCGGGGCCTGGGTGCGGCGCTGGCCGAGGGGCTGGCGGCGCGGGGATATCACGTGCTGGCAGTGGCCCGGACCGTGGGCGCGCTGGAGGAGCTGGACGACCGCATCCGCGCGGCGGGCGGGCAGGCGACGCTGGCGCCGATGGACGTGACCGAGCCCGAGGCGATGAAGCAGCTGGTCCAAGCGGTGTCGGGCCGGTGGGGGGGGATCGACCTCTGGGCGCATTGCGCCGTCCATGCGGCGCCCATGGCACCCGCCCCCCATATCGAGAGCCGGGACTGGTCCAAATCGGTCCTGCTGAACATCGAGGTGACGCGCGGGCTGATCGCCCTGCTGGAGCCGCTGCTGCGGCAGGCGGGGGGCACGGCGCTGTTTCTGGACGACGCGCGGGCGGGGCAGAAGTTCTTTGGCGCCTATGGCGCGACCAAGGCGGCGCAGATCGCCCTGGCCCGCAGCTGGCAGGCCGAGACCGAGCGCACCGGCCCGCGCGTGGTCATCGACAGCCCCGCGCCCATGCCGACCGCGACCCGCGCGCGGTTCTTTCCCGGCGAGGACCGGGCGGCCCTGACGCCCTGCAAGGACGAGGCGCAGCGCATCCTGGCGATGCTGTAGGGATTGCGTCCCGCGACGGCGGGGGGCTGCCCGCCCCCCGCACCCCCCGGGCGCCGCGCCCCTGTCAGCCTTGGCGCAGGGGACGGCAGGCCCGGGCCAGCCAGTCGCGGTCGTCGCCCGACAGATGGGGCGCCAAGGCGTCCTCGACCCGGCGGTGATAGGCGTCGAGCCAGGCCGTTTCGGTCGCCGACAGCGCATCGGCATTCAGGAGGGCCCGGTCGATCGGGCAGAGGGTCAGCGTCTCGAACCCCAGCATCCGGCGGCCGGGTTCGGCATCGACCTCGGTCACGGCGACCAGATTCTCGATGCGGATGCCGAAGCTGCCCTCGCGGTAATAGCCGGGTTCGTTCGACAGGATCATCCCCGCCTCCAGCACGACGTCGCTGGCGCGGCTGATCCGGGCGGGGCCTTCATGCACGCAGAGGGCCGCGCCCACGCCATGGCCGGTGCCGTGGTCGTAATCCCAGCCCTGCTGCCACAGGAACTGGCGGGCCAAGGCATCCAGATGGGCCCCCGTCACGCCTTGGGGAAAGAGCGCCTGGCTGAGCGCGATCATCCCGCGCAGCACTGCGGTATAGGGGGCGACGGCCTCGGGGCGCGGATCGCCCATGGCCAGGGTGCGGGTGATGTCGGTCGTCCCGTCGGGATACTGGCCACCCGAATCGATCAGCAGCACGTCGCCGGCGGCCAGGCGGCGGTTCGTCAGTTCCGAGACGCGGTAATGGACGATGGCGCCGTTCGGCCCCGCCCCCATGATCGTGTCGAAGCTGATGTCGATGACCCCGGCCTCGCGGCGGAAATCCTCCAGCCGGCGCACCAGGTCGATCTCGGTCAGATCCTCCGGGGTCTGGCGCGACAGCCAGGACAGCATCCGCACCATCGCCACGCCGTCGCGCAGATGGGCCGCGCGCATCCCCGCCATCTCGGCCGCGTTCTTGCGGGCCTTGGGCAGGATGGCGGGGTCGGGCCCGCGGGCCACGGCGGTGCCGGCGGCCTCCAGGATGCGGAAGGCGGCCTCGGGGGCGGTGGCGGGGTCCAGGCGGACCGGCCCCTCCAGATCGGTCAGCGCGGCAGCAAGCGCGTCGGCGGGCAGGATGGTGACATCGTCACCCAGATGCGCGCGCAGATCCGCGTCGAACTTGGAGGCATCCGCGAAAAGCGACAGCGTGCCCCGGTCCGACAGCACCGCGAAGGATTGCACCACCGGGTTCTTGGGCAGGTCGCTGCCCCGAATGTTCAGAAGCCACGAGATCGAATCGGGCAGCGACAGCAGTGCCGCGGCCTGGCCCGCGGCCTTCAGCTCGGCCGCCAGGCGGGCGCGCTTCTGGGCCGCGGTCTCGCCCGCCAGGTCGTCGGGATGGATACGCGCGGCGCCCGCGGGCAGGGCGGGGCGGTCAGGCCAGACCGCGTCGACCGGGTTGCGGTCCAAGCCATGCAGGGCGATGGCGCTGTCGGCCAAGGCCTCCTCCATGCCCTCGATCTCGCGCCGGGTGTGCAGCCAGGGGTCGAAGCCCACGCGGCCGCCTTGGGGCAGGACCTCGCGCAGCCAGGCCGAGGGGCGGGTTTCGGGCCATGGCACGGGCTGCATGTGGCGCAGGTCGATCTGGTCGCGCACCTGCACCCGGTAGCGGCCGTCGATGAAGACCCCGGCCCGGTCCATGGTGATGATCGCAAAGCCCGCGCTGCCGGTGAAGCCGGTCAGCCAGGCCAGCCGCGCATCGGCATCGGCCACGTATTCGCCCTGATGGGCATCGGCGCGGGGCACGATGACGGCGGCCAGGTCCTCGGCCGCCATATGGGCGCGCAGGGCGGCCAGGCGGGCGGCGTGATCGCCGCCGCCCGCCGGATCGTCGAAGGATTGAAAGCTCACGGCCGGATCGCCTCCATCACCACGGGTTCGATGACGCGCGTGCCGGGCAGGGCGTCGATCAGCACCTGCGCGGATTGCTCCAGCGCGTCGAAGGTCCTGTAATGGCAGGGGATCACCGTCTTGAAGTCGAAATAGCGCTTGGCCGCATAGGCCGCCCGCGCCATGTCCATGGTGAAATGCCCGCCCGCGCAGAGGATGCCGATATCGGGCTTGTGCAGATCGCCCATCCATTCCATGTCGGCCATGATGTCCGTGTCGCCGGACACATAGATCACATGCCCATCCCCCGCGATCATGTAGCCCGATTCGCGCCCGGCATAGACCGGCCCGTCGGGACCCTGGATCGAGCTGGAATGGCTGGCATTCACCATGGTCACCTTGGCGCCGCCCAGATCGACCGTGCCGCCCTTGTTGAAGCCGGTGCCGGTGATGCCTTCGGTCTTTTCCCAATGGCTGATCAGGTCGAAAATGCCGACCAGCGGCACGTCCAGCTCGCGCGCCAGCGTCAGGGCGTCGCCGGTATGGTCGCCATGGCCGTGGGTGATCAGGATATGGGTCGCGCCCGCGATCGCCTCATCGCGGCGGTCGTCGGGAAAGGCGGGGTTGCCGGTCAGCCAGGGGTCGATCAGGATCACGGCCTGCTCGATCTCCAGCCGGAAGCCCGAATGGCCAAGCCAGGTCAGTTTCATGGGATTCTCCTCAGCGTTGTCGCGGCAGGGTAGCGCCCGCCCCGGTGACTGACCAGAACCCCCCGGACCCCCGGAAGGTTGCCCGATCAGGCGCCGCCAGTCGCGGCCGCGGCGTCGTCCAGGCGCAGGCGCAGCCGTTCGCGCCCGCCCCAGGTCGACAGCTCCAGCTTGCCGGCCAGGTGAAAGCGGCGGCCGCGCGCGCCGATCAGCCCGGGCCCGAGCGGCCCGTCCATCGCGCCCCAGGCCACGGCCTCCATCGCGGGGCTGCCGGGGCTGCGGAAGGACAGGCGCAGATGCCGGTCGCCCATGGTCGAGGCGCTGTCGATCAGCTGATCGGCAAAGGCGAAACGCGGCGCCGGGGCGGCCTGGCCGAAGGGGCCGGCATCCTCCAGCAGGCGATACATCTGCGCGGTCGCCCCCGACGGTTCCAGAAGGCCCGACAGGCGCAGGTCGCCCGATCCGGTCCGCCCCGCCAGATCGCGCGCGATCAGGTCGGCCAGGCGGGTCATGGCCTCGGGGATGCGGGCGGCCTCGACGGTCAGGCCGGCGGCCATCTCGTGCCCGCCGCCCTTCAGCAGCAGGCCCTCATGGGCCAGGCGCTGGATCGCGCGGCCCAGATCGACGCCGGGGACCGACCGGGCGCTGCCCTTGCCGATGCCGCCCTCGACCCCGATCACGACCGAGGGCAGGTCGGTGGCCTCCTTCACGCGGGCCGCGACGATACCCACGACGCCCGGATGCCAGCCATCGCCCGCGGCCCAGGACAGGCGCGCATCGGCCCGGGCCTCGACCTGGGCCAGGGCCTCCTCGCGCACGGCGGCCTCGATGGCGCGGCGGTCGCGGTTCAGGTCGTCCAGCTGGCGGGCCATGGCCTCGGCCTCGCGCGGGTCGCGGCAGGCCAGCAGCCGCGCGCCCAGATCGGCGCGGCCCACGCGACCCCCGGCATTGATCCGCGGCCCCAGCAGAAATCCCAGATGGAACGCACTGGGCGCCCCGTCCAGCCGTGCGACATCCGACAGCGCGACCAGCCCGGCCCGCTGGCGCCGCGCCATGACCGCCAGCCCCTGGCGCACGAAGGCCCGGTTCACGCCGACCAGGGGCGCGACATCGGCCACCGTGGCCAGCGCCACCAGGTCCAGCATCGCCATCAGGTCCGGCTGCGGCAGGCCCCGGGCGCGCAGCACGCGCCCCGCCTGCACCAGCGTCAGAAACACCACCCCCGCCGCGCAGAGATGCCCCAGCCCGGATGCCTCGTCCATGCGGTTGGGGTTCACCACGGCCAGGGCGGGGGGCAGCGTCTCGCCGCCCAGATGGTGGTCCAGCACGATCACGTCGCAGCCCCGCGCCGCGGCCAAAGCCTCGTGCGACAGGGTGCCGCAATCGACGCAGATGATCAGGTCATGGCCTTCGGCCAGCGCGGTCATGGCGGGGACGTTGGGGCCATAGCCCTCGTCGATGCGGTCGGGGATATAGAGCGTGGCGTGCCGCCCATGCTGGCCCAGCCAGTCGATCAGCAGGGCGGCGGATGACCCGCCATCCACGTCGTAATCGGCAAAGATCGCGATGCGCCGCCCGCTCAGCGCCGCATCGACCAGGCGCTCGGCGGCGATCTCCATGTCGCGCAGCTCCAAGGGGTCGGGCAGCAGGTCGCGCAGGCGGGGCGTCAGGAAACCCGGCGCCTCCTCCGGGGCTACGGCCCGTTCGGCCAGGACCCGGGCCACGGGCAGGGGCAGGCCCGCCTGCTGGGCCAGGCCTTCGGCGCGGCGTTCCAGATCGGCGGGCGGGCCGACCCAACGCCGCCCGGTCAACGAGCTGTCGATGCCCAGAAACGCCGTCATTTTCGTCCCTGTCCAATCATCCCGGGCTGCGGTCCCCGACCGGCGGGGACGGGGGCCAAGCGCCCCCCATAGCTCACTTCACCGGGTTGCGATAGATCATGCGGCGCACCGATCCGGTCTTGGACCGCATCAGGATCGTCTCGGTCGTCAGGTATCCCGGCTCGCGCTTGACGCCCGCCACGATCGAGCCGTCGGTGACGCCGGTCGCGGCAAAGATCACGTCATCGGTCACCAGCTCGTCGCGGGCATAGATGCGGTCCAGTTCGGTGATGCCGGCCTTGCGGGCGCGGCCGCGTTCGTCATCATTGCGAAACATCAGCCGGCCCCACATCTGCCCGCCCATGCATTTCAGCGCCGCAGCCGCCAGCACGCCCTCGGGCGCACCGCCGGAGCCCATATACATGTCGATGCCGGTCAGTTCGGCCTCGGCGCAGTGGATGACGCCCGCCACGTCGCCATCGGTGATCAGGCGGATTGCGGCGCCGGTCTGGCGGACCTCGGCGATCATCTCCTCGTGGCGAGGACGTTCCAGGATGCAGACGGTGATGTCGGCGGCCTCGCAACCCCGCGCGGCGGCCAGGGCGCGCACACGCTCGGCCGGGGGCATGTCCAGGCTGACCACGTCGGTCGGATAGCCCGGCCCCACGGCCAGCTTGTCCATATAGACGTCGGGCGCGTGCAGCAGCGTGCCGCGCGGCGCCATGGCGATCACGGTCAGCGCGTTGGGCATATCCTTGGCGGTCAGGGTGGTGCCCTCCAGCGGGTCCAGCGCGATGTCCACCTCCGGCCCGTCGCCGGTGCCGACCTCCTCACCGATGAAGAGCATGGGCGCCTCGTCGCGCTCGCCCTCGCCGATGACGACGACGCCCTTGATGTCCAGCATGTTCAGCTGGTCGCGCATGGCGTTGACGGCGGCCTGGTCGGCGGCCTTTTCGTCGCCGCGCCCGATCAGCCGGGCCGAGGCATGGGCCGCCGCCTCGCTGACGCGGGCCAGGCCCAGGGACAGCATTCGGTCGTTGAAATCCTTCGGCGCGGTCATGTCCCTCATCCCTTTATCTCTGCGGGTTCGCGGGCTTTCTAGGGGGCGGGCCGGGGGGCGGCAAGCCTGACGGCGCTAACGGGCGGGGCTTTCCGACAGCTCCAGCGCCAAGGCATGGATGCGCGGCACGATGTCGCCCAAGGTGGCATGGACCAGCCGATGGCGCTGGATGCGCGACAGGCCCGCAAAGGCCGGGCTGTCCATGACCACGCGGAAATGGCTCTCGCCGCCCTCGCGAAAGCCCGCATGCCCGCGATGGCTTTCGCTTTCGTCGATCACCTGAAGGGCCGTGGGGTTCAGGGTTTCCAGCCGCCGGGTCATCTGGTCCGCGATCATCGGCATTCCTTTCGGTCAAGGGGTTTCATGTCCCGCCAGATAGCCTAAACTGCCCGCCTTGAGTCGCAAAGGTGCCCCAGGATGAGCAAGAACGACCCGTTCGGTTTCGACATTTCCGCCGCCAAGGACAAGAAGCGCAAGACCAAGGGGCGGCGCGGCATGTCGGGGGCGTTCGAGACCTCGACCCGCATCTGCGAACGCGAGGGCTGCAACGAGCCGGGCCAGTACCGCGCGCCCAAGAACCCGCGCAACCTCGACGACTATTTCTGGTTCTGCAAGGAGCATGTCCGCGAATACAACGCGAACTGGAACTACTTCCAAGGCCAGTCCGAGGAGGAGTTCCAGCAGTTCATCGACAATGCGACGGTCTGGGAACGCCCCACCAAGCCCTTCGGCCGGTCGACGGCCGAGGATAAATGGGCCCGCCACGGCGTCAGCGACCCGTTGGAGATCCTGGGCGCGAACGGCACCGCCCCCGAGGCCCGCGCCCAGTCCAGCGCCCGCAAGCTGCCCCCCACCGAACGCCGCGCGCTAGATATCCTGGAGGCCAAGGACCACTGGACCCGCGCCGAGATCCGCAAGCAGTACAAGTCGCTGGTCAAGGACCTGCACCCGGACATGAACGGCGGCGACCGATCCGACGAGGACCGCCTGTCCGAGGTTGTCTGGGCCTGGGATCAGATCAAGGACAGCCGCTTCATCCGCGACTGAACCGCCGCCCGGCCCTGCGGGGCAGGCCGCAGGCCAGCCCCAGCACCACGGCCAGCAGCGCCAGCACCGGCAGGTTGCCCCAGGCCAGCCAAAGTGTCGGCGGCAGCGCGCCGGGCAGGGGCGCGTCGATCCGCCCCGCGGTGTTCAGCGCCAGGCTGTCGCGGATGCGCCCCCGCGCGTCGATCACCGCGCTGACCCCGGTATTGGCCGCGCGCACCATCGGCAGCCCCGTCTCGATCGCGCGCAGCCGCGCCTGGTCCAGATGCTGATAGGGCCCCGAGAACCGCCCGAACCACGCGTCGTTCGTCGCCTGCAGCATCCATCCGGGCCGTTCGGGCAGGGCGCGCAGATGCTGGGGAAAGATCGCCTCGTAGCAGATCAGCGGCTGGAAATCCGGCGCCCCCGGCGCGGCCATCAGCTGCGGCCCCGGACCGGGGGAATAGCCGTTGCCCTGCTGGGACGCGAAGGCCGTGATGCCCACCCGCGCCAAGGCATCCCCCCAGGGGATGTATTCGCCAAAGGGCACCAGGTGGAACTTGTCATAGATGTCGGTGACCGACCCGTCCGGCGCGATCGTGGCCAGGCTGTTGAAGAACCGGCTGCCCTCGCGCCGCTGGATGCCCATGATCAGCGGCGCGCCCGCGGCCTCGGCCATGGCGGGCAGGACGGGGTCGGCGTCGTTCAGCAGAAAGTTCACCGCCGTCTCGGGCCAGATGACCAGGTCGCGCGGCCCCGGCTCGGCCGACAGGTCCAGCAGACGGCCGAAGAAGACCGAGGCCCATTCCGGGTCCCATTTCAGGTGCTGGGCCGCGTCGGGCTGGACGATGCGCAGCATGACCGGGCGATCCTGGGGCAGGGGGCGCGACAGCTGGTCGAGCCCCGCGGCCCAGCCCGCTCCCAGGATCGCCACCGCCGCCGCGATGCCCGGCGCCAGCCCCGCCCGGCCCGGCCGCCACAGCAGCGTGGGCAGGCAGGCCATGCTCAGCGTGACCAGCCCCAGGCCCAGGGCCCCGGCATGGGCGGCCAGCTGGGCCACCGGGGTGGCGATCCAGCCATGCCCGATCTGGGCCCAGGGAAATCCGGTGAAGATCCAGCCGCGCAGCCAGTCCGACAGCAGCAGCGCTGCCGCGATGGCTGCGCCCTGGCCGCGCCAGCCGCGCGCCAGCCGCGCCGCCAGCCCCGCCGGAACCGCCCAGAACAGCGCGCCCCCCGCAGCCATCAGGACCAGCGCGAAGGGCGCCATCCAGCCATGCCGGGCGACATCCACCATGAAGGGTTCGGTAATCCAGAACAGCGACAGCCCGAACCAGCCCGCCCCGGCGGCCAAGGCACGCCAGAAGACCGCCCGCGCGGGGCTGCGCGCCCATCGCCAGATCAGGACCGCAAAGGCCAGGGGCGCCGCCGCCCAGACCCAGAAGGGCGCGAGGGCCAGGGCCGCGATCAGCCCCAGCCCCGCATCCACGGCCAGGCTGCGCAGAGGGGGCCGCCCCCGGCGCGTCAGGCGCGGCGGTCGCAGCCCGCTGCGCATCTCAGGCCTGGGCGTCGGCGTCCTTGGCCGCCTCGGCCTCGGGATCGGCCTTCTTGCGGCGGGTGCGCTTGGGCTTCTCAGACGCCTCGGCGGTCTCGGCCTTGACGGTTTCGGCCTCGGGGGCGTCGGCCGTCTTGCGGCGCGTGCGCTTGGGTTTCTCGGGCGCGGCCTCCTCGGCGGCCTCATCGACGGGGGCCTCGGTCTCGGCCTTCTTGCGACGCGTGCGCTTGGGCTTTTCGGCCACCGCATCAGGCTCGGCTGCGGGCTGGGCCTCGGCAGGGACCTCCGCCTGGCCCTCGGCCGTGTCATCCGCGGTCTTGCGCGTGCGGCTGCGGCTGCGGCGCTTGGGCTTCTCGGCGGTTTCGGCCGCCGGTTCCGGGGTCTGTTGCGGGGTCGGTTCCGGGGCGGCTTCGGGCGCGGGATCGGCGGGCGCCTCGGGGGCGGGCTGATCGGCGGCCTCGACCGGGGCCTCGGTCACGGCATCCGCCGCGGGCTTGCGCGAGCGGCTGCGGCTGCGGCGCTTGGGCTTTTCCGCGGTCTTGGCCGGGGCCTCGGCGGGTTCGGGCGCCTCGGCGGCGGCGGGCTGTTCGGCCTCGTCCGCGGTGGTCGTGGTGCGCAGTTCCACCAGCATGAACTGGGGGACGTGATCGCCCATGCCGACGATCGGCTGGCCGCGGCCATCGCCCGAGGCGCGGCGTCCGTCACGGCGGCGGTCGGACCGCGGCGCATCCGAACGCTCGCGCGGCTCGGGTTTCGGCGGCTCGGGCCGGGGTTCGGGCTTGGCCGGTTCCGGGCGCTGCTCGGCTTTGGGCTCGGGCTTGGGCTCGGCCTTGGTCTCGGGGCGGGGTTCGGGCTTCACGGCGACCTCGGTTTCGGGTTCGGGACGGTCTTCGTCGCGGCGACGGCGGCGGCTGCGTTCGCGGGTGCCGCCCCGACGCTCGTCGGAACGCGCAGCGCCCCGGTCCTCATCGCGGGGCCGCTCGGGCGCGCCCGTGCCGAAGCCCGCGGGCTGGTCGACGCGGGGCAGGGATTTCTTCAGCAGGTCCTCGATCGCGGTCAGGTATTTCTCGTCCGAGGGGGTCGAGATGCTGACGGCGGTGCCGAGACGGCCGGCGCGGCCCGTGCGGCCGATGCGGTGGACGTAATCCTCGGCATGGCTGGGCAGGTCGTAGTTGAAGACATGGCTGACCGCCGGGATGTCGAGGCCCCGCGCCGCCACGTCGGATGCGATCAGCAGGCGCAGCCGGCCGTCGCGGAAGCTCTCCAGCGTGCGGGTCCGCTGGCTCTGGTCCAGGTCGCCATGGATGGGGGCTGCGTCATAGCCGTGCTTGGCCAGCGACTTGGCCAGGATGTCCACGTCGGTCTTGCGGTTGCAGAAGACGATGGCATTGGTCAACCCCTCGCCCTCGGCATCGATCAGCGCGCGCAGCAGGTCGCGTTTCTGCTTGGCGGCCATGTCGCGGCGCGTGGGGGTCAGTTCGACCAGGCGCTGCGTGATCGTTTCGCTGGCCGTGGCCTGGCGCGCGACCTCGATGCGTTCGGGCGAATGCAGGAAGGTGTTGGTGATGCGCTCGATCTCGGGGGCCATGGTGGCGCTGAAGAACAGCGTCTGGCGGGTGAAGGGCGTCAGCTGGAAGATGCGCTCGATATCGGGGATGAAGCCCATGTCCAGCATGCGGTCGGCCTCATCGACCACCATGATCTGCACGCCGGTCAGCAAGAGCTTGCCGCGTTCGAAATGATCCAGCAGCCGGCCGGGGGTGGCGATCAGCACGTCCACGCCGCGATCGATCAGCTTGTCCTGTTCGCCGAAGCTGACGCCGCCGATCAGCAGCGCCTTGGTCAGGCGGGTATGCTTGGCATAGATGTCGAAATTCTCGGCGACCTGGGCGGCCAGTTCCCGCGTCGGGCACAGGACCAGCGAACGCGGCATGCGCGCCCGCGCCCTGCCGCGGCCCAGCAGCGTGATCATGGGCAGGGTGAAGCTGGCCGTCTTGCCCGTCCCGGTCTGCGCGATCCCCAGCACGTCGCGGCCTTCGAGGGCCGGGGGGATGGCGCCCTGCTGGATCGGGGTCGGGGTTTCGTACCCGGCCTCGGCGATGGCCTGCAGGACCTTGGGATCAAGCTTCAGGTCGGAGAATTTGGTCATTCGGGGCTTTCTCTGGTTCGGCACCATCCGGGTGCCGCGTTCCCTGCCGGTGGTGCCCGGATGGCACCGTCGCGACGTGTGTCAGGGACGCAAGTTCGAACGCCCCGCCTTGGCCCGCCGGATGCGGGTCAGCCGTCCCTAGACCAGAGCCGGTCGCAGGTCAAGAAATCTGCGCCACAGGCCGCTTTGGGCTGGCCTCACGGCTCGGCGAAGGGCGGGCCCGAGAGCGGCGGGTCGATCCCGTCGGCGGTCAGGCCGCGCGGCGTGATGATCCTGGTCTCGACATGGCGCACGCGCAGATCGACCGGGCGGCCGTCGGGATGGGCGGGGATCAGGTCGGCCATGCGCGCCACCTGCGGCACGGTCGGCTCGATCGGGCCGTGGATCTCGGCGCGAATCACCATGCGGTCCTCCAGCCCGAAGATCTGCAGGCTGTCGACCTGGCTGCCCTCCAGATCGACCAAGGCCTCGCTCAGCGTGGCGCGGACGCGGTTTTCATAGAGCCGGTCGTTGACGGTGGATCGCAGATTGGCGGCCAGCCACAGGCCCAGCAGCGCCAGGACCGCGATGCTGCCCAGATGGCGGCCCAGGAATTGCAGCACGCTGACCTCGTCGCCGTCATTGTCGCGGGCATAGCCGCGCACCCACAGCACCACCGCGGCCGCGAACTGGATCGCCACGATATTCGTCAGCGCCAGCAGCGCCGCCCCGAGCGATGCGTCATATTCCCCCCGCGTCAGCAGGATCGCCGAGGAGGCCAGCGGCGGCACCAGCGCGGTGGCGATGGCCACGCCCACGAAGCCCGCCGCGATCCGGGGCGAGACGGTCGCATAGGCGCCCGCCGCGCCCCCGGCCAGCGCGATGAACAGATCAAAGCTGTTGGGCGCCGTGCGCGACCGGATCTCGCCCGTGATGGGGACCAGGGGATGCAGCCAGCCCACCGCCGCCGCGATCGCATAGACCACGACGCCCCCCGCCAGCAGCGCCAGGAAGGATTTGCGGAACAGCGGCCAGTCCCCGTCGGTGATGGCCAAGGCCACCCCCATGATCGGCCCCAGCAGCAGCGCCACGATCATCGCCCCGATGACCACCGCCGGGCTGTCGGCCAGCAGGCCGTAGCTGGCGATCACCGCCGCCATGGCGTTCATGAACAGATAGCCCGGCGTCGTCAGCGCGGCGAAGCGGATGGCGACGCGGTGGCGGTTGTGATCGGCGCGGCGACGTTCCGCCACGGCCAGGGGGGTGTCGTCATCGGGCTCGGGCCGGGCATCGCCCGACTGGTCGAGCGAAGTGCGGGCAAGGGGTGTCGCTTCGGTCATGGCCGCTCCGCGTCTGGTGGGGTTCTGGATCGCGCCCCATAGCGCGCGACGGCCCCGATGGTTCCCCGCGGCGGGCGGCAAAGGTTGACCTTTCGGCCTGCGCGTCGTTTAGGTGACGGTCGAAAGCATCCGGGGGCATCGATGAACCTGTTCAACGACATCCGCGCCGTCGTCATCGAGGCGCTGACCAAGATGGCCGAGGCGGGCGAACTGCCCCACGGCCTCGACCTTGCCAATGTGACGGTGGAGCCGCCGCGCGACGCGGCCCATGGCGACATGGCGACCAATGCCGCGATGGTGCTGGCCAAGCCCGCCGGGCTGAAGCCGCGCGACATCGCCGATCGGCTGGCCGCGCGGCTGACCGATCCGCGCATCGCCTCGGCCGAGGTGGCGGGGCCGGGCTTCCTGAACCTGCGCCTGTCGTCCGCCGTCTGGCAGGACGTGATCCGCGCGGCCCTGGCCTCGGGCGACGATTACGGCCGCTCCGAGATGGGCGCGGGCCAGAAGGTCAATGTGGAATTCGTCAGCGCCAATCCCACCGGGCCGATGCATGTGGGCCATGTCCGCGGCGCGGTCTTCGGCGACGCGCTGGCGCGGCTGCTGGCCTATTCGGGCCATGACGTGACGCGGGAATACTATATCAACGACGGCGGCGCGCAGGTCGACGTGCTGGCGCGGTCGGCCTATGAACGCTATCGCGAGGCGCATGGCCGCGACCCGGAGATCCGCGAGGGGCTCTATCCCGGCGACTATCTGATCCCGGTGGGCCAGGCGCTGAAGGACGAATTCGGCGACAGCCTGCTGGACCGCCCCGAGGAGGACTGGCTGGAGGTCATCCGCGACTTCGCCACCACCCGGATGATGGCGATGATCCGCGAGGATCTGGCCCTGCTGGGCGTGCAGATGGACGTCTATTCCAGCGAGAAGGCGCTTTACGGCACCGGCCGGATCGAGGCCGCGATCGGGCGGCTGGAGGCGCAGGGCCTGATCTATCGCGGTGTGCTGGAGCCGCCCAAGGGCAAGCTGCCCGAGGATTGGGAGGCGCGCGAGCAGCTGTTGTTCCGGTCCACCGCCCATGGCGACGACGTGGACCGGCCGATCCAGAAATCGGACGGGGCCTGGACCTATTTCGCACCCGACATCGCCTATCACTGGGACAAGATCGACCGCGGCTTCGACCAGCTGATCGACGTCTTCGGCGCCGATCACGGCGGTTATGTCAAGCGGATGAACGCCGCGGTGCGCGCGCTGTCGAACGGCCGTGTGCCGCTGGACGTCAAGCTGGTGCAGCTGGTCAAGCTCTACAAGAACGGCGAGCCGTTCAAGATGTCCAAGCGCGCGGGCACCTTCGTCACGCTGCGCGACGTGGTCGAGGAGGCGGGGGCCGACGTCACCCGCTTCATCATGCTGACGCGCAAGAACGATGCCAGCCTGGATTTCGACTTTGCCAAGGTGCTGGAACAGTCCAAGGACAACCCGGTCTGGTATGTGCAATATGCCAGCGCCCGGGTGAATTCGATCCTGCGCCGCGCGCGCGAGGCGGGAATCGCCGTGGACGATTCGGACCTGTCGGGCGCCGATCTGTCGGTTCTGGCCCATCCTGCGGAACTGGCGCTGGCCGCCAAGCTGGCCGAATGGCCGCGCCTGGTCGAACATGCCGCCCGCGCGCATGAGCCGCATCGCGTGGCCTTCTACCTCTATGAGCTGGCATCCGAGCTGCATTCGCTGTGGAATCGCGGCAATGACGACACCTCGCTGCGCTTCGTGCAGGATAACGATGTCGAAACCAGCCGGGGAAAAATTGCGCTGGTCCGGGCCGTTGGCGTTGTTATTTCAAGCGGTTTGGGTATTCTTGGCGTCACTCCGGCAGAAGAAATGCGCTAAGCAGACGCATCGCTGCCGACGAGGCTTGAGCAAAGGCAATCCGGAACAACCGGCAGGCAGGCGAATATGGCAGTGATGGATTTCCGCGAAGGCGGCTACGTGTTCTCGCGTCACAAGGTGAAGCGCGAATTCTCCTATGATCAGGCGGGCTGGAACGGCCAGCCCGAGACGGACCCCCGGAACGGCGCGCTGCCCGAAGGCGACGGGCTGACCGCAAGGCTGGCCCGGCTGACCCATTACGTGGGGGCGGTCGCGTCGGTGGGGCTGATGGTGGGGCTGCTGGCCTGGGGCTGGCAGCTGGTGTCGCGCGACGTGTCGGGCGTGCCCATCATCCGCGCGATCGAGGGCGAGGCCCGCACCACCCCGGACAATCCCGGCGGCCAGCTGACCAACCATACCGGCCTGGCCGTGAACACCGTCGCGGGCGGCGAGGCCGCATCCCCCGCCCAGCAGGTGGCCATCGCGCCCGCGCCGATCGACCTGTCGGATGACGACGTGGCGATGGGCCGGCTTGGCGCCACGGCGCGCGAACCCTCGAACCCGTCCGAGACGCCGCTGACCTTCGCGGGCGATCCGATCGTGCCGCTGTCCGACAGCGAGGCCCGCGCCCTGGCCGAGGCCGAGGCCGCCGCCGCCGCCGAACGCGCCCTGGCCGATGCCGCCGTGAACCAGGCCGCGATCATCGACGCGCCCGCCAGCGAAGGCCCCGTGACCGAGGTCGTCACCGACGAGAACGGCCTGCCCGCCCAGGCCGATGCCATCGCCGAGGCGCTGGCCCAGGCCCAGGCCGAGGCCAATCCCGGCGTGCTGGTCGCATCGGCCCGCCCCGCGCCGCGCCCCCGCGTGACCCGCGTGGCCGCCGCCCCCGCGCCCGCAGCGGCGGCCGCACCCGCCGCCCGCCCGGCCGAGGCGGCACCCGCCCCCGCGCCGACCCCCGCACCGACGCCGGTGGCCGCATCCAGCGCCAGCGGGCCGGTCGTGCAGGTCGGCGCCTTTGACAGCAACGCCATCGCCCAGAACGAATGGCAGCGTCTGGCGGGCCGCAACGGGTCGCTCTTTTCCGGCAAGTCGCCGGTGATCCAGGAACATAATTCCAACGGGCGGACCTTCTGGCGGCTGCGCGTCGCGGGTTTCGGCTCGATCTCGGAGGCGCGCCAGTTCTGCTCGGCGCTGCAATCCTCGGGGACGGACTGCCTGGCGCTCGGCGGCTGAATGGCCCCCGGCAGGACCATCCTGGGCGGCATCGCGGGCCATGCGCTGACCGCCGACGAGGCGGCCTTCTTCCGCGAGGCCGATCCTTGGGGCTTCATCCTTTTTGGCCGCAATGTCGACAGCCCCGACCAGCTGCGCCGCCTGACGGGCGATCTGCGCGCGGCGGTGGGGCGCGATTGCGTCATCACCGTCGACCAGGAGGGCGGGCGCGTCCAGCGTCTGCGCGGCCCGCATTGGACCGACTGGCCCGCGCCGCGCGACCAGGCCCGGGCTGGCCTGCGGGCGATGTGGATCCATCATCGTCTGATCGGGCAGGAGCTGCGCGACATGGGCATCGACAGCGATTGCGCGCCGACGCTGGACGTGGCCCATCCCGAAACCCACGGCTTTCTGGCCGATCGCTGCCTGGGCACCGACCCGGGTCAGGTCGCGCGGCTTGGCCGGGCGGCGGCGGATGGCCTGCTGGCGGCGGGGGTGCTGCCGGTGATCAAGCACATGCCCGGCCATGGCCGCGCCCGCGCCGACAGCCATCACGACCTGCCCGTGATCGACGCCCCCCTGCAGGCGCTGGAGGCGGTGGATTTCGCCCCCTTCCGCGCGCTGGCCGACCTGCCCATGGCGATGACCGCGCATATCCGCATGACGGCGCTGGACGACGCGCCCGCCACGGCCTCGGCCGCGGTGATCGGGCTGATCCGCGACCGGATCGGCTTTGACGGACTGCTGATGACCGACGACATCACCATGAACGCCTTGCCGGGCAGCCATGCCGACCGCACCCGCAGCGCCCTGGCGGCGGGCTGCGATCTGGTGCTGCACTGCAATGGCGACATCGCGCAGATGGCCCCGGTCGTGGCCGCCGCCGGCCGGCTGGAGGGCGAGGCCCTGCGCCGCGCCGATGCCGCGCTGCGCTGGCGCCGGGCGCCGGAACCCGCCGATCTGGACGCGCTGCGCCGCGAATGGGCGGCGCTGGCGGCTTGACAGGCGGGGGCGTTGGCGCGAAGCCTGCCCCCTCGCCCCAGCCCAGGAGATCGCGTGCCCCGGCCCGACGTGCCCTATCTGCAACCCGTGCCCGATCCGGCCAGCGTCGCGCAGCGCCGCGCGGACGAGGCGCTGATCGTGGATGTGGACGGCTATGAGGGCCCGCTGGACCTGCTGCTGACCATGGCGCGCGCGCAGAAGGTCGACCTGCTGCGCATCCGCGTGCAGGACCTAGCCGACCAGTATCTGGCCTTCGTCGAAAAGGCCCGCGCCCTCAGGATCGAGCTGGCGGCCGATTACCTTGTCATGGCCGCTTGGCTGGCCTTTCTGAAATCGCGCCTGCTGCTGCCCCCCGACCCCGAGGCCGAAGGCCCGTCCGCCGAGGAAATGGCCGACCACCTGGCCTTCCAGCTGGAGCGTCTGGCCGCGATGCGCCATGCGGCGGCCCAGCTGATGGGCCGCGACCGCTTGGGCCAGAGCCGCTTTGCTCGCGGCGCGCCCGATGCGGTGATCCGCAGCCGCCGCACCGAATGGCAGGCCGGGCTGATCGACCTGATGCGCGCCTATGCCCGGCTGAAGACGCGCGACGAATTCCGGCCCTTCGCCTTCGACCGCCAAGGCGTCTGGACAATGGAACAGGCGCTGGATCGGATGCGCGCGCTGATCGGGTTCGCGGGCGACTGGACCGATCTGGCGGTCTTTCTGCCCGATGGCTGGTCCGCCGATCCGCAGCGCCGCCGCAGCGCGACCGCCGCCACCTTTGCCGCCGCCCTGGAGCTGGCCCGTCAGGGCCGGTTGGAGATCCGCCAGGATGACAGCTTTGCCCCCATCCATTACCGCCAGCGACCCGATGACCAGCGCGACTGACTTTCCCCCTCCGCCCCTGGACCAGCAGGCCCGCATGGTCGAGGCGATCCTCTTTGCCGCCACGGCGCCGGTGACGCTGCGCGATCTGGCGGCGCGCATGCCCCATGGCTGCGACCCGGCCGAGGCGCTGGCCCTGCTGCGCCGCCAGTATCAGGGCCGCGGCATCGTGCTGGAACGGATCGGCGACGGCCATGCCTTCCGCACCGCGCCCGACCTGTCCTTCCTGATGCAGGCCGAGGTGGTGGAAAGCCGCCGCCTGTCGCGCGCCGCGATCGAGACCTTGGCCATCATCGCCTATCACCAGCCCGTCACCCGGACCGAGATCGAGGAGGTGCGCGGCGTCGCGCTCAGCCGCGGGACGCTGGACCAGCTGATCGAGATGGGCTGGGTCCGCATGGGCCGCCGCCGCATGACCCCGGGGCGCCCAGCCACCTATGTCGTGACCGAGGCCTTTCTGGACCATTTCGGCCTGGAATCGGCGCGTGACCTGCCGGGGCTGGCGGAATTGCGGGCGGCGGGCCTGCTGGAATCGCGCCCGGCGGGGCAGGGGCTGGGCCTGCCCCTTGCGGCCGAGGGGGCGGAGGACGATATTGAAACCACGGGCCCCGCCGAGGACCTGTTCGAGGATGACTGAAAGGCTGCCCCGATGAACATGAACCAACTGATGTCGATGTTCACCCGCCTGGTCGCGCGGCGCGCGATGAACTGGGGCATCAACAAAGGGATGGACCAGCTGTCGCGCCGCAACGCGCCGCCCGCCGATCCCGACGCCCCCTCGACGCGCCAGCCCAAGCGGGGCAACCGCCAGAACAAGCAGGGGCAGGACCTGGCGCGCAAGATGCGCACCCTGGGCCGCCTGACCCGGCGCTGAGGCTTGTCCTGCCGCCCGCGGCCCGTTAGGGGCTGTGGCGATGGAACAGACCCAATTCGACATCTTTCTGGTGGCCACGCCCGGCCTCGAACAGCCCCTGGCCTGCGAGGCGCGCGGGCTGGGCTGGGATCCGGTGATCCAGCCGGGCGGCGTCACGATCCGCGGCGGTTGGCCGGACGTGTGGCGCGCGAACCTGTCGCTGCGCGGCGCCACGCGGGTGCTGGCGCGGATCGGCGGGTTCCGCGCCATGCATCTGGCCCAGCTGGACAAGCGGGCGCGCAAGTTTCCCTGGGCCGATCTGCTGCGCCCCGATATGCCCCTGCGGGTGGACACGGTCTGCCGCGCCTCGCGCATCTATCACGCGGGCGCGGCCACGCAGCGCATCGCCCGCGCCATCACCGAGGAGCTGGGCGCCCCCCTGGCCGATGACGCGCCCCTGACCGTCAAGGCCCGGATCGAGGATGACCTGGTCACCTTCAGCCTGGATACGACCGGGGAATCGCTGCACAAGCGCGGCCACAAGCAGGCCGTCGCCAAGGCCCCCATGCGCGAGACCATGGCCGCCATGTTCCTGCGCCAGATGGGCTTTGACGGGACGCAGCCGGTGCTGGACCCGATGTGCGGATCGGGCACGTTCGTGATCGAGGCCGCCGAGATCGCCCTGGGCCTGCTGCCGGGCCGCAGCCGCGATTTCGCCTTCCAGCAGCTGGCCAATCACGATGCCGCCGCGCTGGAGGCGCTGCGCCGCCACGCGCCCCGGCCCGCGCCCGCCATCCGCTTTCTGGGCCGCGACCGCGACCCGGGCGCGATCCGCATGTCGCGCGACAATGCCGCCCGCGCGGGCGTGGATGCCGTCACCGATTTTGAACCTGGCCCGATCGAGCAGCTGGAACGCCCCGACGGGCCGCCGGGCATCGTCATCCTGAACCCGCCCTATGGCGCGCGGATCGGCAACAAGGGGCCGCTTTTCGGCCTCTATGCGCAGATGGGCGAGGTCTTCCGCACCCGCTTCGCGGGCTGGCGGATCGGCATCGTGACCTCGGACGGGGGGCTGGCCAAGGCGACGGGCCTGCCATGGCTGCCCGCGGGGCCGATCGTCGCGCATGGCGGGCTGAAGATCCGCCTGTGGCAGACCGCGCCGCTCTAGCGGAACTGCTTGGCCAGCTTCAGGCCCTGACCCTGATAGTTCGACCGGATCCCCTGGCCATAGAGCCGGTCGGGCCGCGCGCCCATCCGTTCATAGACCAGCCGGCCCACGGTCTGGCCGTGCTCCAGGACAAAGGGCGCCTCGTGACAGCGGACCTCCAGAACGCCGCGCGCGCCGCGGCCCTGATCGCCGATCCCGAATCCCGGATCGAAGAATCCCGCGTAATGGACCCGGAATTCCCCCACCATCGCCAGATAGGGGGCCATCTCGGCCGCATAATCGGCGGGGATGGCCACCGATTCCCGGCTGACCAGGATGTAGAAGGCGCCGGGATCCAGGATCAGCCGGCCGTCGCGGGTGCGCAGCTCGTCCCAGAACTCGGTCGCGTCATAGGCGCCGATCCGGTCCAGGTCGATCACCCCGCTATGGGGGCGGGCACGATAGCCGACCAGATCGCCATCCCGCGGGCGCAGATCGACGGAAAAGCCCAGGCCTTGGTCGATCAGCGCGGGCGCGCCGCCGACCAGCGGCTGGCTGTCATGCAGCGCCCGCAGCGCCGCATCGTCCAGCACTGCCTGTCCTTGGCGCAGCCGCAGCTGGTTCAGGCGCATGCCCGGGCGGACCAGCACGGAAAAGCTGCGCGGGCAGATCTCGGCGTAGAGGGGGCCGTCATAGCCCTCGGGCAGGCGGTCGAATTCGGTGCCGTCATCGGTGACCAGCCGCGTCAGCAGGTCCAGGCGCCCGGTCGAGGATTTGGCATTGGCCACCGCCGTCATCCCCGGCGGCAGCGCGATGCGTTCGGCCAAGGGCACCAGATAGACGCAGCCCCGTTCCAGGACCGCGCCCCCATCCAGCGCCATGCGATGCATGCAGAAATCGTCCAGCCGGTCGGATATCCGCCGCCCCCGCCCGGCCAGAAAGCTGGCGCGCAGGCGATAGGCGGTGTCGCCCAAGCGCAGGTCCAGGCTGGCGGGCTGGATCTGTTCCTCGGTCACGGGGATGTCGGATCGGATCACGCCGCGCGCGATCAGGTCCCTGATCCGGCTGTCGGGCAGAACGCCATTCGTCATGATGAACCCCGATTGTGTCGGCGGATAAGGGAAACGCCCATCCTTGGAAAAGGATGGGCGTTTTCGGAATGGTCGGGCCGGCGAGATTCGAACTCGCGGCCTTCCGCCCCCCAGACGGACGCGCTAACCAGGCTGCGCCACGGCCCGACACGCGTCGTATAGTGCGATCCGGCGACCGAGCACAAGGGCCGAGAGGCGGAAATCTTTGGCAAAATGCACGATGCCGCGACAGGGGGTGTCAGGGCAGGTCCAGCATCGCATGGGCCAGCCGCAGAAGGGCAGGACGAGCGGCCGGACCGCCCTGCGTGCCGCGCAGCAGCCGCGCGAAACCGGTCAGACGGCCCAGCCAGTCGCGCGCCGATATCTCGGCCGCGGCGGGCTGGGGCAGCGATTCGGGGGCGGGGCCGGGAAAGGGCGGCGCCTCGGGCGGCGGCGCGTGGTCCGGGCGGTCGCCCGACAGCAGCCGCGCGCCCCGGTCGCGCACCGCGGCACCGCGATCGGCGGCGATCATCTTGCGCGCGCCCCGGATCGTCATGCCGTCATCGCGCAGCAGGGCGCAGATGCCCGCGGCCAGCGTGACATCATCGGGGCGGTAATAGCGGCGCCCGTCGGGCCGCTTCATCGGGCTGAGCGCCAGGAACTGGGTTTCCCAATATCGCAGCACATGGGGCGCGACGCCGATCATCCTGGCGGTTTCGCCGATGGAACGGAATGCCTCGGCCCCCTTGGCCATCGCTTACTTGCGGTTTCCCGCGGCCACGCGATCCTTCATCAGATGCGAGGGGCGGAAGGACAGCACGCGGCGCGGGGTGATGGGCACCTCCTCGCCGGTCTTGGGGTTGCGGCCGATGCGTTCGTTCTTGTCCCGGACCGAGAACGTCCCGAAGGACGAGATCTTGACCTGTTCCCCGCGCACCAGCGCGTCCGAGATATGGTCCAGCACGCTTTCCACGAGCTGCGCGGATTCGTGACGCGACAGCCCGACATCGCGGAACACCGCCTCGGCCAGGTCCATCCGCGTCAAGGTCTTGTCGCCCATGGTCGATCCTCTTGGAATGGGAAAAGGATGGTTCGGATTCGTCGCCCTGTCAACGGATCGGGCGGGGAAATCGTTCCCCGCCCGTGACTTGTCCGTGATGATTTGAGCGTCAGCCCGCGCAGGCCTCGATCTCGGCCAGGTCGGGACTGTCGGGCGTGCGGCCCAGATCGAAGGGCGCCGAGGCGCTGCGCCAGGTCGAATAATCCTCCAGATAGCCGATCATGCTGGCATAGACGCGGGCGCTGTCGGCATTTTCGCAGGCGACCTCGACGATGGTCTCGTTGGCCAGTTCCTGGATGCGGGCCAAGGTCTCGTCATCCATGCGGGTGATCTCGATCCCGGCTTCCTCGAACTGGCGATAGGCCTCGTTCGCGCGGCGTTCGGTGAAGGACAGCGACCACAGCATGGTGGCGTCGGCGGCTATCTTCAGCCGTTCCTGGGTCTGTTCGTCCAGCGCGTCCCAGCTGTTCTTGTTGATCATCACCCCGAAGACCGACGAGGACTGGTGCCAGCCCGGCGTCGCCCAGTATTGCGTCACCTGGTGGAAGCCGCCCGAGTAATCCACGTTGGGGGTCGAGAATTCCGCCCCGTCGATCACGCCGCGTTCCAGCGACTGATAGATCTCGCCCCCGGCCATGCTGACCTGGTTGCCGCCCAGTTTCTCCAGCAACCGGCCCTGTTCCAGGCCCGACAGGCGCAGGCGCAGGCCCTGCAGGTCGTCGGTGGTGCGGATCGGCTGGCTGACGGTGCGGAAGCCCGATTCGTTGTTGGTCACGCCATAGGGCAGATAGACCATGCCGAACTGGCCGTAGATCTCGTTATAGATGTCGGCCCCGCCCCATTCCTGGATCCAGTTCACGTAATCCACGGCGTTGAACAGGCTGGCCGTGGTGGCCAGGGGCGAAAAGGCCGGGTTGCGGCCCGCCCAGTATCCCGGCCAGTCGGCGCCGGCCTGGATCGTGCCCGATTCCACGGCGCCGAAGACCTCGCCGGCGGGGACCAGGCTGCCGCCTTCATAGAATTCGATGGACAGCGTCTCGGGATCGACCAGCTTGCCGACCATGTCGACCCAGTAGCGGTCGATCTCGATCAGCTCCAGGCTGGAGGGCCAGGTCGAGGTCATGGTCCAGTTCTCGGCCATGGCCGGTCCGGCGGCGGCCATCGCAAGGGCGGCGGTGGTCAGCAGATGTTTCATCGGGTCTCCTCCGTTTGGAATTGTCAGCCGTAGAGTGCCAGGGGAAGCCAGGTCACCAAGGCCGGGAACAGGATCATCGCCGCGCACATCATCAGCACCATGACGATGAAGGGCAGCACGCCGATGATGATGTCGGTCGTGGTCACATGCGGCGGCGATATCGCCCGCATGTAGAAGAGCGCGTATCCGAAGGGCGGCGACAGAAAGCTGGTCTGCAGCACCACGGCCATCAGGATCACGAACCACAGCGGGTCCACGCCCATCTCGTTCACCAAGGGCAGGAAGATCGGGAAGGACAGCAGCACGATCCCGGTCCAGTCCAGGAACATCCCCAGGATGAACACCACCAGCAGCATCACCGCGATCAGCGTATAGGGATCGTCGGCCAGCCCGCGGATCAGGTCCTGGCTGGCGCGCAGGCCCCCGGTGATGTTGAAGACCCCGGTGAAGGCCGTGGCGCCCACCACGATGAAGAGGATCATGGCAGAGGTGCGGCCCGTCTCCAGCAGGGCGGAATAGAAGGTCCGCCACTGGAACCGGCCGCGCGCGATCACGATCAGCAGGGCCAGGGCCGCGCCGATCGCGCTGGCCTCGGTCGCGGTGGCGATGCCCGCCAGCAGCGAGCCCAGAATTCCCAGGATCAGGATCAGCGGCGGGACGGCCTCGACGATCAGCATCTTCCACATGGCGCCGCGGCTGATCTGTTCGGATTCCGCGATGCGCGGGGCCCATTCGGGCTTCAGCCAGGCGATGATGACGACATAGATCGCATACATCACCCCCAGCAGCAGGCCGGGTATCATCGCCCCGGCGAAAAGCTGTCCCACCGACAGGCCGGGCGCATAGGAGGCCATCAGGATCAGCATGATCGAGGGCGGGATCAGGATGCCCAGGCACCCCGAGGCCCCGATCAGCCCCGTGGCCAGCCGCTTGTCATATCCGTATTGCAGCATCGGGCGCAGCGCCATCATCCCCATCACGGTGATCGACGCGCCGATGATCCCCGTCGTCGCCGCCAGCAGGATCGAGATGAACACCACCGCCAGCCCCAGCCCGCCCGAGACGCGGCTCATCAGGTGGCGCAGCGCCTCGAACATGCGGTCGGTCACGCCGCTGTCGGACAGGAACCGCGCCATCAGCACGAAGAGCGGGATCGCGATCAGGACGTAATTGTCCAGCACGTCGCCGAAGATGCGGTTGATGACGATGCCCAAGACCTGGGGCCGGTCGGCGATGAAGGCGCCCAGAACCGCCGTGCCGCCCAGCACGAAGGCCAGCGGATGCCCCATGAACAGGCCTAGCAGCAGCAGGCCCGACATCACCAGGGCGATCATTTCACCCGACATGGCGCGGCTCCTCGCGGTTCAGGACCAGCTTCAGCGCCTCGGAGACCCCTTGGATCAGCAGTAGGCAGGCGGCGACGAACATCGCCATCTTCAGCGGATAGACGGGCAGGGCCACGGCGCCATAGGTCACCTCGCCCTGCCGCCAGGAGGTCATGGCGAAGGTCCAGCTGCGGTTGGCGAATATCCAGGCGAAGGGAAAGAAGAAGATCACATAGCCCGCCAGGTCCACCCATCGCCGAATGGCGGGCCGCAGCCGCGCCGTCAGCAGGTCCACCCGCACATGCGCCTGATGGCGCAGCGCATAGCCGCCCAGCATGATGAAGTAGAACCCATAGAGCTGCTTGGTGACGTCGAAGGCCCATCGCGTCGGCTGCCCGAAGACATAGCGCATGAACACGTCATAGATGATGATACCGGCAAAAATCAGCGCGACGACCGACAGGATGCGGCCGACGATCTCATTGATGCCGTCGATCAGACGGACGATCGGCAAGATATGAAGCCCTCCCCAGAGCAGCGGGCGCTTATGCTGCACCTGCATCGGGGGGCAGTGTTCAGCAGGGGGGAACCTCTGTCAAGCCACTGGATTTGCAACATTGACACAGCCTTCCCATATGTCGGGAAGGCGACAGAAAGGGCATGACATGGCGGGCGGATGGGCGCGCGACGACGCGGTGAACGACCAGATTGAGGTCTCGACGGCCGAGGCGGTGGCGCGGGCGCGCGCCGCGGCGGCACGGCGGGCGGGGGCGGGGGACAGCGCGCTGACCTGCGCGGAATGCGACGAGCCGATCCCCGAGGCGCGCCGCGCGGCGCAGCCGGGCGTCAAGCTGTGCCTGGCCTGTCAGTCGGGGGTGGACCGCGCCCGCAGGCCCATGGGCGGCATGAACCGCCGGGCCAGCAAGGACGCGCTGCTGAAGTGACCTACCAGCGCAGGACGACCGCGCCCCAGCTGAGGCCACCGCCGATCGCCTCGGTCACGACGACCTGACCGGGGGTGAACCGCCCCTGACCATCCGCGACCGACAGGGCCAGCGGGATGGACGCGGCGGATGTGTTGCCGTGATCGGCCACGGTCAGCACGACCTTGTCCAAGGGCAGGCCCATCTTCTGCGCGGTGGCGGTGATGATGCGCATGTTGGCCTGATGCGGGACCAGCCAATCGACCTGATCGGGGGTCAGCCCCGCCCGGTCCAGCGCGGTATGGGCGGTGCGGGCCAGCTTTTCGACCGCATGGCGGAAGACCAGGTTGCCCTGCATGCGCAGCTGCCCCGCCGTGCCGGTCGAGGACACGCCCCCGTCCACATAGAGCAGTTCGCGATAGCTGCCGTCGCTGTTGAGGTCGCTGGACAGGATGCCGCGATCGTCGCTGGTGCCGGCGCCGTCCTGCGCCTCCAGCACCACGGCGCCGGCGCCGTCGCCGAACAGCACGCAGGTGGACCGGTCGGTCCAGTCCATGATGCGCGAGAAGGTCTCGGCCCCGATGACCAGGATGCGGTCGGCCTGGCCCGCGCGGATCATCGCATCGGCATTGGCCAAGGCAAAGACGAAGCCCGCGCAGACCGCCTGCACGTCGAAGGCGAAGCCGCGCTTGATGCCCAGGCCCGCCTGGACCGTCGTGGCCACGGCCGGAAAGGTGAAATCGGGGGTGGAGGTCGCCAGGATGATCCCGTCGATATCGGCGGGGGTCAGCCCGGCGCGGTCCAGCGCGGCGCGGGCGGCGCGGATGCCCAGATCGCTGGTCATCTGGCCTTCGGCGGCGAAATGCCGACGCTCGATCCCGCTGCGCGAGCGGATCCATTCGTCGGTCGTGTCCAGACGGCCCTCGAACCAGCTGTTCTCGACCACGCGTTCGGGCAGGTAATGTCCGGTGCCCCGGATGACGGCGCGACGGGTCATGCGCCGCCCTCGGCGGTGGCGGCGGCGGTGCCTTGGGCCACGCGGGCGGCCAGCCGGTCCTGGAACCCCGACTGCGCCAGGGTGAAGGCCAGCTTGATCGCCGCCGATACCCCGGTCGCATCGGCCGAGCCGTGGGATTTCACCACGGTGCCGTTCAGGCCCAGGAAGATGCCGCCGTTCACGCGGCGCGGATCGATGCGCTTTTGCAGGCGCTTCAACGAGGTCATGGCCAGGATGGCCGCAAATTTCGACATGATGGAATTCGAGAAGGCGTCCTTGAGGAAATCGCCGACCAGCTTGGCCGTGCCTTCGCCGGTCTTCAAGGCGACATTCCCGGTAAAGCCGTCCGTCACGATCACATCGACGCGCGCCGAGGGCAGATCGCCCCCCTCGACAAAGCCGATATAGTCGAAGCTGCCATTGGCGGCCTTCTCGATCATCTCATGGGCCTGCTTCAGTTCGGCGCGGCCCTTGTGTTCCTCGGTGCCGACATTCAGCAGCCCGACGCGCGGCCGTTCCAGCCCTAGACCGTTGCGGGCATAGGATGCCCCCATCAGCGCATATTGCAGCAGGTCATGCGCGTCGGCGCGGATATCGGCGCCCACGTCCAGCATGATGTTGAACCCCTGGGGATTGCGCGACGGCCACAGGCAGGCGATGGCCGGCCGGTTCACGCCCGGCAGCTTGCGCAGCCGCATCATCGACAGCGCCATCAGCGCGCCGGTATTCCCGCAGGAGACCGCGACCTGCGCCTCGCCCTGCTTGACGGATTCCAGCGCCGACCACATCGAGGTGCCTTCGCCCTTGCGCAGCACCTGGCTGGGCTTGTCGTCCATGGTCACCGTGCCCGCCGCATGGCGGATGTCGCACCGGCCCGCCAGCGACCTGCGCCGCGCGATCAGGCCGGACAGCACGGATTCGTCGCCATGGACGATGAACCGGATCTCCGGGTTCTTCTCGGCGCTCTCGGCCATGCCGGCAACCACGACCGCAGGGCCGCGATCGCCGCCCATCGCGTCGATCGAAATGACCACGCCGACCCCGGTATCGGGGTCGCGCGGCGCCGGATTGGTCGCGTGTTCGACAGTCATCAGCAGGCGCCGCGATCCGCGGTCAGGCCGCGTCGTCGTCCAGGTCGATCTCGTTCGCTTTCGCGATCACTTCGCGATCCGCGTAATGGCCGCAGGACGGGCAGACGTGATGCGGGCGCTTCAGCTCGCCGCAGTTCGAGCATTCGTTCGGGTTGCCCGCGACCAGCGCATCATGCGCACGGCGCATGTTGCGCTTGGACCGGGTTACGCGATTCTGAGGGACAGCCATGTCACCACCTCGGTTGTCGGGGTGCCGCCGGGGCGGGCACCGCAGATTTGAATTCGTAAATGAACCGCGCCAATACGCCATGACGACCGGTCCCGCAAGCCCCGAAGGCCCGAGGGCGACCGCAATTCCGCCGCGTTCCCCCCGTGATTGCCCCGGATCGGGCCCGGATGCGCCCCCTTTCGGCCCCGCGGGCGCGGATTTCCCCGCCCCCTGTGGCCCGGCTGCAACGACGGGGGAATCGCCCCCCGGCGGCGCGGCTCAGTCTTCCTTGCGGCCCATCAGCCGGCCCAGATCGGCGAAGGGGCGGCGCGTGTCGGCCGGGGCCTCATCGGGCGCGGGGGCGTCGGGCAGGGCGGCACCCTCGGCGCGCGGATATTCGGGCAGGGCCAGCGACAGCGCCTCGACCATGATCGCGTCCAGGTCGATGAAGTTGCCCAAGGGCTCCAGCGTCTCGTCCGGCATCTCGACCTCCTCGCCCTCGGGCTGGGACAGATGGGGCGAGAACTGGATGCGCACCGGTTCCGACAGATCGCTGCGCACGGGTTTCAGCGTCACCACGCAAGGCTGGGTGACGCGGGCGGTCAGCGTGGCCGTCAGCAGCCAGCCGTCGCTGCCCTGGGCGCGGATCTCGCCCCGGAAATCCAGCTTGGGCAGGCCGGTCAGTCCCAGCTCGGCCGCCAGCGCCTCGCGCAGGGGGGCGTCGGGGCGCAGGTGAAAGGGCGTCGGCGCGTTGGGGTTCAGATGGGCGACGCGCAGTCGCTGCGGATGGGCGGGTGGGGATGTCATGAGGGGGCCTCGGCGCCTGGCGGATGATCAACTTGAGCAGGGTGGCCGAGTTTGCTAGGCAGGGCGGGCCGCGTCAACCGCCCGCAGGAGGGAACCCGCCCATGTCCGCCATCAGAAGCCTGATGACACTGGCGTTTCTGGCCGTCCTCGGGCTTGCCGCCTGTTCGCCCATCGAACGCAATCACGGCTATGTGCCGTCGAACCTGGAACTGGCGCAGGTGGTGCCGGGCCAGACGACGGTCGACGACCTGCCGGGCCTGATCGGCCGCCCCTCGGCGCAGGGGCTTCTGACGGGGTCGGGCTGGTATTACGTCGGATCGCGCTGGAGCCGCCTTGGCGCCGCCGCCCCGCGCGAGATCGATCGCCAGGTCGTGGCGATCTCCTTCGCGCCGAACGGGGTGGTCAGCAATGTCGAACGCTTCGGGCTGGAACGCGGGCGGGTGGTCACCCTGTCGCGCCGCATCACCGATGGCAGCGTGACCGAGATCAGCCTGGTCCGCCAGATCCTGGGCAACCTGGGCAACTTCCAGGCCGGCGACTTCATCGAATAGGGCCCGCGCGGTTCAGACCGCGCGGATCAGCTCGCCCGCCAGCCGGTGCAGCTGGTCGCGATGCCCGGTCCGGCCCGATGGCAGGTCGGGATCCGATGTCATCGCGATGGCGGTCGCGCGCTGGCGCCCGGTGGCGGGAAAGACATAGATCATCTGCCCGCCATAGCCCCAGCCATAGCGCACCTGGCGCCCGCCCAGCTGGCCGATGAACCAGCCATAGCCGTATCCCTGGCCGCTGAAGATGCTGGCCGTGCGCGGCTGCCAGCTGTCGCGGATCCAGCCCTGCGGCACGACCTGCCGCCCGCCCGCGCGCCCGTCCCGGGCATAGGTCGCCCCGAAGGCCAGCAGGGACCGGGTGCTCATCGCCATCTGGTTGCCGCCCAGATAGATGCCCTGCGGATCGCGGTCCCATCCGGTGATGCGGAAACCCGGGATCGGACCCAGCCAGTCGCGCGCCACCTGCATCAAGGGCCGCCCCGTCACCCGCGTCAGGATCGCCGCGACCAGATGGGTCGATGCGGTCGAATACTGCATCCGCGTGCCCGGATCCTGGGTGAAGGGCGCGGCCAGGGCGGCGCGCACCCAGTTGCGGCTGCTGACCCACCGGCCGTAATTGCTGCCCGACTGACGCTCCAGCCCCGCCTGCATGGACAGCAGATGCCCAAGCGTGATGCGGTTCATCCGCGGATCGGGATCGGGCGGCAGGTCGGATCGCAGCAGCGGCGCGATGGGCTGGTCGGCGCCCTGCAGCAGGCCGCGCGCGATGGCGATGCCGGCCAAGGCCGAGATGACCGATTTCGATGCCGACTTGATGTTCGTCGGGCTGTCGGGGCCAAAGCCATGATAGCCTTGGGCCGCGATCTCGGACCCCTCGGCGCCGTCATCGCGCCAGATGGCGATGGCGCGCAGGGGCTCCATGCCGCGGGCCTGGCTCAACAGGGGGGTCAGGCCGGTGCGGGCCAGGGCCGGTGCTGCCAGCAGGGGCAGGGCGGCGGCGGTCAGGATGAGGCTGCGTCTTTTCATGCAGACAATATGCCGCGTCGCGCCGCGCAGGGGCAATCACGCTTGCGTGCGCGCGGTGTGGCAATTAGGGCAGGGCGAACCGACCCCGCCGCGAAAGGCCCCGCCATGAGCGCCCTGGACGATCTTGCCCCCATCCCCTTTCACGAGGCCGACGCCCCGCAGCGTGCCCGCATGATGTCGCGCCTGGCCGATACGGAGCTGTCGGTCGCGCTGCGCGACGACCCGCAGGGCGACCGCGTGGCCCTGCGCATCTTCGAGATCGAGGGTGCCCCCACGGCGCTGGCCTGCGACGCCGAGGATCGGCTGGCCGGGTTCTTCGGCCAGCCCACGCCCTATGCCGCGATGCCGGGCCGGGTCCTGGCCGCGATGCTGCGCAGCGAAGGGGCGGGGCTGCTGGTCAATCCGGGCCATCCCTCGCAGATGCTGCTGGATGCAGCGATGCTGGATTGGCTGACCGGCGCCCTGGCCGCCACCCCGGAGGAGGCGCAGGCCCGCCTGCGCCTGTCCGCCCCCCGCCCGGAGGTGGTCACGGCGCTGTCCGATCCGCTGGCCGAACGGCTGGCCGACATGCGCGGGCTGATCGCGGGGGCGGCGCTGGTGGGGACCGGCCCGGATCAGGGGCATCTGCTGCTGATCGCGGGCGCCCCCGCCGATCGCCAGCCCGCCATCGCCAAGGCCTTGGCCGAGGCGCTGGCCTTCCTGCCCCCGCAGCGCGGCGGCGTGGATATCAGCTTTGCCGAGACCCCGCCGCCCCCCGGCGCCCTGTTCTTCGACCTGTCGCTGCCGCAGGACGACCCCGCACCCGCCCCCAAAGGCCCCCCCATCCTGCGCTGAGGTCCCTGCGCGGTTGCGCCGCCTTTGTCAAACTGCGACACATTCCCCATGAACCTGCGTCACAAGGCCTTGGCCGTCCATCTTCTGACCGCATCGGGTGCGGTCCTGTCCATGCTGGCCATGCTGGCCGCGGTCGAGGGGGAATGGGCGCTGATGTTCCTGTGGCTGGTGGTAGCCTTCGTTGTGGACGGCATCGACGGCCCCTTGGCGCGCCGCTACGAGGTCAAGAAGAACTGGCCCGCCTATGACGGCGTGCTGATGGACCTGATCATCGACTATCTGACCTATGTCTTCATCCCGGCCTTCGCGCTGTTCCAGTCGGGGCTGCTGTCGGGCTGGACGGGCTGGGTCGCGATCATCGTCATCGTCTTTACCAGCGTCGTCTATTTCGCCGATACCCGCATGAAGACGCGCGACAATTCCTTTGCGGGCTTTCCGGGCTGCTGGAACATGGTGATCCTGGTCCTGTTCGCGGTCGAGCCGCATTGGACCGTCATCCTGCTGATCGTCATCGCGCTGAGCGCGGCGCAGTTCACCAACATCAAGTTCATCCACCCGGTCCGGACCGAGCGCTGGCGGGCGGTGTCGCTGCCGGTGGCGCTGGCTTGGGTGCTGTTCGCGGGCTGGGCGGCCTGGGTCGATTTCCATCCCGAAAGCTGGGCGATCTGGGGCCTGGTCGCGACCTCGGTCTGGCTGCTTTTCGCGGGGGCGGCGCAGCAGATGCTGCCGCGCCCCAAGCGGCGGCGGCCGCTCTAGCGGCGGGCGGCGGCGCGCAGATCGAAGATCCCGAAGCCCGCCACCACCAGAAAGCACAGCGCCGGGACGACATAGGACAGCGCCGCGCCATGGGCGTCCAGCACCGCGCCCTGGACCAGCGGCATGACCGCGCCCCCCAGGATCGCCATGACCAGCCCCGCCGCGCCGAACTTGGTGTCCTGGCCCAGGCCGTGCAGCGCGATGCCGTAGATGGTGGGAAACATCAGCGACAGGCAGGCCGACAGCGCGACCACCGCCCAGACCCCGGCCAGCCCCGGCACCCCCGCCGCGAACAGCGCCAGCCCCGCCCCCGCGACCGCCATCGCCGCCAGCAACAGCGCCGGGCGGATCACCACCATCGCCCCCACCATCGCGAAACGCGCCACCAGAAACAGGATCAGGCTGGCCTGCAGATACCAGCCCGCCTGCGCCTCGGTCCCGCCCAAGGCGGCCAGGACATAGGGGATGGTGAAGGTCCAGACGCAGGTCTGGGCGGCCACGTTGAAGAATTGCGCCGTCACGCCGAAGACGTAATGCCGGTTGCCCGCCAGACGGCGCAGCGTGGCGCGGAAGTCCATGGGCGCGGTCTCGGCCTGGCGCTCGGCGCGGGTGGGCATGGGGATCAGCGCGATCGCGACCCAGATCGCAACCAGCACGAAGGCAAAGCCCACATAGGGGGTCATGACCGCCTGCAGCTCGGCCGCCTGGACGGCGCGCAGGGCGTCGGGGGCCATTGCGGCGCGGTCCGCGGCCCCGGCCACGTTCAGCTGCGGCAGGATCAGCGTCGCGGCCAGAAAGACCCCGATATTCGTGCCCACCGGGTTGAAGGCCTGGGCCAGGTTCAGCCGCCGCGTACCGTTCGCCTCGGGCCCCATCGCCATGACGAAGGGGTTGGCCGAGGTCTCCAGGATCGACAGACCCCCCGCCAGCAGGAACAGCGCCAGCAGGAAGAACCCGAAGGTCATCGCCTGCGCCGCCGGATAGAAGAGGAACGCCCCCAGGATCGCGCAGCCCAGCCCCGTCAGCATCCCGGTCCGGTAGGACCAGCGCCGGTTGATGAAGGCCGCCGGCAGGGCCAGCAGGAAATAGGCCCCGTAATAGGCCGATTGCACCAGCGAGGCCTGCAGCGTGGACATCGAAAAGATGCGCGAGAAGACCTGCACCAGCGGGTCGGTCATGTTCGCGGCGATCCCCCAGGCCGCAAAGCAGGTCACCAGCAGCGCGAAGGGCAGGCTCATGCCGGGATGGACGAAGGGGGGCTTGGTCATGGGTTTCCTCTTCTGCGGGTCGTGCGGGCTTCTGGCACAGGCGCGCGCGGGCGGAAACCGGGAATGGCGGGGGCGTCGGCCGCCCCCGCCGGGTTCGTCAGTCGTATTTGCGGATCTGGCCCGATTTCAGGCGCGCCAGATAGCCGTTCATCTCGGTCTTGACGATCGGCATCAGCAGATAGAGCGCGATGATGTTGACCACCGCCATCGCGAAGATCGCCGCATCCGAGAAGTCGATGACCGAATCAAAGCCCGATGCCGCCCCGATCACCACGAAGACGCAGAACAGGATCTTGAAGATCAGCTCCTTCGTCTGGCCCTCGCCAAAGAGGAAGGTCCAGGCCTTCAGCCCGTAATAGCTCCACGAGATCATGGTCGAGAAGGCGAAGAGCACGACCGCCAGGACCAGGACATAGCCGAACCAGCCGAAGGCGCTGCTGAACGCATCCGAGGTCAGCGCCACGCCGGTATTGCCGGTCACGGTCTGGATATGGGTGCCCGCCTCGTTCAGCACGAAGAGGCCGGTGGTCGGGTCGCTGATCAGCTGGCCGGTGATGATGATGACCAGCGCGGTCATGGTGCAGATCACGACCGTGTCGATGAAGGGCTCCAGCAGGGACACGAAGCCTTCGGTTGTGGGCTCCTTGGTGCGGACCGCGCTGTGGGCGATGGCGGCGGACCCCACCCCCGCCTCGTTCGAGAAGGCGGCCCGGCGGAAGCCCTGGATCAGCGCACCGATCATGCCGCCGACCACGCCGTCATTGGTGAAGGCGCCGACGAAGATCTGGGTGAAGGCCGTGCCGATCATGGTGTAGTTCATGACGATGATGATCAGCGCCGTGCCGACATAGATCGCGGCCATGAAGGGCACGACCTTCTCGGTCACGCTGGCGATGGATTTCAGCCCGCCCACGATGACCAGGAAGACGATGACCGCCATGATCACGCCGGTGATCCAGCCCGGATAGGCGCCCACGACATTGGTGATCTGGGCATGGGCCTGGTTGGCCTGGAACATGTTGCCGCCGCCGAAGCTGCCCAGGATGCAGAAGATCGCGAACAGCACCGCCAGCAGCTTGCCGCCCGGCAGGCCGCGTTCCTTGAAGCCCTTGACCATGTAATACATCGGCCCGCCCGAGACGGTGCCATCCGCATATTCGTTGCGGTATTTGACGCCGAGCGTGCATTCGGTGAACTTGGACGCCATGCCCAGCAGGCCCGCCAGGATCATCCAGAAGGTCGCGCCCGGCCCGCCGATGCTGATGGCCACCGCGACGCCCGCGATGTTGCCCAGGCCCACCGTGCCCGACAGGGCGGTGGTCAGGGCCTGGAAATGGCTGACCTCGCCCGCGTCGTTGGGGTCGGAATAATCGCCCCGCACCAGCGCGATGGAATGAAAGAAGGCGCGGAACTGGATGAATCCGAAATAGATGGTGAAGACCGTGGCCCCCACCACCAGCCAGGCGACGATCCACGGAAAGCTCGTGCCCGGAAAGTTCGAGAAGATGATCGACACGAACCAGCCGGTCGTGGCGGCGAAGAACCCGTCGATCGCGGTGTCCAGCCCCTGGGCGCGCGCCGGCAGCGTGGCCAGCAGCGTCATCAGCGCCGCCAGGGGCAGGGCGCGCAGGGTTGCCTGTCTGATTGTCATTGTCCTGTCCCTTCCGGTCACGGCACGATGGTCACGGGCACCGGCGCGACCTGCGCCAGCGTGGCCGCGACCGATCCGAAGATGCGCGAGGCAAAGCCCGAATCGCCCATCCGGCCGATGAAGATCATCTCGGCCTTTTCGTCCCGCGCGATGCGGCACAGGGTTTCGGCGATATGGCCGTAGCGCAGCGTGGTCGAGACGGCGATGCCGGCCTTCTCGACCCGGGCGACCACGGGGGTCAGGATGGCGGCCTCGGCGCGCTGCAGTTCCTCGGTCCGGCGGCGGTGGCGTTCCTCGACCTCGCTCGGGGTCAGGAAGCTGTAGGGCGACCATTCCAGGACATGCGCGATCAGCAGGTGATCGCCTTGGCCCCGCGCATTGGCGATGGCCAGGTCCAAGGCCCGCATCGAGGCATCGCTGCCGTCGAAGCCGACGACGATCTTGCGTGGCATTCGTGCCCTCCCTCTGTGTGTTGGTTGGTTGTCGTTTCTTGATTGAGTGCGGAAAGGATAGGCAGGGATCGGGACGGGAACCAGCGGAAATGTGACGATACATTCGCCCTGCCGGGAATTCGCGCAGGGATCTCGCGCCGGGGCTTCGTGACGCTGCGTGACAATCGGGGCTTTTCAAGTCGGATCAAGGGCGGCATAGTCCACCCCATGACCCGGATGCATCATATTCCTGCCGCCCCGACCGCGCCCCGCGGCGCGTGCCTGGCCGTGAACCTCCGCGGTCTGCTGCTTCTTACGCTGCGCTGAGCGGGTCTTCCGGGCCGCCGCTCAGCCAGGTCAGCGCCCGGGCCGAACCCCCACCGCATCCCGTAAGAAAGACGAACCAATGACCGACAACAACCGCGTCGTGATCTTTGACACCACGCTGCGCGACGGCGAACAATCGCCCGGCGCCACCATGTCCCATGCCGAAAAGCTGGAGATCGCCCAGATGCTGGACGAGATGGGCGTGGACGTGATCGAGGCGGGCTTTCCCATCGCCTCCGAGGGCGATTTCGCCGCCGTCAGCGAGATCGCGCGTCAGGCGAAGAACGCCCAGATCTGCGGCCTGGCCCGCGCCCAGATCCCCGATATCGACCGCTGCTGGGAGGCGGTCAAGCACGCGAAGAACCCGCGCATCCACACCTTCATCGGCACCTCGCCGCTGCACCGGGCCATCCCGAACCTGGATCAGGACCAGATGGCGGAACGCATCCACCAGACGGTGACCCATGCGCGCAACCTGTGCGACAATGTGCAATGGTCGCCCATGGACGCGACGCGGACCGAACATGACTATCTGTGCCGGGTGGTCGAGATCGCCATCAAGGCCGGCGCCACCACGATCAACATCCCCGACACGGTGGGATACACCGCGCCGCGCGAAAGCGCCGACCTGATCCGCATGCTGCTGGAGCGTGTTCCGGGCGCGGACCAGATCATCTTTGCCACCCATTGCCATAACGATCTGGGCATGGCGACCGCCAATGCCCTGGCCGCGGTCGAGGCGGGCGCGCGCCAGATCGAATGCACGATCAACGGGTTGGGCGAACGCGCCGGCAATACCGCGCTGGAGGAGGTGGTGATGGCCATGCGCGTGCGCCATGACATCATGCCCTTCGACACGGGCATCGACACGACGAAGATCATCGGCATCTCGCGCCGGGTGGCGGCAGTCTCGGGCTTTCCGGTCCAGTTCAACAAGGCGATCGTGGGCAAGAACGCCTTTCTGCACGAATCCGGCATCCATCAGGACGGCGTGCTGAAGAATGTCGAGACCTTCGAGATCATGCGCCCCGCCGATATCGGCCTGAACGAGACCAACATCGCCATGGGCAAGCATTCGGGCCGCGCGGCGCTGCGCGCCAAGCTGGCCGATCTGGGATATGAGCTGGGGGACAACCAGCTGAAGGACGTCTTCGTGCGCTTCAAGGCCTTGGCCGACCGCAAGAAGGAGGTCTATGACGAGGATATCGTCGCCCTCATGCAGGACAGCGCCGCCAATACCGGCGACGATCACCTGCAGGTGAAACATCTGCGCGTGATCTGCGGCAGCGACGGGCAGTCGGCCGAACTGACCATGATCGTGGACGGCCAGGAACATCGGGTCGAGGCCACCGGCGACGGGCCGGTCGATGCCTGCTTCAACGCGGTCAAGCAGATCTTTCCGCATCAGGCGCGGCTGAAGCTGTATCAGGTCCATGCCGTGACCGAGGGCACCGACGCCCAGGCCACCGTCAGCGTCCGGATGGAGGAGGACGGCCGCATCGTGAACGGGCAGGCCGCCGATACCGACACGATCCTGGCCTCGGTCAAGGCCTATGTCGGCGCGCTGAACCACCTGATCATGCGCCGCGCGCAGGCCGGGCGCGACGACAAGCAGATCAGCATGTATTCGCACTGATCCGTGACGCGCGGGAAGTCGCTTTCGCGGCGTCCCGCGCGCATCGGGGCTTTCGCGGTGGGGCGGGGGGCCTTATACGGGGCCTCGCCGGGACAGGCGATTCAGGGCTTCACGCCCCATCACGACATCAGAACAGGGCAGGCCGGAAAAACCGGCGCGAAAGGATACGGGCATGGCATTCGGCGGTTTGTTTTCGACCGACATCGCAATCGACCTCGGGACGGCGAACACGCTGGTCTATGTCAAGGGCAAGGGCATCATCCTGAACGAGCCTTCGGTTGTGGCCTATCACGTCAAGGACGGCAAGCGGCAGGTCCTGGCCGTGGGCGAGGACGCCAAGCTGATGCTGGGCCGCACCCCCGGCTCCATCGAGGCCATCCGCCCGATGCGCGAAGGCGTCATCGCCGATTTCGACAGCGCCGAACAGATGATCAAGCATTTCATCAAGAAGGCCTTCAAGCGCACGACCTTCTCCAAGCCCAAGATCATCGTCTGCGTGCCCCATGGCGCGACGCCCGTCGAAAAACGCGCCATCCGCCAGTCGGTCCTGTCCGCCGGCGCCCGCAAGGCCGGCCTGATCGCCGAACCCATCGCCGCGGCAATCGGCGCGGGCATGCCCATCACCGAGCCCACCGGCAGCATGGTCGTCGATATCGGCGGCGGCACGACCGAGGTCGCGGTCCTGTCCTTGGGCGATGTGGTCTATGCCCGGTCCGTCCGCATCGGCGGCGACCGCATGGACGAGGCGATCATCAACTATCTGCGCCGCAACCAGAACATGCTGATCGGGGAATCCACCGCCGAACGCATCAAGACCAGCATCGGCACCGCGCGGATGCCCGATGACGGGCGCGGCGCGACCCTGATGGTGCGCGGCCGTGACCTCTTGAACGGCATCCCCAAGGAGATCGAGATCAGCCAGGCCATGGTCGCCGAAGCCTTGGCCGAGCCGGTCCAGTCCATCTGCGAGGCCGTGATGGTCGCGCTGGAGGCCACCCCCCCGGACCTGGCCGCCGACATCGTCGATCGCGGCGTGATGCTGACCGGCGGCGGCGCCATGCTGGGCGAGCTGGACCTGGCGCTGCGCGAACAGACGGGCCTGTCGATCAGCCTGGCCGACCAGCCGATGAGCTGCGTCGCCCTGGGCACCGGCAAGGCGCTGGAATTCGAGAAGCAGCTGCGCCACGTCATCGACTACGACAGCTGATCCTGACGCGGAGGGCGCCAGAATGGCGCGCAAGGGCCCCGATTTCGCAACCCCGGTGCGGCGCGTTCTGATCGCCGTGCTGGCGCTGCTGCTGCTGGCGCTGTTCCTGTTCTGGCGCATCGACAGCCCGCGGGCCGAGATGATGCGCACCGCCATGATCGACCGCATCGTGCCGCGCTTCGAATGGGCGCTGGTGCCGGTGACCCGCGTGACCCAGATGGTCGCGGGCTTTCAGAGCTATGCCCGCATCTATGAACAGAACCAGGAGCTGCGCCGCGAATTGCAGCGCATGTCCGCCTGGAAGGAGGCCGCCGTCCAGCTGGAGCAGGAGAACTCCAAGCTGCTGGCCCAGAACAATGTCCGCATCGATCCGGCGCTAACCAGCGTGACCGGCGTGGTGATGGTCGACAGCGGTTCGGCCTTTCGCCAGTCGGTCCTGCTGAATGTCGGCCGCCGCGACGGCATCGTCGAGGGCTGGGCCACGATGGACGGGCTGGGGCTGGTCGGGCGGATCTCCGGGGTGGGGAACCGGACCAGCCGGGTGGTGCTGCTGACCGATCCGTCCTCGCGCCTGCCGGTGACGGTCCAGCCCACGGGCGAACGCGCGCTGCTGACCGGGGACAACACGGCCCTGCCGCTGCTGGAATTCGTGGAATCGGGCGACAATGTGCGGCCGGGCGACCGGGTCATCACCTCGGGCGACGGCGGGGTGTTCCCGCCGGGCCTGCTGGTGGGGCAGGTGGCCCAAGGCAGCGACGGGCGCATGCGCCTGCGCATGGCCGCCGATTACGAACGCCTGGATTTCCTGCGCGTGCTGCGCAGCCACCCGGCCGAGGCCGTGGTCGACGGCGCCGCCGTCATCCGCAGCGGCCCCGAGGGCGCCTTCGGCCCCCAGCTGCCCGCGGACCCCGCGCAGCTGAGCGAGGCCCAGGACGCGGATGCCGCGCCATGATCGGTCTGCCCTCGCGCGCCTTCGTGACCGGCACGCTGCTGTTTCTGGGCTGCGTCTGGCTGCTGCTGTTCATCCGCCTGCTGCCCCTGTCGCGCGGCGTGACGGGCTGGCCGGGCCCGGATCTGGCCGTGCCGCTGATCCTGGCCTGGGTCCTGCGCCGCCCCGATCAGCTGGCCGCGCCGGTCATCGTGCTGGCCCTGCTGGTCGAGGATCTGCTGCTGATGCGCCCCTTGGGCCTGTGGACCGCCATCGTGCTGCTGGGGTCCGAGGCCGCACGTCTGCGCGAGCCCCGTTGGCGCGACCAGCCTTTCATGGTTGAATGGCTGCGCGTGGGGATCCTGATCGGCGTGATGATGCTGGCCTATCGCTTCGTGCAGGTGCTGTTCCTGCTGCCGGTGGCGGCCTTGGGGCAGGTGATCCTGCAATATCTGGCGACGGTGGCGGCCTATCCCGCGGTGGTCTTCGGGGCGCGCTGGCTGATCGGCCTGCGTCGCCCGCCGCGCCGCGACGCCGTCTAGAGGTCCGGGGACAGGGGACAGGTCATGAAGAAGACCCAACGCGAGATCATGGACAGCAGCCGCCAGATCACCCGGCGCGGGCTGATGCTGGTGGGCGTGCAGCTGGCCACCGTGACGACGCTGGCGCTGAAGATGCGGTCGATGCAGCTGGACCATGCCGAACAGTACCGCATGCTGGCCGACGGCAATTCGATCAAGATCCGCCTGCTGCCGCCATCCCGCGGGCTGATCCTGGACCGCAGCGGCATCGTCATCGCCAGCAACGAACAGAATTACCGCGTCACCCTGACCCGCGAGGAGGCGGGCGGCGCGGTCGAGCCGGTGCTGCGCCGCCTGTCCCAGCTGATCCCCCTGTCCGAGGCCCGCATCGAGGAGCTGATGGAGGAGTTCTCGCGCCGCTCGGCCATCACGCCGATCGTGCTGGCCGACCGGCTCAGCTGGGAACAGTTCAGCGCCATCGCCGTCAACGCGCCCTCGCTGCCCGGGGTGACGCCGGAATCGGCCCTGTCGCGGCATTACCCGCGCCGGGGCGATTTCGCCCATGTCATGGGCTATGTCGGCCCGGTCAGCGATTACGACCTGTCGCGGATCGAGGATCCAGACCCGGTCCTGCGCCTGCCCGATTTCCAGCTGGGCAAGATCGGCGTCGAGGGCCGGCTGGAGGAGGCGCTGCGCGGCAAGGCTGGCGCCCGCCGGGTCGAGGTGAACAGCCAGGGCCGCGAGATGCGCCAGCTGTCCCGGCAGGAGGGCGAGCAGGGCGCCACCGTCCAGCTGACCGTGGATGCGGCCCTGCAGAACTATGCGGCCCAGAGGCTGGGCGAGGAAAGCGCCGCCGCCGTCGTCATGGATTGCCATACGGGCGAGCTTCATTCGATCTGCTCCTCGCCCAGCTTCGATCCGAACCTGTTCGTGCGCGGGATCAGCAGCCGGGATTACCGGGCGCTGATGGATCACGACCACCGGCCCTTGGCCGACAAGACGGTGCAGGGGGTCTATCCGCCCGGATCGACCTTCAAGATGGTCACCCTGATGGCCGGGCTGGAGGCCGGGGTCATCAATGCGGGCACCCGCTATTTCTGCCCCGGCTATACCGAGCTGGGCGGCCGGCGCATTCACTGCTGGCGCCGCGGCGGCCACGGATCGGTCGACGCGATCAAGAGCCTCGAGGAAAGCTGCGACGTCTATTATTACGAACTGGCGCAGCGGGTGGGCATCGACCGCATCGCCATCATGGCGCGCAAGCTGGGCCTGGGCGTGCGGCACGACCTGCCCATGTCCGCGGTGGCCGAAGGCATCGCGCCCGACCGCGAATGGAAGATGAACCGCCACGGCCAGGCCTGGCAGATCGGCGACAGCCTGAACGCCTCGATCGGGCAGGGCTTCGTGCTGGCATCGCCCCTGCAGCTGGCGGTGATGACCGCGCGCATCGCATCCGGGCGCGAGGTCCGGCCCCAGCTGGTCCGGTCCATCGACGGGGTGCGCCAGCCGATCCCGGAATACCCGCCCCTGGACATCAGCGACGCCGCGCTGCGCGTCGCGCGCTTGGGGATGGATGCGGTGATGAACGCCGCGCGCGGCACCGCCCGGTCCTCGCGCATCATCCGCGAGGATTGGCGCGTCGCGGGCAAGACCGGCACCAGCCAGGTCCGCAACATCACCGCCGCCGAACGCGCGCGGGGGGTCATCTCGAACGACCAGCTGCCGTGGAACCGGCGCGACCATGCGCTGTTCGTGGCCTATGCCCCCTATGAGGCGCCGAAATACGCGATCTCGCTGGTGGTGGAACATGGCGGGGGCGGGTCGACCGCCGCCGCGCCGCTGGCCCGCGACATCCTGCTGTTCGCGCTGAACGGGGGGCTGCCGCCGCTGGATGCCGTGCCATCGGACCAGCGCGCCGCGATGGAGGCGCGTCACGAGGCCATGCAGCTGTATCAGCCCGAGGCCCCGCGCCCGGGCCGCAGCCGGGCCTGAGCCATGTCCTATCTGGATTACCAGGTCGCCCAGGTGCCAACCGGCCTGCGCAAGGTCTTCTATATCAGCTGGCCGCTGGTCCTGCTGATCACGGCGGTCTGCTGCATCGGGTTCCTGATGCTCTATTCCGTGGCGGGCGGCCGGATGGAGACCTGGGCCGAGCCCCAGATGTACCGCTTTGCGGCGGGCATGGTCCTGATGCTGGGGCTGGCCTTCGTGCCGATGTGGTTCTGGCGCGGCATATCGGTCGCGGCCTATGTGGTCTGCTTTCTGATGCTGGTCGCGGTGGACATGTTCGGGGTGATCGGCATGGGCGCGCGGCGCTGGATCGATATCGGCCCGATCCGCATCCAGCCATCCGAGCTGATGAAGATCTCGCTGGTCCTGCTGCTGGCGGCCTATTACGACTGGCTGCCCATGAACAAGGTGTCGCGGCCGGTCTGGGTGATCCTGCCGGTGCTGCTGATCCTGGCGCCGACGGCGCTGGTGCTGATCCAGCCGGACCTGGGCACGTCCATCATGCTGATCGCGGGCGGCGGGATCGTGATGTTCGCGGCGGGGGTGTCGCTGTGGTATTTCGGGATCGTGCTGGGGGCCGCGGGGGGGCTGGTCTATGCGGTCATGACCAGCCGGGGCACCGACTGGCAGCTGCTGAAGGATTACCAGTACCGCCGCATCGACACCTTCCTTGACCCCACCTCCGACCCTCTGGGCGCGGGCTACAACATCATCCAGAGCCAGATCGCCCTGGGATCGGGCGGCTGGTCGGGGCGGGGCTTCATGCAGGGCACGCAGTCGCGGCTGAACTTCCTGCCCGAAAAGCATACGGACTTCATCTTCACCGTCCTGTCCGAGGAGTTCGGCTTCATCGGCGCCTCGTCGCTGCTGGTCCTCTATCTGCTGATCCTGGGCTTCTGCGTCTATTCGGCGCTGACCAATCGCGACCGTTTCGCAAGCCTGATCACCTTGGGCATCTCGGGGACGTTCTTTCTGTATTTCGCCATCAACATGGCCACGGTGATGGGGCTGCTGCCCGCCAAGGGATCGCCCCTGCCGCTGGTCAGCTATGGGGGGACATCGCTGATGATCCTGATGCTGGGCTTTGGCCTCGTGCAATCCGCCCATGTCCACAGGCCCCGATGAGGGTCCGGTTCTCGGCCCCTGACGGTGCCTGGCGGGACTGGGCCCCCGCCCTGCGCGCGGCCCTGCCCGAGGCCGACCTGGCCCGCGACGGCGATCCGGCGGGGTTCGACGCGATCATCTATGCGCCGGGCGGCGACATTACGGATTTCACCCCCTATCGCCGCGCCCGCATCGTCCAGAGCCTCTGGGCCGGGGTCGAGCGTATCGTCGGCAACCCGACCCTGACCCAGCCCTTGGCGCGGATGGTCGATCCGGGGCTGGCGCAGGGGATGGCGGAATACTGCACCGGATGGGTGATGCGGGCGCATCTGGGCATGGACGCCTATGCCCAGGACGGCGTCTGGCGCAACGGCACCGTCCCGCCCTTGGCGCCCGAGCGGCGGGTCACCATCCTGGGGATGGGGGCCTTGGGCCGGTCGGTCGCGGCGATGCTGGGGGCGGTGGGCTTCGATCTGTGCGGGATCAGCGCGTCGGGGCGGGCGGTGTCGGGGCTGCGGGTCCATCCCGTGGGCGATCTGGACCGGCTGCTGGGGCAGGCGGGGATTCTGGTCTGCCTGCTGCCCGACACCGACGCGACGCGGGGCCTGCTGGATGCGCGGCGGCTGGCGCTGATGCCGCGGGGGGCGTGGCTGATCAATCCGGGGCGCGGCACGCTGATCGACGATGACGCCCTGCTGGAGGGGTTGGCGCAGGGGCGGCCGGGCCATGCGGTGCTGGACGTGTTTCACCGCGAGCCCTTGGCCCCCGACCACCCGTTCTGGGCCCATCCCGCCGTCACCGTCACCCCTCATGTCGCGGCCGAGACCCGTCCCGCCACCGCCGCCCCGGTCGTGGCCGAGAACCTGCGCCGGGCGATGGATGGCCGCCCGATCCTGCATCTGGTGGACCGGGCGCGGGGATATTAGGGGTCGCGGGGCGGGTCCTCGGACCGGGCCTGGGCCACCAGTTCCTTGGCGCGGGCGATGCGGTCGGCCATCTTCTTGTCGCGCCGCCGGCGATAGGCGCGGAAGACCGGCACCGTCAGGTAATGCGTCAGGATCGACACGGCCAGGCCCAGGATGCCGCCCCCCACCATGTAGGGCCAGAAGATCTGGGCGAAGAAATCCGACAGGCTGTGCCAATGCGCGGTCTCGGGGCCGAAGATCGACTGGATGTTGTGCCACAATTCGCCCGTCGCGCGCGAGAATTCGCGAAAGATGAAATGCGGCGACAGTTCCCCGCCCAGGCCCAGGATCGACCGCCCGAACCCGACCGAGATCAGCGCGATGAAGGGCAGCGTCACCGGATTGCCCACGAAGGTCGCCAGCAGCGCCGCCAGGATGTTGCCGCGGATGATCCAGGCCACCGCCGCCGCCGACAGGAAATGCAGCCCGAACAGCGGCGTGAAGGACACGAAGACCCCCGCCGCCACGCCCCGCGCGATGCGGTGCGGCTGGTCCGGCAGGCGGCGCAGGCGATAGGCGACATAGGTCCCCGCCCGCCGCCATCCGCCGCGCGGATAGATCATGTCGCTGGCGATCTGGCCATAGCTGCGCGGTTTGCGGCGTTTGAACACGGGGTCACCGATGCGGGCGAAGGGGGTGCCCCTTCAGGGTTTCAGGGCCGGGTCCCGCACGCGCGAGACCTGCGCGACATCGCTTTCCGCCTCCAGCGCGGTCAGCAGGTTGTGCAGATGTTCATGGTCGCGCAGCTCGACCTCGACCTCGATGCGGTAGAAATCGGGTTTGCGCGCGATGAATTCCAGGTTCGAGATATTCGCCCCCTGCGCTCCGATCAAGGTGCAGATCCGCCCCAGCACGCCCGCATCATGGCGGATGGTCAGGTTCAGCACGGTGGAATAGGCCGCCGGGTGGCGCCCCTCGCGCCATTGCAGATCGACCCACCGGTCGGGCGCATCCTCGAATTCGGCCAGAACGGGGCAGTCGATCGCATGGATGACCACGCCGGCGCCGCGATAGGTGATGCCCACGATCCGTTCGCCCGGCAGCGGCGCGCAGCAGGGCGCGCGCTTGAAATTCGCATCCGCCTCCAGCCCCGCGAAGGGGCGCTTGCCGTCGATCTCGTCCTGGTGGTCGGCCAGTTCGGGATAGAGGACGCCCAGCACCTCTTTGGCGGAATTCTCGGCGCTGCCGATCCGGGCCAGCAGATCCTCGGCCGAGGGCAGGCCCATCTGGCGCGCCGCGGTGCGCAGCGCCTTGTCGGTGACCTTGCGGCCGACATGTTCGAAGCTGACGCGCACCAGTTCGCGGCCCAAGCGCATGAAGCGGTCGCGATCCTCCTCGCGCAGGGACCGCCGGATGGCGGCCTTGGCGCGGCCGGTGACCACGATATCCAGCCATGTCGCCTGCGGGCGCTGGCCGGATGCGGCGATGATCTCGACCGACTGGCCGTTCTTCAGCCGCGTCCACAGCGGCACGCGGATCCCGTCGATCTTGGCGCCCACGCAGGAATTGCCCAAGCGCGTATGGATCGCATAGGCGAAATCCACGGGCGAGGCCCCGCGCGGCAGCTGCATCACGTCGCCCTTGGGGGTGAAGCAGAAGACCTGGTCCTGATACATCTCCAGCTTGACGTGTTCGAGGAACTCGTTGTGGTCCTCGGTGTCGAAGCGGTCGTTCAGGCTGGCCACCCATTCGGCGGGATCGACGGCGAAGGGATTGCGGGCGCGCACCCCGTCGCGATAGGCCCAATGCGCGGCGACGCCGGCCTCGGCGACCTCGTGCATCTGGCGGGTGCGGATCTGCACCTCGACCCGCTTGCCGTCGCGGCCCGACACGGTCGTGTGGATCGACCGGTAGCCGTTGGATTTCGGCTGGCTGATGTAATCCTTGAACCGCCCCGGCACCGCGCGCCAGCGGTGATGGATCACGCCCAAGGTGCGATAGCAGTCCATCTCGGTCCGGGTGATGATGCGAAAGCCGTAGATGTCGGACAGGCGCGAGAAGGCCAGCTGCTTTTCCTGCATCTTGCGCCAGACGCTGAAGGGCTTCTTGGCGCGGCCGAAGACGTCGGCGTCGATCTCCTCGCGTTCCAGTTCGGCGCGGATGTCGGCGGTGATCTGGCCGATGATGTCGCCGCTGTCGCGCTGCAGGCTGACGAAGCGGCGGATGATCGAGCTGCGGGCCTCGGGGTTGATGACCTTGAAGGCCAGGTCCTCCAGCTCCTCGCGCATCCATTGCATGCCCATCCGGCCCGCCAGGGGGGCATAGATGTCCATCGTCTCGCGCGCCTTCTTGACCTGCTTGTCGGGGCGCATGGAGCGGATGGTCCGCATGTTGTGCAGCCGGTCGGCCAGCTTGACCAGGATCACCCGCATGTCGCGGGACATGGCCATGAACAGCTTGCGGAAATTCTCGGCCTGCTTGGACTGGGCGCTGGACAATTCCAGATTGGTCAGCTTGGTGACCCCGTCGACCAGATCCGCGATCTCGGCCCCGAACATGGCCGAGACCTCGTCCTTGGTCGATCGCGTGTCCTCGATCGTGTCGTGCAGCAGCGCGGTGACGATGGTCGCGTCGTCCAGCCGCATCTCGGTCAGGATGGCGGCGACGGCGATGGGATGGGTGAAATAGGGTTCCCCCGAATGGCGGAACTGGCCTTCGTGCATCCGCATCCCGTATTCATAGGCGTCGCGGATCAGGGCGCAGTTGCTGCGGGGGTTGTAGTTGCGGACCAGGGCCAGCAGGTCTTCGACGTCGATCATGATGCTGCCGAAGACCCCTGCGATGCGTCCCTGATTGCCCTGTTATCAGCCGCGCTGGTTGGCTTCCAGCATCATGCGCAGCATGCGTTCCTCGGATTCCTCGTCGGCGGGCTTGGGGCGGTCCACCTCGGCGCCCAGCAGCAGGGCCATGGCGTCCTCCTCGGGCTCGTCCACCTCGATCTGGGTCTGGGTGGATTCGATCATCCGCTCGCGCAGGTCGTCGACGGGCTGGGTCTCCTCGGCGATCTCGCGCAGGGCGACCACCGGGTTCTTGTCATTGTCGCGATCGACCGTCGGCGCGCTGCCGGCCGTGATCTCGCGCGCGCGATGGGATGCGAGCATCACCAGATCGAAGCGGTTGGGAACCTTGTCGACGCAGTCTTCGACCGTTACGCGGGCCATGGGTCACCTGTGCTGTTGCGAATCGGGCATTCGGGGCGAAAACGGACTAGTGGTCAACAATCCCCCGAATGTCAAGCCAGGCTGGCCAGATCGCAAGGCCCCAGGGGGTGCATCCCGCGCATCGCATCCGGCCCGAGCGCGGCCAGCATCCGCGCCGCGCTGATCCCGGTCAGCGGGTGGGTCCAGCCCGGCGCGACCTCGGCCAGGGGGGCCAGCACGAAGGCGCGGTCCTGCAGGCGCGGATGGGGCAGGATCAGCCGGTCGGGGGTGCGGCGGGCCTGATCGGCGGGCGGCAGGTCGATCCAGGCGCGCAGGTGGTCTGCATCGGGCAGGATCAGCCGGTCCAGCGCGATCAGGTCCAGGTCCAGCACCCGCGCCGACCAGCGCCCGGTGCTGCGGTCGCGGCCATGATCGGCCTCGATCCCGTGCAGCGTCGCCATCAGTGCGGGCGCTGCCAGTTCGCTGTGCAGCAGCGCGACCGCATTGGCGTAATCGGGGCCGGAACCCGCCGGAACGGCGGGGGTCCGCCAGATCCGGCTGACCGCGGTGATTGCAATGCCGCCGGTCCTGTGCAGAATGTTCAGCGTTGTGCGCAGGGTCCGGACCGGGTCATGCTGCGACCGGGGAAGGTTGGCCCCCAACGCAACGATACCAAAAGACAGGTTAACCAAGGTTTCCTCTTAACTTACATCTGCTTGTCACGGAACGGACCCGTTCAGGTCCCTCACCCTGAGCCTCCGCCCGTGCCTTGAAGCGACGATCCATCAAAGGCAACAATAATGTTCTATAAAGACGACAGGCTGGCACTGTTCATCGACGGGGCCAATCTTTATGCCGCGGCCAAGGCTCTGGGCTTCGACATCGACTACAAGCTGCTGCGGCAGGAATTCGACCGGCGCGGCAAGCTGACCCGCGCCTATTACTACACCGCCCTGCTGGAGGGCGAGGATTATTCCCCGATCCGGCCGCTGGTCGACTGGCTGCATTACAACGGCTTTTGCGTCGTGACGAAGGCGGCGCGCGAATACACCGATGCCGCCGGCCGTCGCAAGATCAAGGGCAACATGGATATCGAGCTGACCGTCGACGCGATGGAGCTGGCGCCCCGGCTGGATCACGCGGTGCTGTTTTCCGGCGACGGCGATTTCCGCCCCCTGGTCGAGGCGCTGCAGCGCCAGGGCGTGCGCGTCTCGGTCGTGTCCACCATCCGCAGCCAGCCGCCGATGATCGCCGACGACCTGCGCCGCCAAGCGGACAACTTCATCGAGCTGGATGCGCTGCGCGACATCATCGGCCGCCCCCCGCGCGAGCCGCAGCCGGTCGAAACATGAAGGCATGATGATGGTGCGGACGGCGGGACTTGAACCCGCACTTCCATTCGGAAAACAGATTTTCGTACCACTTCGACTTTCGCCGCCGGGGCCGCAGGGCCCCGTTCGTGGTCTGGACTATCCCTTCGCCATGGCCCGAAAGCGTTAGGCGCCGCCCGTCTAGTCTCTACACCTTCCCCGGATGCCGGGGCTTGGCTCGGGATTGGCACGGGGGGCGACCCCCACAGCTTTCCCCGAATTTGAGCGGTTCTGCACCGGGGGTTTCCCGACCCGGGCACTCCAATTGTCAAAGTCTGGTGCGTCTACCGATTCCGCCACGTCCGCAATCATCATCACCTCCGCATATTGCAGGAGCCGCGCGCCGGGGCAAGCGATCAACAAAACTTAGCCCCGCGAATCAGGAACCCCGGCCGGTCCGGGCCGTTCACTGGCGACGCTCCAGCACAGGAGGACAGCATGTCCAGCATCAGCGAAAGCCGCGGCCAGGGTGGCGAGACGCATCAGACCGGCGGCGAGGCCCTGACCACCAATCACGGGGTCCCCATCTCGGACAACCAGAACAGCCTGCGCGCGGGCAGCCGCGGGCCGACCCTGCTGGAGGATTTCGTCCTCCGCGAAAAGATTTTTCATTTCGACCACGAGCGCATCCCGGAGCGGATCGTGCATGCCCGCGGATCGGGTGCGCATGGCTATTTCGAATGCACCGATCCGATCCCCGAACTGACCCGCGCGGGCGTGCTGGCCAATCCGGGCAAGACGCCGGTCTTCGTGCGGTTCTCGACCGTGGCGGGCGGCGCGGGCAGCGTGGACACGCCCCGCGACGTGCGCGGCTTCGCCGTCAAGTTCTATACCGAGGAGGGCAACTGGGACCTGGTCGGCAATAACATCCCGGTCTTCTTCATCCAGGACGCGATCAAGTTTCCCGACCTGATCCATTCGGTCAAGATGGAGTCCGACAAGGGCTATCCCCAGGCCGCCAGCGCGCATGACACCTTCTGGGATTTCGTGTCGCTGATGCCCGAATCCATGCACATGATCATGTGGGCCATGTCCGATCGCGGCATCCCCCGCAGCCTGCGCATGATCGAGGGCTTCGGCGTCCACACCTTCCGCCTGGTCAATGCCGAGGGGAAATCCACCTTCGTCAAGTTCCACTGGAAGCCGCGCCTGGGCCTGCAGTCCCAGGTCTGGAACGAGGCGGTCAAGACCGCCGGCGCCAACCAGGACTATCACCGCCAGGACCTGTGGGAGGCCATCGAGGCCGGCGATTTCCCCGAATGGGACCTGGCCATCCAGACCTTCGACGCGGAATGGGCCGAAAAGCAGCCCTATGACGTGCTGGACGCCACCAAGCTGATCCCGGAGGAGGACATCCCCGTCCGCATCGTCGGCAAGCTGGTCCTGGACCGCAACCCCGACAACTTCTTTGCCGAGACCGAGCAGGTGGCCTTCCTGCCGACCAATGTGGTGCCGGGGATCGACTTCACCGACGACCCGCTGCTGCAGGGGCGGCTGTTCAGCTATCTGGATACGCAGAAATCGCGTCTGGGGACGACGAATTTCCACCAGATCCCGGTGAACGCGCCGAAATGCCCGATGCACAACTTCCAGCGTGACGGGATGATGCAGATGGCCGTGCCCAAGGGTCGGGCCAATTACGAACCCAACAGCCTGGATCAGGCGGGCGAGGATCCCGGCCCCCGCGAAAGCGAGCAGGGCTTCGCCACGGTCAAGTCGATGACCGACCTGGGCAACCAGCCCGACCAGAAGCTGCGCGTGCGGTCCGAGAAATTCGCCGACCATTACAGCCAGGCGCGGCTGTTCTATCGCAGCCAGACCGATGTGGAACAGCGCCACATCGCCGATGCGATCACCTTCGAGCTGTCCAAGGTGGGCCTGGGTCACGTGATCCAGCGCATCCTGGGCCATCTGCGGGTGATCGACGAGGATCTGGCCGCCATGGTCGCCGAAGGCCTGGCCGAGGATCTGCCCGAGGCCGCCAAGCCCTTCCGCGAGCCCATCGACATGGCGCCTTCGGACGCGCTGTCCATCGCGAAATCGGCCAAATACACGATGAAGGGCCGCAAGGTCGGCATCCTGATCGGCCAGTCGGGCGACCAGTCCAAGGCCGATGCGTTGAAATCCGCGCTGGAGGCCGAAGGTGCCACGGTCGAGCTGATCGCCAAGGAACGCGGCCGCGCCGAGGCGCAGCTGGCCGGGTCGCCCTCGGTTCTCTATGACGCGGTGGCGCTGGTCCTGGGCGAGGAGGATGGGCGCAAGATGGCGAAATACAAGCCCGCCATCGATTTCGTGTCGGATGCCTTCGCCCATGCCAAGGCCATCGGCACGGACGGCGCCGCCCAGCCCCTGCTGGATGCCGCCGGCGTCGAGAAGGACGAGGGCGTGGTCGATCTGGACCCCGCAGGCTTCGTCAAGGCCGCCTCGCGGCGGTATTACGCGCGTGAAGAGGCGCTGTGGTAGAAACAGGAAGGCCGGGGCAAGTCCCCGGCCTTTCTCATTCCTCCATCACCAGCCGGTGGCCGGGGGGATAGAATTGCCGGGCATAGGAGACGGGCATCGCATCCAGCGTGTTGACCCGTTCGATCGCCATGACCGGCGTGCCCGGATCCACCCCCAGATTGCAGGCGCAGGACCCGCTGGCGGCCTCGGCCAGGATGGTGAAGCGCGTCTGCGACACGGGCAGCACGCGGGCCAGCCATTCCTGCGGCGGCTCGGCGGAAAAGACCGCGGTATCGGGCATCTCCATCGCGGCGGGGTTCAGCCAGATCGCCTCGCAGCAATGCGGGCGGTCATCGGCGGTGAATCGCGACTTGACCAGGATCAGGTCATGATCGGCATCCACCTGCAGCGCGCGCATCGCCTGCGGGCTGGGCTTGGAGGTCACGCATTCCGTCATCTGATAGCCATAGGCGGCGCCCAGGGTCTCGATCTCGTCGCGGATGACGGGCAGGGACAGGGTCGCGCGGCGCGATGGCGTGGCGCTGACCCGCGTGCCCACCTTGCGGCGGCGCTGGATGATGCCGCTGTCGGCCAGTTCGCGCAGCGCCCGGTTCACCGTCGCGCGGGCACAGCCCATCTGCACCGACAGGGCCTGTTCCGTCGGGATCAGCGCACCCGGAGGCCATTCGCCCGACCGGATCCGCCCCAGCACATCCGCCCGCACCGACTGCCATGTGTTCAGGCGTCGATGGGCCGGGCCGGGGCCCGCGGGCTTCATCATGCCGGCTGGAATCACGATTTCTTCTGACACCACGGCCCACCCTTCAACAATTCCCCTCGGGGACTTGATAAATGATATGGCCAAAAAAGAAAGCTGTCGAAATCGCCAAACGCCGAAAAACGCCGCCCAAAAGGCGGCGATCGGGGAATCGCGGTGACTTTCCTTCTCGATCTTTCCTGATAAATGCAGATGATGCAAGGCGGGAGGGCAGGGATGATGCGGTCGATGTCGGTGCAGGGCGGGCGGGGGCCTTCGGTCCAGCTGACCTCGTGGGGGGTGCTGACGGCGATCAGCCTGTGCCACATGGTCAATGACGTGATGCAGTCGATGCTGGCGGCGATCTATCCGCTGCTGCAGGCGGAATTCGCGCTGAGCTATGCCCAGATCGGGGTGCTGACCCTGGCCTTCCAGGTCACGGCATCGCTGTTGCAGCCGATGATCGGCATGGCCACGGACCGCCACCCCCAGCCCCGGTCGCTGCCCTTCGGGATGATCTCGACGCTCTGCGGGGTGATGCTGCTGGGGCTGGCGGAAAGCTATGGCTGGCTGCTGGCGGGGGCGATGCTGATCGGGCTGGGATCGGCGGTGTTCCATCCCGAAAGCTCGCGCGTGGCGCGGATCGCCTCGGGCGGGCGGTTCGGCACGGCGCAGTCGCTGTTCCAGCTGGGCGGCAACGGGGGTCAGGCCCTGGGGCCGCTGCTGGCGGCCTTCATCGTCGTGCCGATGGGGCGGCCCGCGGTCGCGTGGTTCGCGGTGGCCGCGGCCTTGGGGGCGGCGATCCTGTGGCAGGTCGGGACCTGGGCCGAGACGCGCCGCCGCGCCGCCGCCACAGCCCCCGACCGCAGCCTGCGCCTGCCCCGGCCGGTGGTGATCCGGGCCATCGTGGTGCTGGCCCTGCTGGTCTTCACCAAGAACATCTACACGGCCAGCATCAACAGCTATTTCACCTTCTACACGATCGACCGCTTCGGCCTGACGACCCAAGGGGCGCAGATCATGCTGTTCCTGTTTCTGTTCGGGGCCGCGGCGGGGGTGATGCTGGGGGGCGTTCTGGGCGACCGGGTGGGCCCGCTGCGGGTGATCTGGGTGTCGATCCTGGGGGTGCTGCCGCTGACCCTGGCCCTGCCGCATGTCGGGCTGGAGACGACGGCGGTCCTGGCGGTGCTGATCGGGCTGGTCCTGGCATCCGCCTTTCCCGCCATCGTCGTCTTCGCGCAGGAGCTGGTGCCGGGCCGCACCGGGATGATCGCGGGGCTGTTCTTCGGGTTCTCGTTCGGGATGGGGGGGATCGCGGCGGCCGCGCTCGGCGTTCTGGCCGATGCCCACGGGATCAGGACGGTCTTTCTGATCTGTTCGGTGCTGCCGGTGCTGGGGCTGCTGACGGTGCTGCTGCCCCGCCGGGTCATGGGCTGATCCGTGGCGCCGGTGCTGATCCATATCGGACCCGACAGCCCGGTCGATCAGGCGCTGGAGCGGCTGTTTCGCGCCAATGGCCTGGCGGTGGATTGTCACGACCGGGGGCGGCTGGCGGGGGATGTGACCTATGCCGCGGGGCTGGGGCGCGCGCCGCTGGTCTTTCGCCCCGACGCGCGGCTGGTGGCGGGGCTGTTCCGGCACAGCCCCCATTGGCGCCCCCCGTTGGAGTCGTTCCGCCATGTCGCCCATCTGGCCCGGCACCTGCCCGATGCGCGTTTCCTGCTGACCTGCCCGCCCGAGGAGGCCTGGGCGCTGTGGCGCCTCTCCACCCCGGCGCTGGCGTGCCATGCCCATCAGGGCGTGCCGCCGCAGGACCTGCCCCGGATCTGGCGCGACGCGCTGCGCGACCACATCGCCCGGGTCGAGGATCTGCTGGGCGGCGATCCCCGGCTGATCCGGATGGATACGGAGCGGACGCGCCCCGCCGATCTGGTCGCGGCCTTGGGTGCGGATTTCGGCCTGCACCACTGTCCCGATGCCCGCTGGCCCGCGCCGGACCCCGCCGCGGGGCTGGCGGCGCTGATGGACCGGGCGACCGACGCCCCCGCGGCCCCCGCCGATTGGGCCGAGGATGTGGCGCGGTTCTGCCTGCGGGGGCTGGACCCCGCCGCGCCGGGGGGCACCGAAGGTCTGTCGGGCTTTGCCTGCCACTGGGACGGGCGGCTGGCGGCGCGGGGCGCGGTGACCGATCCCAAGGGCCAGCCGCGCCAGATCGCGGTCCTGACCCCGCCCGGATCCCGCCCCCTGGCCTTGGCGCGCGAGGGGCGGCATTTCAAGCTGATCCGGGCCGAGGGCGTCATCAATGACATCCTGTCGCTGGACCGCCGCGATCCGGTCTGGATCGACATGGAGGACAGCCGCTGGTTCGGCAGCCCCGAGGGCGCGGCCCTGGACCGCCCGGTCCTGTGCCACAACCGCCGCGCGGGGGCCGTGAATGCGGTCCTGTGGCCCTTGCCCGACCAGCATGCGGTGGGCCTGCCCGGCTTCGATCCCGCATCCCCCCCCGACGACATCCCGTGGGAGGAGAAGGAGGACCGGCTGATCTGGCGCGGCATGATCTCGGGCAGCGAGATGCGCCCCGGCATCCGCCCCGGCCCCGCCAGCCATGTCTGGCTGAGCCGCCTGGCCGAGGCCGCCAGCCCCGCCGAACGCGAGGCCGCGTGGCAGGGCCTGTGCCGGACGAACCGGATGGACGTGATCCGCCGCCATGCGGGGCAGGGCGATATCGACATGGGCATCGTCATGGCCTGGGCCTTTCGCGATTTCGCCCGCGACCCGCTGATCGCGCCCTATTGCCGGCCGCGCATGGGGCCGCGCGATTTCCGGCGCTTTCGCTATCAGCTCTGCATGACGGGCTATGACCACGGGTCGAACTTCATCTCCGGGCTGGACACGAACGGCGTCCTGCTGGCCGAGGAGGATGGCTGGCAGGTCTTTTATTCCGGGCGGTTCCAGCCGTGGCGGCATTACATCCCGCTGGCCCGTCACTGCACCGACCTGCGCGAAAAGCTGGACTGGGCGCGCGCCAATCCCGGGGAATGCCGCGCGATCTCGGCCAGGGCGCGGGCCGAGGCCGCCCATCTGCGCGACCCTGAGGCGCGGCGCGCGCTGATGCGGCTGATCCTCGACGGGCTGGCCGCGGCGCGCTAGAACCGGGCCATGACCACGATCCGCATCCAGCCTTTGTCCGCCGCCGCCTTCGCCCCCTTCGGCGAGGTCCTGACCCCGCGCCCCGCGCCCGACCGCATGATCAATGCCGGGCGATGCGAACGCCATCATGCCCTGGCCACGGTCCAGACCGGCGGGGGGGATGCGATCATCTCGGTCTTTCGCAGCCTGGCGGTCAGCCTGCCCTATGACTGCGACCTGCTGGAACGGCACCCCTTGGGCAGCCAGGCCTTCATGCCCTTGGGCCATGATCCCTGGCTGTCGGTCGTGGCGCCGGATGCGGGCGGGCGGCCGGGCGCGCCCCTGGCCTTTCTGGTTCCGGGGGGGACGGGGGTGAACCTGCATGCGGGCGTCTGGCACGGGGTGCTGACCCCCTTGGACCGGCCCGCCGATTTCTGGGTGGTCGACCGCGAGGGCGCGGGCACCAACCTGGAGGAATGCCGCATCGACCCCGTGCGGATCACCGCCTGATGCCGGATCTGAGCTTCGAGACCGCCGCCCGCGCCGAGGGCGCGCGCCATGTGGCCGGCGTGGACGAGGCCGGGCGCGGCCCCTTGGCCGGTCCGGTGACCGCCGCCGCCGTGATCCTGCCCCAAGGCATCGAGGCCCCCGCCGCGCTGAACGACAGCAAGGCGCTGAGCCCGCGCAGGCGCGCCGCCTTGGCCGAATGGATCACCGCGCATTGCGACTGGTCCGTGGCCCATGCCTCGGTCGCCGAGATCGACGCGCTGAACATCCTGCGCGCCAGCCACCTGGCCATGTGCCGCGCGCTGGAGGGGTTGTCGCAGCCGCCCTGCATCGCGCTGATCGACGGCAACCTGCTGCCGCGCGACCTGGCCTGCCCGGGCCGGGCCATCGTCAAGGGCGATGCGCGCAGCCTGTCGATCGCCGCCGCCTCGATCCTGGCCAAGCAGGCGCGCGACCAGATCATGGTGGATTTGGCGCAACAGCATCCCGGATATGGCTGGGACCGCAATGCCGGATACCCCAGCAAGGCCCATAAGCAGGCCCTGCTAGATCTGGGGGTCACCCCACATCATAGGCGGTCATTCGCCCCCATCCACAACATCTTGTGTAAAGAGGGGTTTGTAAGTGACTGATTTAAAAAAGAAATTGACGCCGAATCATCTGTGACTCATCTTTAGGGGCATATCAGACCGGCCCAAGCCGGCATTTCCCGAAGGCAGAGCATGACGAAAACCAAGGATCAGCGCGCGGATTCCGCGCGGCCGTTGCCGCTGAATCAGATCCTCGGCGGCGATTGCATCGAGATCATGAACGGCCTTCCGGCGGGCAGCGTGGACCTGGTCTTCGCCGATCCGCCCTATAATTTGCAGCTGAAGGGCGACCTGCATCGCCCCGACAACAGCCGCGTGGACGCGGTGGACGATCACTGGGACCGGTTCTCCAGCTTTGCCAGCTATGACGCCTTCACCCGCGACTGGCTGGCCGCCGCGCGGCGCCTGCTGAAGCCCAACGGCGCGATCTGGGTGATCGGCAGCTATCACAACATCTTTCGCGTCGGCGCCGAGATCCAGAACCAGGGCTTCTGGATCATGAACGACGTGATCTGGCGCAAGACCAACCCGATGCCGAATTTCCGCGGCAAGCGCCTGACCAACGCGCATGAGACGCTGATCTGGGCCGCGAAATCGGAATCGTCGAAATACACCTTCAACTACGAGGCGCTGAAATCCCTGAACGAGGGGATCCAGATGCGCAGCGATTGGGTCCTGCCGATCTGCACCGGGGGCGAGCGGTTGAAGGATGCGGCGGGCGACAAGGCCCATCCGACGCAGAAACCCGAATCGCTGCTGCACCGGGTCATCATCGGCACGACCAATCCCGGCGACGTGGTGCTGGACCCGTTCTTCGGCACCGGCACGACCGGCGCCGTCGCCAAGATGCTGGGCCGCGACTATGTCGGCATCGAACGCGAGGAGGCCTATCGCGAGGTCGCCGCCCGTCGCCTGGCGCGCATCCGGCGGCTGGACCAGGACGCCATCGCCACGACCCGCGCCAAGCGGGCCGAACCGCGCATCCCCTTCGGCCAGGTGGTCGAACGCGGCATGCTGCGCCCGGGCGAGGAACTGTTTTCCATCGGCAGCCGCCACAAGGCCAAGGTCCGCGCCGATGGCAGCCTGATCGGCAATGACATCAAGGGCAGCATCCACCAGGTCGGCGCCGCGCTGGAGGGCGCGCCGTCCTGCAATGGCTGGACCTATTGGCATTTCCGGCGCGAGGGCAAGCTGATCCCGCTGGACATCCTGCGCCAGCAGATCCGCGCCGAGATGGAGGGCGACGCCCCCCGCCCGAACTGATCCGCCATTCTTTCGCCAGTTCCTCCCCGCCTGCCGGCGGGCCGGAACCACCTGACCCCGCCATGCTGCATGGCGGGGTTTCTTTTTAGGATCAGTCGCGCAGCGAGGCCAGGAAGCGACCGACGGCCTGCGCCTCCTCCATGGGGTCCATGTCGCGGGCCAGCCAGTCGTTCAGGGACGCGCCCTGACGGTCCGAGAACTGCATGTCCCAATCGTCGAAGACCCGCGCCTCCAGCGTGCCTTGGTCCAGGACGGTGAAGCCCACATGGCGGAAATCGTCGCGCAGCTCCTCCAGCAGGCGGAACAGAGGGGCGCGCGGCCCCTCCAGCCATTGGAAGAACAGACCGTTTTCGTGATGCAGGCAGCCGGTCAGGCCCAGGCTGCGGTTGCGATGCTGGGCGCGGCGCAGCAGGCGGTCGATGTCGTCATCCTCCAGACCGGGGCTGGCGACGCTGCGATACAGCACATAGCCCAGCTGGGGTTCGGGGTCGATGGCGGGCACCGGGCCGGTGCCGGGGGACAGGGATATCTGCGCGTGTCTCATGGGGGCCTCTTCTTTCCCCTTATTCTTGCACGGCATGCAGGAAATTCAACCGATCCGGGTGGGCTTATTTGCTCATGCTTAATGTCGCGTCCACCATCGGTCCGGGGGTTACAGCGCATTACGCGGCAGGGGCAGGGTGCCCGTGGCATAGGGGGTCCAGTCGGTGATCTCGGGGTAGAAGCGCTTGCGCCAGGCGCGCACCCGCGGGTTCATGCGGCGCCGCCACAAGGGCGGGATCATCGCCAGCATGGTCATCGCCGGATAGCCCAGGGGCAGCTGCGGGGCCTCGTCCTCGGCATAGGTCTGCAGCAGGGGAAAGCGCCGGTCGGGGCGGGTATGGTGGTCGGAATGGCGCTGCAGGTTGATCAGCAGCCAGTTCGTCGCGGTATGGCTGGCATTCCAGCTGTGGCGCGGGCGCACGGGCTCGTAGCGGCCATCGCCCAGATGTTTGCGCGACAGGCCGTAATGCTCGATATAGTTCGTCAGCTCCAGCTGCCAGACGGCGATGAAGGCCTGGAAGACGAACAGCCCCAGCCCGACCCAGCCCGCCACCGCGAAGGCCAGCCCCAGCATCGCCGCCTGCAGCATCGCGTATCGCCAGAAGGGGTTGCGCCGGTCCCAGGGGCTGCGGCCCGCGCGGGCCAGAAACCGCGTTTCGGCTCTCCAGGCGCTGCGCGGCCCCTCGGTCAGCACCCGCCAGAAGAAGCGGTAGAACCCCTCGTTATAGCGGGCCGAGACCACGTCCCGCGGAGTCGAGACCCAGGAATGATGCACCAGCAGATGTTCGGTGCGGAAATGGGAATAAAGGACCGAGGCCAGCAGCAGATCGCCCAGCCAGCGTTCCAGCGGGGACTTCTGATGCAGCAGTTCATGGGCATAGACGATGCCCACGCTGCCCGACATCACCCCCAGGGCAAAGAACAGCCCGAGCGATTCCCAGCCCGACAGCCGCCCCTGCGCCACCACCCACAGGCAGCCCAACAGCGCGGCGCATTGCAGCGGAAACCAGATCAGCGTCACGGCCCGGTGCCAGAACAGCGCCTCGGTCGCGGTGTCGGGGTCGGGATTGTCGCCGTTCAGCCCCAGCACCCCGTCCAGCGCGGTGGTCAGATACCAGGCATAGACCGGCACCAGCAGCCACCACGCCCCGCCGCCCCAAGCGGCCAGGGCGATCAGCGGCACCAGCGCGACGGACAGCCAGAAGGGCGCCGCAGCGGGCAGGGGGGAAGGGGCCGACTCGCTCATGGTTCGATGCTAATCCGCAATCAGGGGCCGCGCCATATCCCAGACCTTGCGCATCAGCCCGGGCAGGGCGGCGCGGTCGATCTGTCGCAGCGGGACCAGGTGGCCGCGCTGCGGATTCCCGGTCAGGTGGCCGGTCCGCACGGTCAGGTCCAGCGTGAAATGGGTGAAGACATGGCGCACCACGCCCAGGTCGCGCCAATCCGCGGGGCCGGGCGGGGGCAGGTCGCGCCCGTCCCATTCGGCCGAGGGAAAGGCCAACACCCCGCCCAGCAGCCCCTTGGGCGGGCGATGCTCCATCACCAGGGCGTCGCCTTGGCGGGCCAGCCAGACGGTGCCGTGGCGCAGGGGCTTCGGCGGCTTCGGCGATTTGCGCGGCAGATCGGGGGCGATGCCTTGGGCGCGCGCGTCGCAGCGGTGGATCAGCGGGCAGATCGCGCAGGCGGGGCTGCGCGGGGTGCAGATCGTCGCGCCCAGATCCATCGTCGCCTGCGCGTAATCGCCGGGCCGCGCGGCCGGGGTCAGGGTCGCGGCCAGGGCGGTCAGTTCGGCCTTGGCGCGGGGCAGTGGCGTCTGGACCGCAAAGAGCCGGGCGACGACGCGTTCGACATTGCCGTCCACGACCGTCTCGGGGCGGTCGAAGGCGATGGCCGCGATGGCGGCCGAGGTATAGGCCCCGATGCCCGGCAGGGCCTGCAACCCCGCCCTGTCGCGCGGAAACCCCCCCGCCGCCGTCACCGCCCGCGCACAGGCCAGCAGGTTGCGCGCCCGCGCGTAATAGCCGAGCCCCGCCCATTCGGCCATGACATCCGCATCCTCGGCCGCGGCCAGGGACGCGATGTCGGGCCAGCGCGTGGTGAAGCGGTCGAAATAGCCGCGCACGGCGGCGACCGTGGTCTGCTGCAGCATCACCTCGGACAGCCAGACGCGATAGGGATCGGCGGGCGGCCCCCCCGGCGGGACCCGCCATGGCAGGTCGCGGGCATGGGCGTCATACCAGGCCAGAAGGTCGGCGGCGATCACCTTGCTTTCACGCAATTATGTGGGCCTTTGCAGAAGGGCGCGCTTTCATCCCGGGGGATGGCTGGCTAAGGATAGGGGCGTGTTAGCAGCAAAGTCGCCCATGGCCCACCCGTCCGATAGCCCCAAGACACGGTCCCGTCGCCGCAGCCGCGGCTTTCAGCCCGCCGCCAGCCTGCTGGCCGACCGGGTCCAGAAGGCAGCCGAGGGGCGGGGATTCGCCGTCGCGCGCCTGCTGACCCATTGGCCCGAGATCGCGGGCCCGCAGCTGTCGGCCGTGACCCGCCCGGTGCGCATCAGCCATGCGCGCGGCGGCTTCGGCGCGACGCTGACCCTGCTGACCACCGGCCCGATGGCCCCCATGGTCGAGATGCAGCTGCCGCAGCTGCGCGACCGGGTGAATGCCTGCTATGGCTATAACGCGGTGCAGGTTCGACGCGATCTCGTCGCCCGACCCGCCGGCCAGACAGCTCTGCTGTTCGTCGAACAGCATCCCCGAGACGGGATAGTATTTCTCGTCCCCGCCGCAGCGCGCCAGGATCCCGGCCCAAAGGCCCGGGCCGAGGGCATCGCCCGCCAATTCGACGACCCCGGCCTGGCCCAGGCCATGGCCCGGCTGGCGCTGAACGTCGCCGCCCGCAAGACCTGACATGATCGACCTGAAAGGACATCAGATGTTTCTCCGCTCTGCCGCGACCGCGATCGCGATGACCCTGGCCGTGCCGGCCATCGCGCAGGACGCCACCCCCGAGATCCTGCCCGACATCGCCCTGGGCGCCGAAGACGCGCCGCTGACGATGATCGAATATGCCAGCTATACCTGCGGGCATTGCGCGAATTTCCACCGCGACGTCTTTCCCCAGCTGAAGGCCGATTACATCGACACGGGCATGGTGCGCTTCGTGCAGCGCGACGTCTATTTCGACCAGCCGGGCCTTTGGGCCGGGATCCTGGCGCGCTGCGGCGGGGACGAGAAATACTATCCCGTCTCGGGGATGCTGTTCGACGAACAGCAGAGCTGGCTGGCCGGCGGGTCGGGCGACGAGATCGCGTCGAACCTGCGCCGCATCGGCCTGAAGGCCGGCATGACCGAGGATCAGATGAATGCCTGCTGGAACGACACCGCCAAGGTCGAACAGCTGATCGCCACCTTCCAGCAGAACGCCACCGCCGACGGGGTCGAGGCCACGCCGACCTTCATCATCGGCGACGAGAAGGTGCCGAACCAGTCCTGGGACAGCATGCGCGCCATCATCGACACCAAGCTGGCCGAGGCCCAGGCCGACTGATCCCCAACGGGATGATTGATTTCCCCGTGGCTTTGCCGCACCATCGCGCGGGCGACAGGATGTCGCACAGCCACGGGGGACGCCATGTTTAACGAATTCAAGACCTTCATCGCGCGCGGCAATGTCATCGACCTTGCCGTGGGCATCATCATCGGCGCGGCCTTCACCGCCATCGTCAATTCGCTGGTGGCCGACCTGATCAACCCGATCCTGGGCCTGCTGACCGGCGGCATCGACTTCACCGACCAGTATATCGTGCTGTCGGGCACCGTTCCCGACAATGCCAGCCTGGCCGCCGCGCGCGATTCCGGCGCGGCGATCTTTGCCTATGGGTCCTTCCTGATGGCGGTGCTGAACTTCCTGATCGTGGCTTGGGCCGTGTTCCTGCTGGTCAAGGGCGTGAACCGCGTCCAGCGCGCCGCCATCCGCCAGAAGGAGGAAGGCCCCGCAGCCCCCGCCGGTCCCAGCCAGGAGGAGCTGCTGGCCCAGATCCGCGACCTGCTGGCCGATCGCGCCAATCCGGTCTGACGATTAAAGGCCCAGCAGGGCCTCCGGGGTGACGGCGTCGATCTTCAGCGCCTCGCCCACCGGGGGGGATGTCAGCTGGCCCTCATGCACCGACAGGCCCGCGCGCAGATGCGCGTCATCGGTCACCGCCTGGCGCCAGCCCTTGTCGGCCAAGGCCAGCAGATGCGGCAGGGTCACATTGCCCAGGGCCTGGGTCGAGCTGCGCGCCACCGCGCCCGGCATGTTCGCCACGCAGTAATGCACGATCCCGTCCACCTCGTAGATCGGGTCCTGATGCGTCGTCGTGCGCGAGGTCTCGAAGCAGCCGCCCTGGTCGATGGCCACATCGACCAGGACCGCGCCGGGCGGCATGGTGGACAGCTGATCCCGCGTCACCAGCTTGGGCGCGGCGGCGCCGGGGACCAGCACGGCGCCGATCACCATGTCGGCGGTGCGGATCGCCTCGGCCGTGGCGGCGGCGCTGGCGAACTGGGTGGTGAGCTTGCCCATGAAGACATCGTCCAGATAGGACAGCCGCGGGACCGAGCGGTCCATCACCGTCACATTCGCGCCCATGCCCACCGCGACCCGCGCGGCCGCGGCCCCGACCACGCCGCCGCCGATCACGATGACATTGGCCGGCCGGACGCCGGGCACGCCGCCCATCAGCACGCCGCGCCCGCCATTGGCCTTCTGCAGCGCCCATGATCCGACCTGCGGGGCCAGGCGGCCCGCGACCTCGGACATCGGCGCCAGCAGGGGCAGGCCGCCCCGCGCATCGGTCACCGTCTCATAGGCGATGGCGGTCACGCCGCTGTCCAGCAGGTCGCGCGTCTGGTCCGGGTCGGGCGCCAGGTGCAGATAGGTGAACAGCAGCTGGCCCCGGCGCAGCATCGCGCGTTCGGCGGCCTGGGGTTCCTTGACCTTGACGATCATCTCGGCTTGGTCGAACACGGCCTCGGCATCGGGCAGGATGGTCGCGCCCGCCCTTTCATAGGCGGCATCGTCGAAACCCGCGCCCTCGCCCGCGCCGGTCTGGACCAGGACCTGATGGCCGCGCCCCGCGGCCTCGGCGGCGGCGGCGGGGGTCAGGCCCACGCGAAATTCCTGCGGCTTGATTTCCTTGGGGCATCCGATCTTCATGCTGATCCTCCTCGTTCCTCCCATGGTGGCACCCTTCGCGCGCAACTTCCTGCGAAGATGCGGGCCGGGCGGCGGGCCGGGCCGAAGATCCTGCTGGCAAAACCGCCCGCGATCGAAGAAGCTGGCGGGATGAGCGAACTGGACGCAATAGACCGCCGCATCCTGTCCCTTCTGCAGAAGGAGGGGCGAATCAGCAATGCCGAGCTGGCGCTGAGGGTGCATCTGTCGCCCTCGGCCTGCCATCGCCGCGTCCAGCGGCTGGAGGAGGCGGGCGTGATCTCGGGCTATGTCGCGCTGCTGGATGCGCGGGCGCTGCGCCGCCAGACCACCGTCTTCGTCGAGATCACCCTGTCGGGCCAGGCCGACGAGGTGCTGGACGCCTTCGAACGCGGGGTGCGCACCATTCCCGACGTGCTGGAATGCCACCTGATGGCGGGCACGGCCGATTACCTGCTTAAGATCGTGGTCGAGGATACCGACGATTTCGCCCGCATACACCGCCAGCACCTGTCGCGCCTGCCGGGCGTGGCGCAGATGCATTCCAGCTTTGCCCTGCGCACCGTGTTCCGCACCACCGCCATCCCGGTGTGACGCTTTGGGGCGGGCGGGAACCCTCCACCGCCCCCGCGGCGTTATGGCGCATGTCACGCAGGAGATGCACCATGAACGGACTTTCGCTGAAGACACTGTTGAAGGGCGGCACGATGGCCGCCGCCATGGGCCTGATGGCCGCGCCCGCCCTGGCCCAGACCACCACCATCGACACGCCCGGATCCACCGTCATCGTCCCCGATGCCGCGCTGGAGGCCGAGCCGTCCCAAGGCTTCGTTCTGGAAAGCGACTATCCCCGCTTCGAGAGCCTGGAGAACTATGCCGCGATCTCGGAGACGCTGATCGCGCAGGGTTATAGCGACGTGCAGATCCTGCGCGAGGGGCCGATCCTGACGGTCACCGGGCAGCGCGCCGGGGTGCCGGTCGTGCTTGTCTACAGCACCGCGAATGCGCGGCTGGTCTCGGTCAACGGGGTCGAGACGCGCGCCGATCCGGAGGATAGCTCGGGGACCGATGTGGGCCCGGACGCCACCGGCGCGAACCCGGTGGGCAGCGGCGCAGGTGTCGTCGGCGACCCCGACGAGGCCGCAGAGGCAGTTGAGGCCGAGCAGGACGCGGATACGCCCGATGCGGATGCAGAGGCCGATGACGGAGCCGACGCGGGTGCCGACACCGATGGCGGTGAAGGCGAAGGCGAGGGCGACGGCGAGGGCTGATCCGCCCTCAGTCCAGCCCGGCCGCCGCGGCGGCGATGACGGCATCGGTCAGCGGCCTGAGCCTTTCAGCGGCCAGGCGGCTTATCTGCCAATGCAGCGTCACGTCCAGCACGGCGCCGGGCACCAGCTCGACCAAGGCCCCGGAGGCCAGGTGCGCCGCCACCAGGCCCCGGGGGTTCATCCCCCATCCCAAGCCCGCCAGACAGGCATCGACGAAACCCTGGGTCGAGGGCAGCACATGGCAGGGCAGATCGGGCGCCGCGCCCGTCACCTGCCGCATCCATGCGCGCTGCAGATCGTCCTTGCGGTTGAAGATCAGGGAGGGCGCGGCGGCCAGCGCGTCGGGCGTCACGCCTGCGGGGAAATGGCGGCGCATGAAATCCGGGCTGGCCGTCGCGCCGTATCGCAACCGACCCAGCCTGTGCACCGAACAGCCCGCCACCGCCCGGTCGCAGGAGGTGACGGCCGCCAGCACACGCCCCTGCCGCAGCCAGTCGGGCGTGTGCTGTTCGTCATCCACCGCGATGGACAGCAGATGCCCCGATCCCCGCGCGAAATCCGCCAGCGCGGGCATCAGCCATGTGCCCAGGCTGTCGGCATTGGTCGCCACCTCCAGCGTCACCAGACCGGGGGCCCCGGCGGCAAGGCCCGGCAGATGGGCGATCAGCGCGGTCTCCAGCATGCCCACATGTTCCATGTGACGGCAGAGCCAGGCCCCGGCCTCGGTCGCGCTGCAGGGCTGGCCGCGCCGGATCAGCACGGTCCCCAGCCGTTCCTCCAGCCCGCGCACCCGCTGCGACACGGCCGAGGGGGTGATGTTCAGCCGCCGGGCCGCAGCCTCGAAGCTGCCGGTCTGCACGATCATCGCCACGGCGCGTGCGCCCGCATAGTCCAGCATCTGAAGCTATCCTTATCCGGCATTAGACGAATGAGTTTTCCTAATCCGCCCCGCCGCGCTAGATCAAGCGCGACCTGAACCGGGGGATGGGATCATGAACCTTGCCGTCTTCATCACCGGCCTGATGACCGGGCTGAGCCTGATCCTGGCCATCGGCGCGCAGAATGCGTTCGTGCTGCGTCAGGGGCTGCGCGGCGATCACGTGCTGGCGGTCTGCCTGACCTGTGCGTTGTCGGATGCGGTGCTGATCCTGTTGGGGGTGACCAGCTTCGGGCGGATCGCGGAATGGATGCCGGGGCTGGCCCCGGCGATGCGCTATGCGGGGGCGGCTTTCCTGCTGTGGTACGGGGCGCGCAGCATGAAGGCCGCGCTGACTTCGGGCGAGGCCTTGGTGGTGGGGACGGGCCAGCCGGAACGGGGGTTGGCGGCGACGGTGGCGGCCTGCCTGGCGATCACTTGGCTGAACCCGCATGTCTATCTGGACACGGTCGTGCTGTTGGGGGCGATCTCGACCCGGTTCGCGGGGGACAGGGCGTCATTCGCGGCGGGCGCGGTGACGGGGTCGTTCCTGTTCTTCTTTGCCCTGGGCTACGGCGCGGCCTGGCTGCGGCCGGTCTTTGCCCGGCCCGGCGCCTGGCGTGTGCTGGAGGCGGTGATCGCCGTCGTCATGTGGGCGATCGCGGCCAAGCTGGTCCTTGGGGGGTGACGGGCCCCGGTGGGGCCTGTCCCTGGGGTGCCGTCAACGGCGGCGGTCGCGGCGGCTGCTCATGGGTTGGAAGGCCACGCCGACATGCGCCTCGCAATAGGGCTTGCCGGGCTGGCTGGGCAGGCCGCAGAACCAGAACTTGTCCGTCGCCGGATCGCCGATGGGCCATTTGCAGGTGCGTTCCGTCAGCTCCATCAGGGTCAGCTTGCGGGCGCGCTTTTCGACCTCGCGGACCGAGGCCAGGGCCTCGGGGCTGATCTCGTTGGCCGAGGGCTGGGGCGGCAGGGGCTGGCCTGCGGGCACGATCGGGCGGCGCGGCACGGGGGTGAAGACGGGCTGGGCCTCGGCCACGGGTTCGGGCTGCGGGGCCGCGGGCTGGGGGCGGGCTGCGCGGCGGGCTGGGGCGCGGGGCGCGCGGCGGGCTGCTTGCGTTCGGCCGCGACCGGTTCAGGCGCGGGGGTGGGGGCCGCCGCCGGGGCGGGCACGGCCTCGGCCTCGTCATTGCGGTTCGACAGGCCCAGCCTGTGGACCTTGCCGATCACGGCATTGCGGGTCACGCCGCCCAATTCCTTGGCGATGGCGCTGGCGGACTGGCCCTCGGACCACATGCGCTTCAGTGTCTCGACACGTTCATCCGTCCAGGACATGGCTGCCTTTCCGGGCGGGTCTTGCCTGCCGCCCCATCTTGTCACCTGCGATCGTTCCCGTCAGAAACGGGATGCCGAGATTTAGCCGCCGAGCGCCAGAAATTCAAGGACCGCCAGATGACAGCCCCGATTCCCGCGACACGCCCCGCCGAAACCCCAGCCGGGGGGCGGCGCGCGATGGGCGTGCGCCGGTTCGGCCGCGTTAACTGGCTGGGCCTGCGGACTCTGGCCTGGCGCGAGGTGATGCGCTTCATGGCGGTCTGGCAGCAGACGATCTTTGCGCCACTGATGACGGCGGGGCTGTTCGTAATGATCTTCTCGCTGGCCTTGGGGCAGGGGCGGGGCGAGGTGATGGGCCTGCCCTATCTGGTCTTTCTGGGGCCGGGGATCCTGATGATGACGGTGATCCAGAACGCCTTCGCCAACACCTCCAGCTCGATCACGGCGGCCAAGGTGCAGGGCAATATCGTGGACACGCTGATGCCGCCCTTGTCGGCGGGGGAATTGCTGGCGGGCTATCTGGCCGGGTCGGTGGTGCGGGCGGGGCTGGTCGCGGTGGTGATCGGCACGGGGATGGTGCTGGTCACGGGGCGCGGCATCGCGCATCCGGGCTGGGCGCTGATCTTCGTGCTGCTGGCGGCGCTGATGCTGGGGGGGCTGGGCATCCTGGCCGGGATCCTGGCGCAGAAGTTCGATCAGATGGCGGCGATCACCAATTTCGTCATCACGCCGCTGAGCTTTCTGTCCGGGACCTTCTATTCCGTGCAGGCGCTGCCCGCGCCCTTCGACACGCTGTCGCATTGGAACCCGATCTTCTACCTGATCGACGGGGCGCGGTTCGGGGTCACGGGGGTGAGTGATTCGTCCCCCGTCCAAGGGCTGATCGTCTGCGTCGCGGTGGTGGTGGCGGTGCTGGCCCTGGCCTGGCGCTGGCTGGACAGCGGTTACCGGATGAAGCCCTGAGGCCTGCGGGCCCGGTCGCGCCAGACCAGCAGGCCCGCGCCGCTGACCAGGACCGCCGCGCCGATCACGCTAACCGCATCGGGCAGCAAGCCGAAGACCCACTGGTCGAACCCCGCCGCCCAGACCAGCGTCAGATAGAAGAAGGGCGCCACGAAGCTGGCATCCGACTGGCGCATCGCCGCCAGGTTCAGCGCCTGGCCCCCGGCCATCAGCAGCCCGATCGCCGCCAAAGCCGCCCATTGCGCCGGGCTGGGCATGGCCCAGACCATCAGCGCCGCCGCCACTGCGATGGCCGTGCCCATGCCGTTATTGACCAGCAGGATCTGCAGCGGTGCCTCGCGCCGGGTCAGGCGCTTGATGAAGATCGCCTCCAGCCCCATGGCGCAGGCGGCGCCCAAGGCCAGCAGGGCTGCGGGCTGCAGCGCATCGCCGGGCCGCAGCAGGATCGCCGCGCCGATCAGCGCGATGGCGGCGGCGGTCCAGCGCACCGGCCGGACGCGTTCCCCCAGCAGCGGAATGGCCAGCATCATCGTGAAGACCGGCGACAGAAAACTGATCGCCGTCGCATCGGGCAGGGGCATGCGTGCCACCGCCGCGAACATCAGCGTGATGCCCCCCCATCCGCAGATCGTGCGCCCCAGATGCGTGGACCAACGCGGACGCGTCAGCCGGGGCCGCATCAGCGCCACCACCACCGCGATCCCCGCAAAGGCAAAGGCGAACCGCCCCAGGCTGACCATCAAGGGCGGCAGGGCCGGGCCCAGGGCGCCCGTCCCGATCGCCTTGGCCAGCAGCGAGGTCGCCGCGAACAGCCCCGTCGCGCCGATCATGAAGGCCACCACCCGGCCGCGATGTTCGCTGCTTGTTTCCATGCCGGTTTCTTGCACGACGTGAAACGGTCCGTCCAGACGGTTTTCGCGCTTGCGCAAGGGGGCAAAGCTGCGCATCCTGCCCGCCATGAGCAAGCGACGCGCCCGTTCCATCCGACGCTGATGCGACCTGACCGGTCCGCATCCCTTCCGCCTGCCCGCCCCCCATCCCATCGCTGCAAAGGCCAGATCCATGATCCCGCATGTCCTGCCGACCTATAATCGTGCCCCCCTGGCCTTTGAGCGCGGCGAGGGCGCTTGGGCCATCACCGCCGAGGGGACGCGATATCTGGACCTAGGCGCGGGGATCGCGGTCAACGTGCTGGGCCATGCGAACCCCGATCTGGTCGCGGCGCTGACCGAACAGGCGGGGCGGATCTGGCATGTCTCGAACCTCTATCAGATCCCGGAACAGGAGCGGCTGGCCGATCTGCTGGTCGAACATACCTTTGCCGATACGGTGTTCTTCACCAATTCCGGCACCGAGGCGGCCGAGCTGGCCATCAAGATGGTCCGCAAGCATTGGGATCATGCGGGCGACCCGGACCGGATCGAGATCCTGACCTTCGGCGGGGCGTTCCACGGGCGCTCTACCGGGGCCATCGCCGCGGCGGGGTCCGAGAAGATGACCAAGGGCTTCGGCCCGCTGATGCCGGGGTTCCGCACGCTGCCCTTCGGCGATCACGAGGCGCTGAAGGCGGCCGTCACCGACCGCACCGCCGCGATCATGGTCGAGCCGATCCAGGGCGAGGGCGGCATCCGCCCGCTGCCCGATGCCTGCCTGCAGGGGCTGCGGGATCTGTGCGACCGGACCGGCGCGCTGCTGGTCCTGGACGAGGTGCAATGCGGCATGGGCCGGACGGGGCGTCTGTTCGCGCATGAATATGCCGGGATCGCGCCCGACATCATGATGGTCGCCAAGGGGATCGGCGGCGGCTTTCCCCTGGGCGCGGTGCTGGCGACGGAGGTTGCTGCGGCGGGCATGGTCGCGGGCACGCATGGGTCGACCTATGGCGGCAACCCGCTGGCCTGCGCGGTGGGCGCGCGGGTGATGCAGATCGTGGCCGACCCGGCCTTCCTGGCCGAGGTGAACCGCAAGGCGGCCCTGTTCCGTCAGCGGCTGGAGGGGCTGGTCGACGCCCATCCCGAGATCTTCGAGGGGGTCCGCGGGCAGGGCCTGATGCTGGGGCTGAAATGCCACGTGGCGCCGGTGGACCTCGTCCGCGCGGCCTATGACCAGCATCTGCTGACGGTGCCTGCGGCGGATGACACGCTGCGCCTGCTGCCGCCCCTGAACATCACCGACGATGAGATCGCCGAGGCCGTGGCCCGCCTGGACCGCGTCGCCGCCGGCCTGGCCGGCTGAGCGCGTTTCCTTCATCCAAGACCCCGGGGGTGGGCAGCGCCCTCTTGACCCGGGGGGCGGCACAGGGCTTGCTGCGATAAATCGCCGAAAGACAGACAGATGACCCATTTCCTGGATATCCACACCACCGATCCCGACGCGCTGCGCAGCATCATCGACCGCGCCCATGCGATGAAGGCCGCCCGAAACGGCCGTCCCAAGGGCACGCCCGATGACGACCAGCCGCTGGCCGGGCGGATGGTGGCGCTGATCTTCGAGAAGCCCTCGACCCGGACGCGGGTCAGCTTTGACGTGGGCGTGCGGCAGATGGGCGGGCAGACGATGATCCTGTCGGGGTCCGAGATGCAGCTGGGCCATGGCGAGACCATCGCGGACACGGCGCGCGTGCTGTCGCGCTATGTCGATCTGATCATGATCCGCACCTTCGAGGAGGCGACCCTGCACGAGATGGCGGAATATGCCAGCGTGCCGGTCATCAACGGGCTGACCAACCGCACCCATCCCTGCCAGATCATGGCCGATGTGATGACGTTTGAGGAACATCGCGGCCCCATCGCCGATCGCAAGGTGGTCTGGTCCGGCGACGGCAACAACGTCTTTGCCAGCTTTGCCCATGCGGCGGGGCAGTTCGGGTTCGACCTGACCTTTACCGGCCCGCCGCCGCTGGACCCCGAACGCGAATGGCTGGACTGGGCCGCGGCGAAGGGGCGCCCGGTGACCATCGAGCGCGATCCGAACAAGGCCGTGATCGGCGCCGATCTGGTGGTGACCGACACCTGGGTCAGCATGCATGACCCGCAATCCGCCAAGGAGCGGCGGCACAATCAGCTGCGCGGATACCAGATCAACGAGGCGTTGATGGCCAAGGCCAAGGATGACGCGCTGTTCATGCATTGCCTGCCCGCCCATCGCGAGGACGAGGTGACCAGCGCGGTCATGGACGGCCCGGCCTCGGTCATCTGGGACGAGGCCGAGAACCGGCTGCATGCCCAGAAGGCGATCATGCGGCACTGTCTGGGCCTGTGACCTGAGTGACGGGCGGCTGTCGCCGCCCGACGCCGTGAGAAAGGGCCACACCTTGCGGTGTGGCCCTTTCGGTTGGGGGATGCGGATCCGTCAGCCGATGGCGGCGGCGCGGATCTCGTCGTCGATGGCGTCCAGGTATTGGGCGAAGTTGTCGCAGAACATCTGGACCAGTTTCTTTGCCTGCGCGTCGTAGGCGGCGGCATCGGCCCAGGTCTGGCGCGGGTCCAGCAGCACGTCGCTGACGCCGGGGACGCTGACCGGGACCTCGAAGCCGAAATTCGGGTCCTTGCGGAACTGGACGTCGTTCAGGCTGCCGTCGAGGGCCGCGGCCAGAAGCGCGCGGGTCGCGGCGATGGGCATGCGCGATCCGGTCCCGAAGGCGCCGCCGGTCCAGCCGGTGTTCACCAGCCAGCAGGACGCGCCGTGCTGGGCGATCTTGGCCTGCAGCAGCTTGCCATAGACCTCGGGGCGGCGGGGCATGAAGGGCGCGCCGAAGCAGGTCGAGAAGGTCGGGATCGGCTCGGTCACGCCGACCTCGGTGCCGGGCGTCTTGGAGGTGAAGCCCGACAGGAAGTGATACATCGCCTGTGCCGGCGTCAGCCGCGCGATGGGCGGCAGGACGCCATAGGCATCGCAGGTCAGCATGATGACGTTCCTGGGATGCCCGCCCAGGCTGGTTTCCGACGCGTTCGAGATCGCGTCCAGCGGATAGGCGCAGCGCATGTTGTCGGTGATCGAGTTGTCCTCGAAATCCAGCTCCAGGCTGTCCTTGTCGAAGACCATGTTCTCGACCACGGTGCCGAAGCGCGAGGTGGTGGCGTAGATTTCTGGCTCGGCCTTGGGCGAGAGGTTGATCGTCTTGGCGTAGCAGCCGCCCTCGAAGTTGAAGATGCCCTTGTCCGACCAGCCATGTTCGTCATCGCCGATCAGCACGCGCGAGGGATCGGCCGACAGCGTCGTCTTGCCCGTGCCCGACAGGCCGAAGAAGACCGCGCTGTCATCGGGATCGCCCGGCGCGTGGTTGGCGCTGCAATGCATGGGCATGATGCCCTTTTCCGGCAGCAGGTAGTTCAGCAGCGTGAAGACGGATTTCTTGTTTTCCCCCGCATAGGCGGTGTTGGCGATCAGGATCAGCTTCTTGTCGAAGTTCATCGCGATCACGGTTTCCGACCGGCAGCCGTGACGGGCCGGATCGGCCTTGAAGCCGGGGCAGTTGATGATCGTGAAATCGGGGGCGAAGGTCGCCAGCTCGTCCGCCTCGGGGCGGCGCAGCAGATGGCGGATGAAAAGGCCGTGCCAGGCCAGTTCGGTGACCACGCGCACGTCCAGCCGGTTTTCCGCATCCGCGCCGCCGAACAGGTCCTGCACAAAATAGTCGCGGCCCTTCATATGCGCCAGCATGTCGGCATGCAGGCGGTCGAAGGCCTCGGGATCCATCGGCTTGTTGTTGTCCCACCAGATCGTGTCTTCGACCGACGGGGTGCGGACCACGAACTTGTCCTTGGGCGAGCGGCCGGTATGGGCGCCGGTGGTGACCAGGAAGGCGCCGCCCAGACCCAGCTGGCCTTCGCCGCGGGCCACCGCCTCGGTCATCAGGGCGGGTTCCAGCAGGTTGTAATAGACCCGGCCCAGCCCCTCGATGCCTTGATCTTCCAGGCGGCAGTTGGGGTTTACGCGCGTCGTCATGTCCGTGGCTCCGTGGCTTGAGAGGCGGCGGCCCGTGCGGGCTGTCGGTTCTGCGGCTATAACATGGAGGATTCGTGCCGAAAGACGGCAGCGCAAACAGTTAGCGGAAACATTAAATGTTATCGCCAACAGGACCGCGACCGCCCGGGATTGCGGCGGGAAGGGCGGAAAATTAACCGGTTTCGGGCAATGTGGGGCAGGGGGGTGATTCGCATGCGGCAGCTTCACGCGACGACGGTGGCGCTGGACGGGCGCGGGCTGGTGATCCTGGGGCCATCCGGCTGTGGCAAGTCCAGCCTGGCGCTGGAGATGATGGCGCTTGGCGCGGGCCTGGTGGCCGATGACCGCACCGACCTGCGGTTGTCCGCCGGGCGGCTGATGGCGCAGGCGCCCCTGCCGCTGCTGGGCCGGATCGAGGCGCGGGGCGTGGGCATCCTGACGGCGGAACCCGCGCCTCCCGCGCAGGTTGTCCTGGCCTGCGACCTGGGCCGGGCCGAGGATCAGCGCCTGCCGCCGCGGCGTCATGTCGAATGGTTGGGAATTCCGGTTTTGCTTGTGCTTGGTCCCTATCGGCCCCATCTTCATGCTGCATTGCGGCAGCTTTTGCTGGGCCGTCGGGTGGACTGACGCATCGGGTGCCAAAGGGGAATGTCGATGAACGGCGATCAGGGGATGCAGCGCTTGGTGCTGGTCACGGGCCCTTCGGGCGCGGGGCGGTCCACGGCCATCAACGTGTTGGAGGATCTGGGCTTCGAGGCGATCGACAACCTGCCGCTATCGCTGATCCCGCGGCTGCTGGACGGGCCGCCGCGCCCCGCGCCCCTGGCCTTGGGACTGGACGTGCGAAACCGCGATTTTTCCGCCGCCAACGTGATCGAGCTGATCGACCGGATGACGCGCATGCCCGATTACGCGCCCGAGGTGCTCTATCTGGACTGCGCCGCCGACACGCTGGTGCGCCGCTACAACGAGACCCGGCGCCGCCATCCGCTGGCCCCGGACGCCGCCCCCCTGGCCGGGGTCCTGACCGAGATCGACCTGCTGGCCCCGATCCGCGCGCGTGCCGATGTGCTGGTCGACACGACCGACCTGTCGCCCCATGACCTGAAGGCCGAACTGACGCGCTGGTTCGACACGCGCCCCGACCAGCGGCTCAGCGTGTCGCTGCATTCCTTCAGCTACAAGCGCGGGGTGCCGCGCGGGCTGGACCTGATGTTCGATTGCCGGTTCTTGGCGAATCCCCATTGGGAATCGCATCTGCGTCCGCTGGACGGGCGCGATCCGGCGGTCCAGGCCCATGTCCAGGGCGATGCGCGCTATCAGGAATTCTTCGACCGGACCCGAGATCTTGTGGCCTTCCTGCTGCCCGCGCATATGGACGAGGGGAAATCGCATCTGTCGGTCGGCTTCGGCTGTACCGGCGGGCAACACCGTTCCGTCACTTTGGTGGAAAAGATGGCCTCCGCGCTTGCAGAGGCGGGCTGGCCGGTGTCAATAAGGCACAGGGAACTCGAGCGTCGGACCACGGCGCCACAGCCCGACGCGGTTGCATCGCCCGGCCAGGACCGGGACGGGCCACTGGCGCAGAGGCAGGCGTCATGATCGTGGGGCGATCCGGGTGTTCTTTAGGTCGTGGTAGGTCAGGTTGATCGGAATTGTCATCGTAGCGCATGGCGGACTGGCCCGGGAATATCTCTCGGCGGTGGAACATGTCGTCGGACCACAGGTGGGCATCGCCGCCGTCGCGATCGAGGATGATCACGACCGCGCCGCCAAGACGGCCGAGATCAAGGCCGCCGCGGATTCCGTCGATCTGGGCGACGGGGTGGTCCTGGTGACCGACCTCTTCGGCGGCTCGCCCTCGAACCTGTCGCTGCCGGCCTGCGCGGTCGAACATCGCACCATCCTCTATGGCGCCAACCTGCCCATGCTGGTCAAGCTGGCCAAGTCGCGCCACATGTCGGTCCCCGATGCCGTGGGCTTCGCCAAGGAGGCGGGGCGCAAATACATCAATTCCTACAACGTCCCGCCCGAGGCGATGGGCGATGCCGAAAGCCGCGCCCGATGAGTGCCGCGATCACCCGTGACCTGGCGATCATCAACGTCAAGGGCCTGCATGCGCGCGCCAGCGCCAAGTTCGTGGACATGGTCGAACGCTTCGACGCCCAGGCCCAGGTCGAAAAGGACGGGATGCGCGTGTCGGGTGACAGCATCATGGGCCTGCTGATGCTGACCGCCCCGCGCGGCAGCCAGATCCGCGTGACCACCACCGGCCCCGAGGCGCAGGCCCTGGCCGATGCCCTGGAGGCGCTGGTCGGGGATTATTTCGGCGAAGGCATGTAGTGCCCGACCGCAAATCCTATCACCACGGCAACCTGCGCGAGGCGCTGGTCGAGGCCACGGCCGCATTGATCGAGGAACAGGGCCCCCAGGCCTTTACCCTGACCGAGGCCGCGCGCCGGGCGGGCGTCTCGGCCGCCGCCCCCTATCGCCATTTCAAGGGCCGCGACGACCTGCTGGAGGAGGTCGCGCGCCAAGGCTTCGTCGAATTCGCCGGCCGGTTGGAGGCCGCCTTCGACGATGGTCGCCCCCAGGTGCTGACGGCCTTTCTGCGCATGGGCCAGGCCTATCTGGATTTCGCCCGCGACCGGCCCGGCTATTACATGGCGATGTTCGAATCCGGCCTGTCCATCGCGCGCAATTCCGACCTGGCCGCCGCATCCGAACGGGCGCAGCGCGTGCTGGTCACGGGCGCGGAATCCCTGGCGATGCGCCTGCCCGCCGACCGCCGCCCGCCCGCGCGCATGGTCGCCAACCACATCTGGGCGCTGAGCCACGGCGTGGTCGAGCTGTTCGGGCGCGGCGCCCCCGGCGGGCGCAGCCCCGTCGCCCCGTCCGAGATGCTGGAAAGCGGCGCCATCGTCTATCTGCGTGGCCTCGGCCTCATCCCCGACTGATTTTCGGAACGCATCCCTTGACGGATGCCCCCATGCGGTCCATCTATGTAAATGTAATTCACATTAACATGGGAGACCACCGATGAGCATGAGTTCACAGGCGCTGCCTCCGGCCCCGGCCGGGACGCGTTTCTCGGATTTTCTGCTGCGGTGCCGTGACTGGCTGGACGGTCACGGACGCAAGGCCTGGATCGCCGCGATGGTGCTGGGCTTCATCGCCTTCTGGCCGATTGGCCTCGCAATCCTCGGCTACATGATCTGGAGCAATCGCATGTTCGGATGCAGCAAGCGCAGTGCCGCGCCCCGCTATCACGCGCCCTCGACCGGCAACACGGCCTTCGACGCCTATCGCGAACAGACGCTGAAGCGGCTGGAGGACGAGCATCGCGAATTCATGGATTTCCTTGAGCGCCTGCGCGAGGCCAAGGACAAGGCCGAATTCGACCAGTTCATGGAAAAGCGCCAGAAGCCGGCCGCCGATCTGTGATCATGCCAACCGGCAGGGGGCCGCGTCCCGGCCCCCCGTCGCCTCAGCGGGTCGGAACGGGTTCGTCGCCGCGATAGTCGTAAAAGCCGCGGCCCGTCTTGCGGCCCAGCCAGCCGGCCTCGACATATTTCGTCAGCAGCGGGCAGGGGCGGTACTTCGTGTCCGCCAACCCGTCATGCAGCACGTTCATGATGGCCAGGCACGTGTCCAAGCCGATGAAATCGGCCAGCTCCAGCGGGCCCATCGGGTGGTTCGTGCCCAGCTTCATCGCGCTGTCGATGCTGCTGACCGATCCCACCCCTTCATAGAGGGTATAGACCGCCTCGTTGATCATCGGCATCAGGATGCGGTTCACGATGAAGGCGGGGAAATCCTCGGCGCTGGCGGCGGTCTTGCCCAGCTTCTCCACGACCTCGTGCAGGGCGCGATAGGTGGCGTCATCCGTGGCGATGCCGCGGATCAGTTCGACCAGCTGCATCACGGGGACGGGGTTCATGAAATGGAACCCCATGAACTTTTCCGGGCGGTCCGTGCGCGAGGCCAGCCGCGTGATCGAGATCGACGAGGTGTTCGAGGTCAGGATCGTCTCGGGCTTCAGATGCGGGACCAGGTCCTCGAAGATGGCCTGTTTCACCGTCTCGCGTTCGGTCGCGGCCTCGATGACCAGATCGGTCTGGCCCAGCTCGGACAGGGTCTGGGTGGTCTTCAGCCGCGCCATGGCGGCGGCCTTGTCCTCGGCGGATATCTTGTCGCGGCTGACCTGGCGTTCTAGGTTGCGGTCTATCAGGTCCAGTGCCTTGTCCAGCGCCTCGCGGCTGATATCGGTCAGCAGAACGTCATAGCCCGCGACGGCGAAGACATGGGCGATGCCGTTGCCCATCTGACCCGCGCCGATCACACCCACCGATTGAATTGCCATGCCAGCCCCCTGTTCCATCGCCGGGACGATAGGGCCGGGCGATGCGTGCTGCAATGCAAAACCGCCCCCCGTTTTTGCGGGGGGCGGCTGCCGTCGTCACAGTTTTTCGGTCAGTTCCGGCACGATCTGGAACAGGTCGCCCACCAGGCCGTAATCGGCGACCTGGAAGATCGGTGCCTCCTCGTCCTTGTTGATGGCGACGATGACCTTGCTGTCCTTCATCCCCGCCAGGTGCTGGATCGCCCCCGAGATGCCGACCGCGACATAAAGTTCCGGCGCCACGACCTTGCCGGTCTGGCCCACCTGCCAGTCGTTCGGCGCATAGCCCGAATCGACGGCGGCGCGGCTGGCGCCGACGGCGGCGCCCAGCTTGTCGGCCAGGCTCTCGATCATCGCGAACTGCTCCTTGGAGCCCAGGGCACGGCCGCCCGAGACGACGCGCCCGGCCGAGGTCAGCTCGGGGCGGTCGCTCTGGGCGACCTCGTCGTTCAGCCATTTGGACAGGGCCGGATCATCGGCCACGGCCGCATCCTCGACCGGGGCCGAGCCGCCATCGCCCGCCGCGTCGAAGCTGGCGGTGCGGATGGTCATGACCTTGGTCGCATCGCCCGACTTGACGGTCTGGATCGCGTTGCCGGCATAGACGGGTCGGTCGAACGTGTCCGCATCGATCACGCCCGAGACATCCGACAGCACCATCACGTCCAGCAGCGCGGCGACGCGGGGCATGACGTTCTTGGCATCCGTGGTGGCCGGGGCGGCGATATGGCTGTAATCGCCCGCCAGCGCCACGATCAGCGCGGCGGTGGGTTCGGCCAGGCGGTGGCCATAGCGCGCATCCTCGGCGACCAGCACGCGGGCCACGCCGTCGATGGAGGCCGCGGCATCGGCGGCGGCACGGGCCTGCGCGCCCGCGCAGAGCACGGTCACGTCGCCCAGGGTCTTGACGGCATTGACGGCCTTGGCCGTCGCGTCGCGGTTCAGTTCGCCATTGGTGACTTCGGCCAGCAGAAGAACAGCCATCACACGACCCCCCCTTCCTTCAGTTTCGACACCAGCTCGTTGACCGAGCCGACCTTGATCCCGGCCTTGCGGCCCTCGGGCTCGCGCGTCTTGACGACGGTCAGGCGCGGGGCCATGTCGACGCCGTAATCGCCGGGGGTCTTTTCGTCCAAGGGCTTCTTCTTGGCCTTCATGATGTTGGGCAGCGACGCATAGCGCGGCTCGTTCAGGCGCAGGTCGGCGGTGACGATCGCGGGCAGGCGCACCTCGATGGTCTGCAACCCGCCATCGACCTCGCGGGTGACATGCGCGGCCTCGCCCTGGATCTCGATCTTGGAGGCGAAGGTCGCCTGGCTCCAGCCCAGCAGAGCCGACAGCATCTGGCCGGTCGCGTTCATGTCGTTGTCGATGGCCTGCTTGCCGGCGATGACCAGCTGCGGCTGCTCCTCCTCGACGATCTTGGCCAGGATCTTGGCGACGGCCAGGGGTTCGATGTCCTGATGCACGTCATCGGCGGCGACGACCAGGATGGCGCGGTCCGCGCCCATGGCCAGGGCGGTGCGCAGCGTCTCGGCGGCCTGCTTGACGCCGATGCTGACGGCCACGACCTCGGTCGCGGTGCCCTTTTCCTTCAGGCGGATCGCTTCCTCGACCGCGATCTCGTCAAAGGGGTTCATGGACATCTTTACATTGGCCAGATCGACACCGGAACCGTCCGCCTTCACGCGGGCCTTCACGTTGTAGTCGATCACGCGCTTGACTGGCACGAGAACCTTCATGGATCTCTCTCCCTATGTTTGCGTCATCTCTGGCCCCGAAACGTAGTGACGGTTTTCCGCCAAGGACAGGGCAAAAACGTCACGGGACGCAGCGTTTGCGTCCCTAGCGGCTGGCGCCCGGCACCCACAGGATGTCATCCGCACCGTCGCCATTGGCGATGCGGCCCGCCACGAACAGCCAGTCCGACAGCCGGTTCAGATAGCGGATCGCCGCCGGATTCACGTCGCCCCCCGCCAAGAGTTCGGTCGCGCGGCGTTCCGCCCGCCGGGCCACGGTGCGCGACAGGTGCAGATGCGCGGCCAGCACGCTGCCGCCGGGCAGAATGAAGCTGCGCAGCGCCGTCAGCCGGGCGTTCATCGCGTCGATCTCGGATTCCAGGCGGTCGACTTGGGCGTCGATGATGCGCAGCACCGGATAGCCCGCCTGATCATCCGCCGCCATTTCGGGCCGCGACAGATCCGCGCCCAGATCGAACAGGTCGTTCTGGATCACCCCGATCAGCCGCGCCAGATCGCCATCCGCATGCAGCCGGCAAAGCCCGAGCGTCGCGTTCAATTCGTCCACGGTGCCATAGGCCTCGACCCGCGGATTGTGCTTGGCCACGCGGCTGCCGTCGGACAGGGCGGTATCGCCCTTGTCGCCGGTGCGGGTATAGATCCGGTTCAGGACCACCATCAGCCGGCCCTCCACCACAGAAAGCCCATCAGGATCACCAGCGCCACGGCCTGGGCGTAAAGGCGCCAGCGCATCATGCGGTTGCCGTGCTTGCGGTTGAATTCGCCGCCACGGGCGAATCCGCCGATGCCGGT